>NZ_JBIUVK010000002.1:5526-318799 GCF_044742865.1 Pseudomonas sp. NPDC087814 | reverse complement strand
GGCGAGGGAGCTTGCTCCCGCTGGAGTGCGCAGCGCTCCCAAAGATCTTGGGGCCGCTACGCAGCCCAGCGGGAGCAAGCTCCCTCGCCACAGCTCCCTCGCCACAAAAGCGCTTTCTACAAGCCCATCTGCTTGCTGATGATTTCGTTCATCACTTCCCGAGTCCCGCCGCCGATGGACAGGATGCGGTTGTCGCGATACAGCCGCTCCACCAGGTTGCCGCGCATGTAGCCCTGGCCGCCGAGGATCTGCACGGCATCAAAGGTCACGCGGTCGGCGGTGTCGGTGGCGAGGTTCTTGGCCATCGAGATCTCCTTGATCACACTCTTGCCCGCGGCCATCTTGGCGGCCTGGCGGTAGGTGAATTCCCGCGAGACCTCCACCGCCGTGGCCATTCCCGCCAGGCGATGCTTGAGCACCTGGAACTTGCCGATGGGTTTGCCGAAGGCCTCGCGCTGGGCCGCCCACTTCAGGCTTTCCTCCAGGGCCATCTGCGCAGTCATATTGGCCATCAGGGCCAGGGCCAGGCGCTCGCTCTGGAAGTTGCCCATGATGCAGGCGAAACCCATGTTCTCGGCGCCGATCAGATTGCCTACGGGTACGCGGCAATCGTCGAAGAACAGTTCGGCAGTGTCCGACGCCCACCAGCCCATCTTCTTCAGCGGTGTACCGGTGGTGAAACCAGGCGTGCCCTTTTCGATCAACAACAGGCTGATGCCGGCAAAGCCCGGCCCCCCGGTACGTACCGCGACGGTATAGAAGTCGGCACGCTGGCCGCTGGTGATAAAGGTTTTGCTGCCGCTGACGCGGTAATGGTCGCCGTCGCGCACAGCACGGGTCTGCAGGCTGGCGACATCGGAGCCGCCACCGGGCTCGGTGACGGCCAGGGCGGCGATCTTCTCGCCGGATAACACCTGCGGCGCCACACGATCGCGCACCTCGGGCCGGGCCCATTTGACGATGGGCGGCAAGCCGATATCCAGCGAGCCCAACCCTGCCACTACCCCGCCGGAGCCGCAGCGCATTAGCTCTTCGCTGGCCGCGACCTTGGCGAACAGGTCACCTTCGTGGCTGCCTCCAAGGGCTTCGGGGTAACCGATGCCCAGGATCCCCGCCGCACCGGCCTTGAGGTACAGCTCCCGGGGGAAGCTTTCCGCTTCCTCCCACTGCTCGATGCCCGGCAACATCTCGCGCTCGACGAAACGACGCACGCTGTCGCGGACCAATTGGTGGCTGGGGTCGAAGTATTCCTGATAGGCAGACATCGGCAAGCTCCACGGGACGGTAGAGCGAACTTACCAAGCGCTTGCTTGGTTATCAAGCAAGAGGAAAGACTCGTGAACGCCACAAAACAAATGTGGGAGCGGGCTTGCTCGCGAATGCGGTGTATCAGTCGCCAGATGCATTGACTGAACCACCGCATTCGCGAGCAAGCCCGCTCCCACATTTTGTTCTGCGGTGTTTGTTATAGGGCGATCGGCTTACGCCCGGCAAACGAATGCGCCAGGGTCCCGCCATCCACCAGTTCCAGCTCGCCACCCAGCGGCACGCCGTGGGCGATGCGCGAGGTAATCAGGCCTTTGTTGGTCAGCAGCTGGGCGATGTAATGGGCCGTCGCTTCGCCTTCCACCGTAGGGTTGGTGGCCAGGATCACCTCGACGAACGTGCCCTGCTCCTCGATTCGCGTCACCAGTTGCGGAATACCAATCGCCTCCGGCCCCAGCCCGTCCAGCGGCGACAGGTGGCCCTTGAGCACAAAGTAGCGCCCGCGGTAACCGGTCTGCTCCACCGCGTAGACATCCATCGGCCCTTCGACCACGCACAGCAGCGTGTCGTCGCGACGCGGGTCGGCGCATTGCGGGCACAGCTCTTCCTCGGTCAGGGTGCGGCACTGGCGGCAGTGGCCAACCCCTTCCATCGCCTGGCTCAGGGCCTGGGCCAGTCGGGAGCCGCCGCTGCGATCACGCTCCAGCAGTTGCAGCGCCATGCGCTGGGCGGTTTTCTGACCCACACCTGGCAAAGTGCGCAGGGCGTCGATCAGTTGACGAATCAGGGGGCTGAAGCTCATGGGGAAAGGTCCGACAAAACAACGAGACGCGGTTTATACCCGCGCCTCGGATTAGCGTCAAATGCTCAATCTTGTGCGACCCGCACCACCAACTTGCCGAAGTTGCGCCCCTCCAGCAAACCGATAAAGGCTTCAGGTGCCTGCTCCAGGCCTTCCACCACGTCCTCGCGGAACTTGATCTTGCCATCCCGCACCCACGGCGCCATGGCACTGAGGAATTCCGGTTGGCGGTCGCCATAGTCGTCGAACACGATAAAGCCCTGGATCCGCACACGCTTGGTCAGCAAGGTACGTTGCAACGCCGGCAGCCGGTCAGGACCGCTGGGCGCTTCGTGGGCGTTATAGCCGGCGATCAGGCCACACAAGGGAATGCGCGCCTTGGCATTCAGCAGCGGCACGACCGCGTCGAATACCTTGCCGCCGACGTTTTCAAAGTAGATATCGATGCCCTTGGAGCAGGCCTGGGCAAGCTCCTCGGCAAAGTTGTCGCTCTTGTGATCGACACAGGCATCAAAGCCCAGCTCATCCACCACATAGCGGCACTTGTCGGCGCCACCCGCCACACCGACCACCCGCAGGCCCTTGATCTTCGCCACCTGGCCCACCACCGAGCCCACCGCACCGGAAGCGGCCGCCACCACCAGGGTTTCCCCGGACTTGGGCTGGCCGATATCGGTGAGGCCCATATAGGCGGTCATGCCGGGCATACCCAGCACACCCAGGGCCATGGACGGGCTGGCCAGTCCCTTCGGTACCGGGATCAGGTTGCGCCCATCGGAGATGCTGTGGCTCTGCCAGCCGGTGGAACCGACCACCAGGTCACCCACCTCGAACTTCGGATTGCGGGACTGTTCGATGCGGCTGACAGCGCCACCGGTCATCACTTCGTCGATTTCTACCGGCGCAGCATAGGACGGCGCATCACTCATGCGCCCGCGCATGTAGGGATCCAGGGACAGGTAAAGGGTCTTCAGCAAAACCTGGCCGTCGGCCAGTTCCGGCAGCGCGACGCGCTCCAGGCGAAAGTTTTCCGGCACCGGTGCGCCGTGGGGGCGTGAGACCAGCACAATGCGCTGGTTGAGGGTCAATGCTTCGGACATCAGCGAGGCTCCTTCTATCGGTGATTGAATTCAACGGTATAGGGTGCAGACCCCAACACAGGGTCCAGGGTTCGACAAAACTCTCGCAGTAGCCGTTGTCGAGCGCCAGCGAGACTACGTTAGCCGCACCGCTGCTTTCATGCCAGACGTGGGACCGAGTCGCTGCCGACGCAGCCTCGCTGGCGCTCGACAGCTGCTACGGGTATGGAAAATAGCCGGACAAAAAAATGCCAGGCGCGGGGCCTGGCATTTTCGGTGCTGCTTGCCGATCAGAACGGCAGCTTCATACCCGGTGGCAGTTGCATGCCAGCGGTCACGCCAGACATCTTGTCCTGGCTGTTGGCTTCGATCTTGCGCACGGCGTCGTTGACGGCCGCGGCAAACAGCGCCTCGAGCATTTCCAGGTCGTCTTCGCCGACGCCCGGCAATACGCTTGGGTCGATGCTCACGCGCTTGATGTCGTGACGACCGGTCATCACCACGCTGACCATATCGCCACCGGCTTTACCGGTGACTTCGGCGTTGGCCAGTTCTTCCTGCATCTTGGCCATTTTTTCCTGCATCTGCTGCGCCTGCTTCATCAGGCCGGCCATGCCACCTTTCATCATGGGAATCACCTCAAAAGTACGTGGATCAATTATTGGCCCCGGGTTATGACGCTTGGGGTACCGGGGCTTCTACAGGTTCAATAGTATCGTGCCGCACCACCGCGCCAAACTGCTGCATCATCTGCTGGATGAGCGGATCACCGTGGATCGACTCTTCAGCCTCGCGCTGGCGGTTGACCCGGCGACGGGACGCCGCCTGGGCCGGGGTTTCCTGCTCGGGCTTGATCAGCTCGATGCTGATGGTCAGCGTGCGCCCGTGGAACTGGTTCAGGGCATCGTTGAGCCGGCGCTGCTGGGTCGCGTTGAACAGGGCGCTGTGGGCCGGGTCCAGGTGCAGCAGCCAGTGGTCGCCATCAACGGCAATCAGGGTGCAGTTGGCGGCGATGCTGCCGGTCATGCCGGAGATCGGCAGTTTCGGGAACAGCTCCAGCCATTGCAACGCCAGGCCGGTGGCCGGCATCGCGGCAGGTTCGGGTTCAGGCTCCGGGGCAGGCTCGGCGGTGTGTTCGCTGGCCAGGTCGTCCAGGTAGCTGTAGGCCGAATCCATGTCCGGCTCGATGTAATCTTCGTCCAGCGGCGGCTCGTCGTCGAGGTCGGTGCCCGGGGTGGCGGCGTCCACTTGCGCAACGGTCGGCTCCGGCACCGGGGCCGAAACCCACTCGGGGGCGTCCGGCACCACGCTGTCCGGGGTCGGCGCGGGCATGGGTGTCAGTTCAGGCTGCTCGCTGGTGGTTTCCAGCACCGGCTCGACGGCAGGCTGCAGCTCGACCTCGACCTCGACCTCGGCCTCTACCGGGTCGTTCCACGGCAGATCGACTTCAGGCACGGGCGCAGGCTCAACCACCGGCTCCGGCACCACCACAGGCGCCACGGGCTCGGCGACAACCGGGGCGGCGGCCTGTGCAACCGGCGCAGGCGGCGCAACCACTGGCGCGACAACAGCCGGGCCAGCCACTGGTTTGGCGGAATCAACTGTGGCCTGGCTGATCCCCACTGGCTTTAGCGGCTGTCTCGGCGCATCCGCCGTGTCGGCGGGCCTGAAGGCCAGCATCCGCAGCAGGACCATTTCGAAGCCGCCCCGCGGATCGGGTGCCAACGGCAGGTCACGTCGCCCAATCAGGCCCATCTGGTAGTAGAACTGTACGTCTTCGGCCGGCAGCGCCTGGGCCAGGGCCAACACGCGGTCGCGGTCGCCGTGGCCGTTGTCGACACCTTCGGGCAGGGCCTGGGCAATGGCGACGCGGTGCAGCACATTGAGGATTTCCGACAGCACGCCATTCCAGTCCGGGCCTTGCTCGGACAGGTGGCGCACGGCTTCGAGCAACGCCTTGGCGTCGCCTTCGATCAGCGCGTGCAGCACGTCGAACACCTGGCCGTGGTCCAGGGTGCCGAGCATTGCCCGCACGTCGGCGGCCAGCACCTTGCCTTCACCGAAGGCGATGGCCTGGTCGGTAAGGCTCATGGCATCACGCATCGAGCCGTCGGCGGCACGCCCCAGCAACCACAGGGCGTCGTCTTCGAACGGTACGTTCTCGACACCCAGCACGTGGGTCAAATGCTCGACCACACGCTCCGGGGTCATGTTTTTCAGGGAGAACTGCAGGCACCGCGACAAAATCGTTGCAGGAAGTTTCTGCGGGTCGGTGGTGGCCAGGATGAATTTGACGTAGGGCGGCGGCTCTTCCAGGGTCTTCAACAAGGCGTTGAAGGAGTGGCTGGACAGCATGTGCACTTCGTCGATCAGGTAGACCTTGAAGCGGCCACGGCTCGGTGCGTACTGCACGTTGTCGAGCAGCTCGCGGGTGTCTTCGACCTTGGTGCGGCTCGCGGCGTCGATCTCGATCAGGTCGACAAAACGCCCTTCGTCGATTTCCCGGCACACCGAGCAGGTACCACACGGCGTCGAGGTGATGCCGGTTTCACAGTTCAGGCACTTGGCAATGATGCGGGCAATGGTGGTCTTGCCCACCCCGCGGGTACCGGTGAACAGGTAGGCGTGGTGCAGCCGTTGGCTGTCCAAGGCATTGATCAGAGCCTTGAGCACATGGGTCTGGCCGACCATTTCGCGGAACGAGCGCGGACGCCATTTACGTGCAAGAACCTGATAACTCATCGAAAACCGTCGCAACTGGGAAGCGGAAGCGGGTAATGCTAGCGGAGCAAGGGGGAAATTGCATCCGGCACGCTCGTCTAATCTGACTAAGCTGGTCTGACCAAGCCTGTAAAAGGCTGAATCCGGAGAATTTATGCGCGCAGTCCTGGGCGCCTTGTGGATGATTGCCACGGTCAGCCTGGCGGCACCCGCACCTCTGCGATTCTCCATTTCCGACAGCTGGACCATGCCCATGGTGCAACTTGACCAGGGCCAGCCGACCCAGGGGATTTTGTATGACCTGATGTTGAGCCTGGCCACCCAGGTCGGCCGTCCTGCGATATTCCATGTGCTGCCGCGTGCGCGCATCGACACCGCCATGGAGCGCGGGGATGTGGACGTGCGCTGCTACGTGACACCGGCGTGGCTGAACAACCTGTCGGGGGACTACACCTGGAGCATCCCGCTGCTGGTCCAGCGCAATGTGCTGGCCGCCGGGCGCGTGCCCTCAACGTCAGTGGCACTGGACAGCCTTGCGCCGCAACACATCGGCACGGTACTCGGCTACAGCTACCCGACCCTGGAGGCGCGCTTCGCCAGCGGCCAGTTGAGCCGCGACGACAGCCGCAGTGAAGAGCAAGTGCTGCAAAAACTGGTGGCCGGACGCTTCAACTATGCAGTGATCAACGAATGGATCCTTGACCGCTTCAATCAGCAATTACCGCCCACACAGCGCCTGCATACGGTGGCCGTGATCGAGGAGCAACGCCTGGGCTGCTATGTGCGCAACGACCCGCAGGTGCCGGGGCAGCAGATCCTGCGCACGTTGCTGCGGATGAAAATGTCCGGGGAGATTGATGAAATCATCCAGCTGTATATCGGTAACAGCGCCCCTGCCCCTTAAGATCACCTGATTGTCCTTGTGGCCAGGGAGCTTGCTGTGGCGAGGGAGCTTGCTCCCGCTGGAGTGCGCAGCGCTCCCAAAGATCTTGGGGCCGCTACGCAGCCCAGCGGGAGCAAGCTCCCTCGCCACAGCAAGCTCCCTCGCCACAATAAACATCACTCAAGCTTTTGCCACTGCGGCGGCGATGCAAATCCCTCGACCCAACCCGGTACGTCTTCCGCCGGCATCGGCCGGGCGATGAAATAGCCTTGGGCCACTTCGCAGCCCATGCGCATCAACAGCTGGCCGTGCTCCAGGGTTTCCAGGCCTTCGGCAATCACTTCGCGGCCAAACGCTCGGGCCAGGCCGATCACGGCCTTGGTCAGCGCCAGGTCGTCCTTGTCGTGCAGGATGTCGCGCACGAACGACTTGTCGATCTTGATGGTCTGGGTCGGCAGGCGCTTGAGGTAGCTCAGGGAGGAATAGCCGGTGCCAAAATCATCCAGGGAGAACTGCACGCCCAAGGCCTGGCAGGCGTCCAGGTGCTGGGTGACACGCTGGATATTGTCGATGGCCACCGACTCGGCGATCTCCAGGTCCAGCCGGTGCGGCTCCACCTGCGGGTATTGCGCCAGCAAGTCTTGCAGGCGCTCGACAAAATCCTCGCGCTGGAAGTGCCGCGCCGCGATGTTCACGCTCACCGACCACCAATGCCCATGCACCTGCCAGCGATGCATCTGGCCCAACACCTGGGCGATCACCCATTCGCCGATATCGACAATCAGGTCGGTCTGCTCGATCAGTGGCAGGAAATCCCCCGGCTTCACCAGGCCACGCTCGGGGTGCTGCCAGCGTAACAACGCTTCGAACCCCACCACCGTGCCGCAGCGCAAGTTGACCTTGGGCTGGTAATGCAGGCACAACTGGCCCGCCGCCAGGGCCTGGCGGATCTGCTCCACGGTCTGGTGGCTGGCCTTGACCTCCTGTTCCAGGGATACATCAAACAACTGGTAGCGGTTGCGCCCGCTCTGCTTGGCCACATACATCGCCTGGTCGGCATGGCGCAGCAAGGTGTCGGCGTCCTCGTCGTCCAGGGGGAACAGCGTGACGCCGATGCTGGCGAACACATTCAGCTCCGCCCCCTGGATCGAGTACGGCTCGGAAATCGCCTTGAGGATGCGCAGCAAGGCGCCGTTCAGCTCGTCGATATCGCGCACATAACGCAGGATCAGCACAAATTCGTCACCGGCGAGCCGGGCGACCACGTCCTCGCCGCGGATGATCTCCCGCAACCGAGTGGCCACTTCCACCAACAACAGATCCCCACAGGCATGCCCATACCCGTCGTTGACCGCCTTGAAGCCGTCCAGGTCGAGCATGCACAACGCCAACGGTATGTCTTCGCTGCGGGAGAACTCCAGGGACTGGTTAAGCAACTCCGACAGATAGGCGCGGTTCGGCAAGCCGGTCAGCACATCGTGGCCGACCCGCCATTGCAGGGTGTGCAACAGCTGGCGCTTTTCGCTGACATCAAAGCGGATCGACACGTACTTCTGCACGCGCCCGGTCTTCTCATCGAGCAGCGGCACCATGGTGCTGTCCACCCAATACAACGTCCCATCCTTGGCCCGGTTGCAGATTTCCCCACGCCACACCCGGCCTTCGCTGATGGCTTGCCACATGCCCTGGAAGAACCCCGCAGGGTGCAGTCCCGAGCTCAGAATGCGGTGATTTTGCCCCAGCAACTCGTCACGCCCGTAGCCGGACATGCCGCAGAACTGGTCATTGACGTAAGTGATGCAGCCCGCCAGGTCAGTCTCGGAGAAAATGGCGGCTGCATCCACGGCCCTGCGGTATTTCTCGTCCATGAGTCAGGCTCACTGTGGCTAGCGGTTGAACCGCTCGACCAGGGCGCGCAACCCGGAAGAGATGCTTTCGAGTTCCCGGCCACGGGTGACTGCAGCGTTGGCATTGCCCGCTGTCTTTTGCACCGTGGCGGCAACGTTATTGATCTGCTGTGAAACTTCCTCGGCGACGTGGGATTGTTCCTGTGAGGCAGCAGCCATTTGCTGACTCATACCGGTAATACGCTCCACCGCGTGGCGAATACCTTGCAGCGCCTGCTGCGCCTCAAGTACTTGCTGCACGCCCTGCTCGGCCTCGTGAATGCCCAGGCTCGCGATCTCGACCGCCTCATCGGCGCCGGCCCGCAGGTTCTGGATGATGCCCTGGATCTGCTGGGTCGACTCCCGCGTCTTGCCCGCCAGGGCGCGCACCTCGTCGGCCACCACGGCAAAGCCACGGCCCTGCTCGCCGGCGCGGGCCGCTTCAATGGCCGCGTTGAGGGCCAGCAGGTTGGTCTGGTCGGCGATTGCCTGGATCATGCTCGCGGCCACCTGGATTTGCTGGGTCTGCCCGGCCAGGTTGCCCACCGCCTGGTTGATCTGGGTGACGGTGCCGGCCAGCAGCTGGATCGCCTCGCGGGACGTGCCGGCCACCTGGCTGCCCTGCTCGGCGAGGGTGTTGGCGGTGTGAGCTTCGCTGGCGGTTTGCTGCACGTGCACCGCCACTTCGGCGATGGACGCAGCCATCTCGGTCATGGCGGCGGCGGTCATGTCGGTCTCGGCGCGCTGTTCCAGCAACGCCGATTCGGTGGTGCTCGACAACACGCTGGAATGGGCGGCTGCTTCGGCCATCTGGTTGGCCAGGTCGCTGAGGCGCGTCAGGGCGGTTTTAAGTCGCGCCTCTTCGCTGATCAGGATCATTTCGAGCTGCGCGGTCGGCCCCAGCGCGTCGCTGTAGGTCATGGCGCTGATGGGGTCGGAAAAGGTATTGGGCGTGTTCTGCACAATCTGCTTGAGCTGCAGCCCCAAGCGTTGATGCCCCCAGACGCCCAGGCCGAGAAACAAGCCGACAGTCAACGCCTGGGCCCATACACCCGGAACCCATTGGAAGGCGGCGACACTGGCAACGGCAGCCGCCAGTGGCAACGCCATGGCCCGGGACACAGACGCCACACGCCGCACCGGCGAGACCGCCGCACCACCTGCCTGCAACCGCGCGTACAGCGCCTCTGCGCGGCGCACCTGTTCGCGGGTGGGCTTGACCCGAACCGACTCGTAGCCCGTCAGCCGCCCGTCTTCGAGAATCGGCGTCACATAGGCGCTGACCCAATAATAGTTGCCGTTCTTGCAGCGGTTCTTCACCACGCCCATCCAGCTCTGCCCGGCCTTGAGGTAGCTCCACATCAGCTGGAACACGGCGGGCGGCATGTCCGGGTGGCGCACCAGGTTGTGGGTGCTGCCGATCAGCTCGGCCTGGGTAAAACCGCTCATGGCGGCAAACTCGGCGTTGCAGTAGGTAATATGGCTGTTGACGTCAGTTGCGGAAATTAGCCGTTGCTGCTCCCCAAAAGTCTGTTCAACAGCAGTGACCGGCAAATTGAGACGCACGTTAAAGCTCCATGGACAGCATTCGATCGCCCTCTCGACCACCGGGTAGGCAGGACAGGCGGATTCGTATTTCCAGTCGGGCTGCGCCGTCGATCGGCTGGTTGGCCGCAAAGGTACGCAAACCCACGATTTTGCACAGCAATTCATCATCCATTCAGTGATGATCAACTAGGCTTGAATTCGGGTATCCGGCACGTGAGGCGCAATGAAGCGTGGCACTGACGAGCGACATTTCAGTCCCTGCCAGGCGTCCGTTTTATGGGCACATTTATGAGAGTAAGGAGAGAGCAATGATTTCCTGTTTCATAAACCTGCCTTCTGAAACGAGACCACCAAATACTTGTCCTAGATGCCGATTCTACGAATTACATCACATTTTGCAAGAAAAGGTGATGGTACATGCGGTTGTCTAATTTTAAGATTTATCGTTAAGTTCTTGATTCTAAATGGGAATTGAGCGATGCACATTTCAAGTTTGGGTCCAGCCATCAGACGTTACCGCAAGGTCGCAGGGCTTACTCAGGCTGAACTAGGTGAAAAAACCGGTTTTGACCCTAAAACCATCAGCCGCTTCGAAACCGGCACCTATACACCCAGCGTCGAGGCACTGTTCTTGTTCGCAGAGGCGCTGGGAGTGAAGCTGAAAGTCTTTTTCGCAGACCTGGTCGACGAGGAGGAACAGCGCGCTTATCTGTTCGGTGTCATTCATAAAGCCACCCCGAAGGATCTGGGAAAGCTGATCGCAGCGGTAGACCAGGCCTTGTCCAAGCCTTAGAGCTCGCAACACACGTGCACGCAATAAAAAGAGCAGACAGCCAGATTGACTGTCTGCTCTTTGCTTGATGACTCCTGACATGAACTGACAGGACAGCCCCTTAGACTAGGGACTGAGCCGCGCCATTGCTGCGTCATTCCACGGAGTCATCATGAATAGCATTGCCCATTACTTTTTGTTGTACGTCGACAGCCCGGCCACCAGCGCCAACCTCTACAGCCGGCTGCTGGACAAGCCGCCGGTGGAGCTGGGGCCGACCTTCGCGCTGTTCATCCTCGACAACGGGGTGAAACTCGGCCTGTGGTCGCGCCATACCGTGGAGCCTGCGGCCCAAGCCTCGGTTGGCGGTAGCGAGGCGGGTTTCTGCGTCGCTGATATCGCAACGGTCGACGATTTGCACACGCGCTGGGTGCGACTCGGGATGAGCATCATCCAGTCACCGGTCGAGGTGGACTTCGGCTACACCTTTGTCGCCCAGGACCCCGACGGTCACCGCCTGCGGGTGTTCACCGTGAACCCGTAACGGCTTGCGGCGCCAGCGCCCTTCGAGGCTGATGGCGCCGACACTGGCCAGCACGATCAGGCCACCCAGCACCACGCGCAGCGAAACCTGCTCGCCCAGCAGCGTGGCGGCCATCACCATCGCCACCGGCGGCACCAGGTACAACGCCACTGACGCGCGGCTGACCTCGACATGCCGCAACACATAGGCCCAGGCCAGGTACGCCAGGGCGCTGGGAAAGGCGCCGAGCAACAACACCGCCCAGTTGGCTTGGGTCGATGATTGCGACACCACCGCCGGCAAACCCGGCAAATACACACACAGCAGCAAGGTGCCCGACCACACGGTGTAGCACACCGTGGTCAGCGGGCTGTAGCGCCGGGAATAGTGTTTCTGGATGGTGAAATAAAGGCTCCACGACAGCGCCGCCAGCAGGATCATCAGTCCACGGGGATCAATCTGCCCCAGGCCATGCTCGCCCCAGATCACCACCAGCACCCCGCTCAAGCCCAGCAGCACGCAACCCCAGCGCCAGCCGGTAACTCGCTCCTTCAAGCCGAAAAACGCCACCAGCACCGTAAATAGCGGAACCGACTGCGCCAGCACACTGGAGGCAGCGGCCGTGACAAATTGCTGGCCGAAATTGATCGTCAGGTGATGCAGGAAAATCCCGAAGAAGCCCAGCACCAGCAACCACGGCAGGTCCCGCAGACGTGGCCGCTCGATCCTCATGACCAACGCCACGCCGGCCATCAATACCGAAGCAATCAGGAACCGTCCCAAGGCCAACTGGCCAGGGCTGTAGCTGTGCAAGGCCAGATGCACGCCAATCGGCGAATACGCCCAACAGAGGATGACGCTGGCAGTGACTAGCGTAAGCTTTACAGGTGACGGGGCTTTCATGAACGGCGTCCAGCAGTGGGAATGCCGCCAGTCTTGGCCCCGGCAAGGCGCAGGACAATTAACCGTTTCTGACTTCTGTAATCACTGGAACTGAGCGATGGAACTGGCCCAACTGAAAATGGTGAAAGCCGTGGCACAAACCGGCAGCGTGGCCCAGGCCGCCCTGCAACTGCACTGCGTGCCGTCCAACATCACCACACGCATCAAGCAACTGGAAAGCGAGTTGGGTACCCCGCTGTTCATTCGCGCCGGGCGCGGGTTGGCGATCAGTGCCGCAGGGGAAGTGTTTCTCGACTACTGCGAGCGCATCCTCGCGCTGGTGGAAGAGTCCAAGCGTGCCGTCGACAGCAACGCGATTCCCCGCGGCAAGCTGCGCATCGGTGCAGTGGAGTCCAGCGCCAGTGGCCGCCTGCCGCCGCTGCTGGCCGAATACCATCGGCGCTATCCACAGGTAGAACTGGAACTGGTGACCGGCGCCTGGGCGCAGTTACTCGATGACCTGCAACATCACCGCATCGACGCCGCGCTGGTGGCCGCCGGCGGCAAACGCCCGAAGCTCGAACAAAGCGTGGTCTACAGCGAGCGCCTGGTGCTGATTACCAGCGCCTCCAGCGCACCCATCGAGGACGCCCGGGACCTGGCCGGCCGCACGCTGCTGGTGTGGCCGCCCGGCTGCCCGTATCGCGCAGCCCTGGAGAACTGGCTCAAGCCCCACGACATCAAGCCTGCCATCGCAAGTTATGCCAGTTGGGGCACGATCATTGGCTGCGTCAGCGCGGGGATTGGCGTGGCACTGGCGCCGGAAGGCATCCTGGCGCGCTACGAGCAGGCCAACCAATTGACGTCCTACCGCTTCGACGAATTGGCGGCGGTGGATAACCTGCTGTTCTGGCACAAAGACACCCAACGCCATCTGGCGCGGGATGCCTTTGCGGGGCTGTTGCGGGAGACTTTCGGCTAACCGGTTTTCGCCCCGCTACGCGCGGGCGCAGCAGCATCTTCAGCCTTTTGCGGGGACCAGCCTGGCGTACTGGTCCTGGCTGATCCAGCCCTTGGAAGAGCGGCCTTCGCCATTGATGAACTCGACCTGGGCCCAGCCATCCTTGAACGCCAGTACCGCGACCACATCGTCCTTGACCACGTAGGCACGATGACTGGCCTTGGCGTCCGGGGTCTTCTGCAGGAAGGCCTTGTCGGACGAAACGGTCACCAGGCCAATCCATTTCTTGGCAGCGGTCTGGGTCAGGTCCAGGCCGGTGGCAATTTCCGGCATCAACACGTTGATGCAGCCGGGATGTTCGCGGCCCTTCTCCACGGTCAGCATCACACCGTCCGAGGAAGCCGCGACGGTACCCGGATAGGCCTCATCCAGCCATGTCGACACCGATGCCTTCGCACCGTCGACCTTGCCCTGCAGGAAGAACGTGCACGAGCGGGTCACGCCCTCGCCCATTTCCTCGGCATAAAACCCCTCCACCTGATGCTCGGGCGTCACGGCCAGCATCAGCCCTTCGTACTTGCCCGAGTGCAGCGTAGCGGCAAACGCCGGCGCACCTGCAGCAACACACACGAAAGAGGCAACCAGCAATCGGGACACGCAACGTTTGAACGGCATTCTATTTTTTCCCTTCAAGTGCTTCGTAGGCTTTTTTGATGCGTTGGTCATAGTCGCCATAATCCTTGCCGTTATAGTTCAGCGCCATGGCGGCGTAATCCTTGTTCTTCATGGCCTTGACCAGGGCCGGGCTCTGGCTGCAAAAACCGAGGAAGGCCTTTAGTTGATGCCCGGCATTAATCTTCATGGCCACCACAAATTCAAACACCGTTTTATAACCGCATGCCGTGAAGTTGGAGCCCATTATCTGAAACATGCCCCAGGAGGCCGACTTCAAGGCCGCTTCCTGATCCAGCGCAAAGGCGGTGGCCATGGTTTCCCAGGCCTTGGTCTGGTCCTTGTTATTGGCCTTCCACTGGGGCCCGGCCTTCTTCACGTAGGGGTACGACAACAGCGGGTGGGTCTGGTCGTATTTACTCTTGGTGTACTTGCGAAAATGGTGCCCTTCAAAGGCGATCACCGGCAACTTGGCCGGGCCGAACCCGGAGCGCCCGCCCGACTCCACCGTGGCGAAGGCCTTGATGATATTGACCGAAATCCCGTTACCCAACTGCGTGGCAGCGTTCTGGAAGTCCGTATCCGTCAGCGTCGTGCCGCCGTCGCACGTGGCCTGGAGCATCATCTGCCGGTTGCGCCGCTCGGCCTCGATCATCGCCCGCATGCGGTCCAGATAGTGGTCGACCGTGGCCTGGACCATGTCCGCGCCGGTGTTGCCGAACACATTGAGGAACGTCGGAATACGCAGGGTCGGGTTCGGCTTGACCGGCACCTTCACCGCCTCTTCGATCAGGCTATTGAAGGTGCGCCCGGTGGGGTCGATAACACCATCGGGATGCGCGTATTTGAGGTGGCGGAACTGATACTGGCTGATGCACTGCACCAACTGGCCGTCGCATTTGCCATTTTCCGCCAGGGGGAAACCCAACTTGGGAATGATCAAGTTGAATAAATACTGGATGCATTGAACATCGGCGGGCAAGTTGCGGGCTTTGCCCGGCGCACCGACGGAAGCGCTGATGAGAGTGGGCAACCCTTGCAGGCTTTTCATTACTGACATCCTTGTGAGTTGGAGTAGATGAGCCATAAAGCGCCATCACTTTAATATCATCCATGTGCCACCGACATATTTAGAAATATGTCGCTGGCGCAAACTAACAAGGCGAATTTGGCTTGTCCAGCGCAAGGTTTTAAGGATGTGAGCAATCCCTCACTGACGTCTTCCCTGGGAATAATTTTTAAACGGACTGGGCACTTTGCCACTACCTGCGCTACTGTCTGTTTCGCAGGATGCATTGTCGTCCTGACATCTAACAATGACGTCCAGGGACTGACATGAAATCGACCTTTATTGCCTGTGCCATCAGCGGATTGCTCTTCGTCTCGCCAAACACCCACGCAGAAGATTTTGCGGGCTACTTGCTCAAGGCGGTAACGCCAAAAGGTCCGCAATGGCAAACCAAAAACGATGACGAGATGGCATCAGCGTTCGCGAATGCCGGGGTAAAACGATACAAGTGGTCTGCCGACACCGGAAAAGACGAGATCACCCTGTTTGTGTTGCCGGGCCAGAATCAACCGCCAAGCGCGGCCCGTGATTCCGATACCCGGGCCGCCGAGAAGAACTGCAAAACACATATCAGCCAGACTGACATGGGAGATACCAGCACCCCGTATATGGGCTGGTCGGTGATCTGCACACAGGCGAACGGCAACGTCATGACCTTGAGGCATTTTGCCTATCAATTAGGGGGCGACACGTACAAGGTTTCCAGGACCTGGAGAGAAATGCCTTCAGAACAAACCGTTGCACAATGGAGCGCAACGCTCGCCAGCATCGCCGACCACATCAACAGCACTAAGCCGTGACACAGGAGGTGCCCATGCGTTGGCTAATCGTGGTATCGACTGTCCTGCTGCTGTTCGGCTGTGCATCCAAACCGCCTGTGGCGCCGCCGGACCTGTCCCGCCCGTCGATCGCCGAGACAAAGTCGGTGGTGTTTGCAGGGAAAACATACGTCCTGAAATACCAGGCCCGGGGCAACGTTCCGCTCTGGGAGTATTTCCTCGCACCAGAAAGCGTCAACGCCTGGAGCGAACTGGTGGATTTTCGCCTCGCGCCGCCCCAGACCACCGGCAACGAGCCCCGGGATCTTGCCAACCTGACCGCGCAGGCCCACAAACAGGAATACCCCAACCTTCCGGTGGAGATGTTTTCAGACGAGAAAACCGATGCGATCTACGTGCTGCTGTTTTATCCGACCTCCACACGCAAGGACGGCAGCTTCTTTGAGTTCAATATCTTCAAATACTACAAGGACAACGGGACCGGCCAAATCATCAGCTTCCACTTTGCCAAGAACATCCCGTCCGACACGCCTGCCGCACGACAGGAGTTGCCCGGGCACATGGCGAGGTTGCGCGCAGAAGTGATTCCGGCCATGGGAGAGTTCCCGCTGTACCGTCAGTAACCCTGATGAGCGAACAGCAGAAATCGCTTCGCAGATGACGAATGTCAGCGAAGGGCTTCATAAAAGTATTTTTTTAATCAAGGAGGGTTGCGTTATGGAGGCAACCCCACCAGCCACACCCCGGCACACAATGTTCCCGCTGTGGCTGCTGCCTTCCGGCTCTGACCAGGTTCACGGGTAATCGTTGCGGGGGGACCGATGGGGTCACCATAACGACGCTCGCCTCTCGGCAAGCCGCGCCATTGTACCGATCTCATCGGAAGTTACAACCGTTGGCGCGGGATTAAAAATATCTGATGGTTCAAGTACTTGGCTGCAGGAGCAAGCTTGCTCCTACAAAAGCACGACCTCATCTGCCCGACCGCCCTCTTGCTGGATCACCAGGTGAATGAAGTGCAGCTTGGCAATCACCGCCGGCGGCAGGACGAACGGATAGAAATCCGGCTGGCCCATGCTGCGGGACAGTTCGTTGAGCATGCCGGCCAGTTCGATCCACGCATTGACGAATGACAGGAACGCCGTGCCGCCGGGATGCCCGGGGTCGTAGAGGGTGCTGAGGGGGAACGGTTGGTAATCCAGGTCCATCTCCCGGGCGCTCATGCCGAAGCCCAGCGCGGTGTCGACGGCGTCCATCATGTGCAGGTAATGCGCCCAGGTTTCCGCCCAGTCTTCCCACGGGTGCATGGTGGCGTAGGCGCTGACGCAGGTTTGCTGCCAGTCCGGGCGCGGGCCGTTCTGGTAGTGCTGCTCCAGGGCGTCGGCGTAGCTGGCGCGCTCGTCACCGAACAGCGTGCGGAACGGCTCCAGCCAATGGCTGTTGGCGATCAGGCGGTCCCAGTAGTAATGGCCGACCTCGTGACGGAAGTGACCGAGCAAGGTGCGGTAAGGCTCGCGCATCTGTACGCGGATCTGCTCGCGATGAGCGTCATCGGCTTCCTTGATATCGAGGGTGATCAGGCCATTGGCGTGGCCGGTGGTGGGCGCGTTGCCTTCCAGGTCGATGCCGACAAAATCGAAGGCCAGGCCGGTGTCTTCATCCACCGCCTTGGGAATCACCTGCAAGCCCAGGCTGATGAGTTGGGCCACCAGACGACGCTTGGCGGTTTCGACCTTGCGCCAGCGTTCGGGGTTTTCGGGGATCGACAGGTCGGGGATGGTGCGGTTCAGGCTGCAGGCCACGCACAAGGCCTGGCCGTTGTCGGCGGGCAGCAACCAGTTGCACGCGGCCGGCGTGTCAAGGTTGGCGCAGCGACGAAATGCGCCGGCTTCAGGGTCGGCGTCCAGCAGCCAGGTGTCGGCGTACGGGCCGGGCTGCAGGGAGGACAGGCGACTCTGCTCCGGCTGATAGCCCAGCAGCGCCGAGCAGGCCAGGCACTGGCTGTTGCGAAAGAACAGCGATTGCCCACAGCGGCACTGCCAGACCTTGCTGTTGCGCGAGGTCTCGGCCATGAACGGTGCGGCGATGCGCGAACTGAGCTGTTCGAAGAAGCGGTACATGGCGATCTCTCCGGGAGGCTTGCCAATACTAGAGCATTGCCCGAGAGAGATCGTTCCCACGCTCCGCGTGGGAATGCATCCAGTGACGCTCCGCGTCGCACCTTTCAGAGCGGACGCAGAGCGTCCAGGGCGGCGTTCCCACGCAGAGCGTGGGAACGATCATCAGACTAGAGCATTGCCCGGGAGAGATCGTTCCCACGCTCCGCGTGGGAATGCATCCAGTGACGCTCCGCGTCGCACCTTTCAGAGCGGACGCAGAGCGTCCAGGGCGGCGTTCCCACGCAGAGCGTGGGAACGATCATCAGACCGTGATGTTGTGCTTGGCCAAAAGTGCCACGAACGCCTCTTCATCCAGCACTTTCAAGCCCAGCTCAGTGGCCTTGGCGAGCTTCGAACCCGCGCCCGGCCCGGCGACCACGCAATAGGTTTTCGCCGACACCGAGCCCGCCACCTTGGCGCCCAGGCTTTCGAGTTTTTCCTTGGCAACATCGCGGCTCATCAGTTCCAGGGAGCCGGTGAGCACCCAGGTGTGACCGGCCTCGGGCAAGCCTTCGACGACTTTCTTCTCACTCTGCCAGTGCATGCCGAAGTCCTTGAGCTGTTGCTCGATGGCCAGCGCACGCCGGGCGTTTTCTTCAATATCAAAAAAGTCCCGGACGGCCTTGGCCTGCTTCTCCGGCAACGCCTGGCGCATGTCGAGCCAGTCGGCCTTGATCACGCCTTCGAGGGAGCCGAATTTGTCGGCGAGTTTCTGCGCGGCGCCCGGGCCCACGGACGGCACGTGCAGCTTGTCGAGCAAGCCGCCCAACGTGGTGCTGGCCGCAAACTCGGCGCTCAGGTCGCCCTGCTCCTGCAACTCCAGGCCGCACTCGTCCTTCGAGATCAGGGCGCCAATCACATCCTGGTTATGGCTGTCTTCAAAGAAGCTGTGAATCTCGTGGGCCACTTCCAGGCCAACGTCCGGCAAGTACGTCAGCACTTCCGGCAAGGCCTGCTGCACGCGCTCCAGGGATGCCAGCGAGCGCGCCAGCACCTTGGCCGTCTCCTCGCCCACATCGGGAATGCCCAGAGCGTAGATAAACCGTGCGAGGGTTGGCGTCTTGCTGTTTTCAATAGAGGCAATCAGCTTCTTGCTGGAAACGTCGGCAAAACCTTCCAGGTCGATGATCTGTTCGTACTTGAGCTTGTAGAGATCCGCCGGCGAGCCGATGAGTTTTTCGTCCACCAGTTGCTCGATGGTCTTGTCGCCCAGGCCATCGATGTCCATGGCCCGGCGCGAAACGAAATGGATGATCGCCTGCTTGAGCTGCGCACCACAGGCCAGGCGCCCGACGCAGCGGTACACCGCGCCTTCACTGACGGTTTCCTTGCCCTTGCTGCGCTTGACCAGTTGGGTACGCTCAACGTGGGAGCCGCACACCGGGCAACTCTCGGGGATCTGCACCGCGCGGGCGTTTTCCGGGCGACGCTCGGTGACAACCGACACCACCTGCGGAATCACATCACCGGCACGGCGGATGATCACCGTGTCGCCGATCATCAGGCCCAGGCGTGCCACCTCGTCCATGTTGTGCAGTGTGGCGTTGGACACGGTCACACCCGCGACCTTGACCGGTTTCAAGCGTGCCACGGGTGTCACAGCGCCGGTGCGGCCGACCTGGAATTCAACGTCAAGCAGCTCGGTCAGCTCTTCCATGGCCGGGAATTTATGGGCAATTGCCCAGCGCGGCTCGCGGGCACGAAAGCCCAGCTCCCGCTGGTAGGCAATGCTGTTGACCTTGAACACCACGCCGTCGATTTCATAGGGCAAGGCGTTGCGGCGCTCACCGATATCGCGGTAGTAGTCGAGGCAATCCTGAATCCCCTTGGCCAGCTTCAGCTCATGGCTGATGGGCATGCCCCACTTCTTCAGCTGTTGCAGGTTGCCGATGTGGGTGTCGCTGATATCCGTGGTCACGCCATAGCAGCAGAACTCCAGCGGACGGCTGGCGGTGATCTTCGAGTCCAGCTGACGCAGGCTACCCGCCGCCGCGTTGCGCGGGTTGGCGAAGGTCTTGCCGCCAACTTCCAGCTGGGTGGCGTTCAGCCGCTCGAAACCGGCCTTGGACATGAATACTTCGCCGCGCACTTCGAGGGTCGCCGGCCAGCCGGTGCCGTGCAGTTTCAAAGGAATGTTGCGTACGGTACGCACGTTGACGCTGATGTCTTCGCCAGTGGTGCCATCGCCGCGGGTGGCGCCACGCACCAGCTCACCGTCCTGATACAGCAGGCTGACCGCCAGGCCATCGAGCTTCGGCTCGCAGCTGTACTCCACCGCTGCGCCACCGCCAAACAGGTCGCCCACGGGCAGGTCCAGGCCTTCAGTGACCCGGCGATCGAATTCCAGCATGGTACTTTCATCAAAGGCGTTGCCGAGGCTGAGCATCGGGATTTCGTGGCGTACCTGAGTGAACGCAGACAATGCCGCACTGCCGACCCGCTGCGTCGGTGAATCACGGGTTACCAGCTCCGGGTGCTCGGCTTCAAGCGCCTTGAGCTCGTGGAACAAACGGTCGTACTCGGCGTCCGGAATGCTCGGCTCGTCGAGGACGTGGTAACGGTAGTTGTGCTGATCCAGTTCAGCGCGCAGTTCGAGGATGCGGGTGTGGGCGGCGGTCATGGGTGTTCTCTCATAAAGCAAAAGAGCAGCCGAAGCTGCTCAATATGTTAGTGCATGGATTCTACAGGCAACGCTTAAGCTTGGACCTTAGCGCTTCTGTGTCAGGGCACGACGCTCGAACTCGACGATGCGCTGACGGTAATGCTCGATGGTCTGGGCGGTCAGGACGCTGCGTTGATCGTCCTTGAGTTCGCCGTTGAGTTCCTGGGACAGCTTGCGAGCTGCCGCCACCATCACGTCGAACGCTTGTTTCGGGTGACGCGGGCCCGGCAAGCCGAGGAAGAAGCTCACCGCCGGAGTGCTGAAATGGTCGATGTCGTCCAGATCGAAGATGCCCGGCTTGACCGCATTGGCCATGGAGAACAGGACTTCGCCGTTGCCGGCCATGCTTTCGTGGCGATGGAAAATATCCATCTCGCCAAAGCGCAGACCGCTTTCCAGAATATTCTGCAGCAGGGCCGGGCCCTTGAAGCCGGCGGCGTCACGGCAGATCACGCTGATCACCAGCACCTCTTCGGCAGCCGGCTGGTCCTTGACGGATTCTTTATGGGCGCTCTTGGCCGGGGACTCATCCGGGAAGTCGTCATCACGGCTGCTGAAGCTCGGGCCTTCTTCCAGGTCCAGGTTCAGGTCGCCCTGGGATGGCTCGCTGGCCGCGCTGCGCTTGCCGCGCTTGGGTTCACGGGCTTCACGCACCGGTGCGCTCATCGACGGCAGGTCGTGCTCGTCCAGGTGAGGTTCTTTATGGTTGTCCAGGACACGCGGTGGCCCCAGCAGCTCGGCGCTGCCGTCGTCGTCCGGCAAATTGGACAGGTTGCGGTCCAGGCGAAATTTCAACTTGCCCTTGCCGCCACGCATCCGGCGCCAGCCATCAAAAAGAATACCGGCAATGACAATAATGCCGATGACGATCAGCCACTCGCGCAGACCGATTTCCATGTAATCCCGTGCCTCTAATAAAAAATGCTGAAAAATAAGGGGTTTAGCACCGTGCAAACCGCTTTAAAACGTGGCGCCAACTCTATGTTCTGAATGACGTTTTGCCCACGCATACGAAAATTTGACATTAAACTAGCACGACCAAAGATAACTTTACACCGTCTGTCAAAATGCCTTGAACAAATATGTCCATTTGCCACTTTTCCCAGACCGGTAAATCACCTTACGTCCTGCTGAAAATCCTCCTTCGACCTGCGGCTCAGGATTCCACCAGCGCCATCGCCTCTTCGACATCCACCGCCACCAATCGCGAACAGCCCGGCTCGTGCATCGTCACGCCCATCAATTGATCGGCCATTTCCATGGCGATCTTGTTGTGGGTGATATAGATGAACTGCACCGTCTGGGACATCTCTTTAACCAGTCGGGCGTACCGTCCAACGTTAGCGTCATCCAGCGGGGCGTCAACTTCGTCGAGCATGCAAAACGGCGCCGGGTTCAACTTGAAGATCGCAAATACCAGGGCCAATGCGGTCAGTGCCTTCTCGCCACCAGACAACAAATGGATGGTGCTGTTCTTCTTGCCCGGAGGCCGCGCCATGATCGTTACCCCTGTATCGAGTAGATCTTCGCCCGTCAGTTCCAAGTAAGCGCTGCCACCACCGAAAACTTTCGGGAATAACGCCTGTAAACCGCCATTAATCTGATCAAAGGTATCTTTGAAGCGATTACGGGTTTCCTTGTCGATCTTGCGGATCACGTTTTCCAGGGTATCCAGCGCTTCGACAAGATCGGCGTTCTGCGCATCCAGATAACGTTTGCGCTCGGACTGCTGCTGGTACTCGTCGATGGCCGCGAGGTTGATCGCGCCGAGTCGTTGAATGCGCGCGGCAATCCGCTCAAGTTCTTCTTCGGCTTCTTTCTCGTTGGCCTCGGCGGTCAGGGTATTGAGCACGCCGTGCAGGTCGTAGCCGTCTTCCAGCAACTGGTCTTGCAGGGTTTTGCGGCGCACCGTCAGGGCCTGCCATTCCATGCGCTGCTGTTCGAGCTGGCCCCGGATCAGTTGCGACTGTTGCTCGGCCTGGGTCCGGCGTTTTTCCGCGTCGCGCAGTTCGCGGTCGGCGTCTTCCAGGGCGATTTGGGCGGTCTTGAGCTCTTCGTCGACGGTCATGCGCTTGTCGAGCAACTCTTCAAGCTTCAGGCGCAGCTCTTCCAGCGGGGCCTCGCCCTCCTCCAGGTTGAGGCTCAGTTGCTCGCGTTTTTCGGTCAGGCGTTCGGACTGCATTTCCAGGCGCTCAAGGGCCTGGCGCGTGGAGTCGTGCTGCGCCCGCAGGGAGCCGAGGCGCACGGCCAATTGATGGGCGTGATCCTTGTGCTGGCGAGCTTCCTGGCGCACCCGGTCGAGGCGCTCGCGCAAGCTGTCGCGCTGGGCCAGCAGCAACTCGCGCTGCTCGGTGTCCAGGGCCATGCTGTCGAGGGCTTCCTGCAATTGCAGGCGTGCTTCGCCGACTTGTTCGTGTTCGAGGGCGCGTTGCTCGCCCATCTCGGCCACTTCTTCGTCGAGCCGGGTGCGGCGCAGGGTCAGTTGCTCGACCTTGGCCTTGCTCGCCGAGAGCTGGGCTTTCAATTCGCCCTGCTGGCGCGCTTCGTCCTGCAACAGCCGGCGCAGGTGTTCGCGGCCGGTCTCTTGCTGGCGCTGGGTGGCGCGCAGGGTTTGCAGCTGGTTTTCCAGGGACTCGAGTGTGGCTTCGCGCTCTTCGCGCTCGGCGGTCAGGTTGACGATTTCCTGGCCACGGGCCAATACGCCGCTTTCCGCTTCGCTGGCACGCCGTACCCGCAAAAAGTGCCGGCCGACCCAAAAGCCATCACGGCTGATCAGGCTTTGCCCGGCGGCCAACTGCCCGCGCTGGGCCAGGGCCTGCTCAAGGCTGTCGACCGGCTTGACCTGGCCGAGCCAGGGCGACAGGTCAATCGCCGCCTCCACTTTATCCAGCAGGCTGCCCGGCACGCGAGTGCCGTCCGCCGCCGGGCTGAGCAAACGCAGATCGCCCTGGGCAAAACCCGCCAGGTCAAACCCGCCAAAATCATCCACCAGCACCGCTTGCAGGTCGGCGCCGAGCACGGTTTCCACCGCCAGCTCCCAACCGGCTTCAACCTTCAGGCCTTCGGCCAGGCGCGGACGCTCGGCCAGGTGTTGGTCACGCAGCCATTCAGCCGTGCCGGTGCCCGGGTCAAGCGCCGCTTGCTGCAAGGCTTCCAGGGAGGCCAACCGGCCGTTGAGCCGCTGCAAATCGCCCTGGGCCTGCTGCTGTGCCTGGGTCGCCTGCTGCAGTTGCTGACGCAATTGCTCGAGGCGCTCCACTTGTTGTTCTTCGCTGGCTTCCAGTTCTTCCAGCGTCATTTCGCTTTCGGCGAGTTTCTCGCTCAGTTCGAGGATCGCTGCATCTTCCGGGTCGGCAGCGAGCAGCACGCGCTCTTCCACCAGGCGCCGCTGACGCTCGGCCAGGCGCTCCATGCTGGTTTCCAGTTGCTGGATGCGTGACTGCTGCACCTCAGCCTGGCGGCGCGGCTCGGCAGATTGCAGGTTGAACGTGTCCCACTGCTCCTGCCAGGCGTGCATGGTGGTTTCGGATTCTTCCAGGGCCGCAGCGGCTTCCTCGGCAGCGGCGCTGGTGACTTCCTGCTCGGGAGTGAGCATGTCCAGCTCCTCCCCAAGGGTCAGCAGCAAGGTGCGGTCGTGGCCCAGGTGCGATTCGGTTTCCAGGCGCGCACGCTCGGCTTCTTTCAAGTCGTCCTGCAACTGGCGCAAACGCTGCTGGCCGTGCTGGATGCTCTGCTCGACCCGGGCGATATCGCCGCCCACCGAATAGAAGCGCCCCTGCACCAGATTGAAGCGCTCGGACAGGTCATGGTGACCGTCCCGCAGGCGCTCGATGCTCGCGTCGGCATTGCGCTGCTCGGCCACCAGGGCTTCGAAGCTGATTTCCTGGGTGCCGATGATCGCTTCGCGCTGACCCACCTGGTCATTCAATGCCTGCCAGCGCAGGGCCGACAGTTGCGCCTTGAGCTGACGCTCCTCGCCCTTGTATTCCTGATACTTCTCGGCGGCCTGGGCCTGGCGGTGCAGGCGCTCCAGCTGGCGCTCCAGCTCTTCACGCAGGTCAGTCAGGCGGGCAAGGTTTTCATGGGTACGGCGGATACGGTTTTCGGTCTCGCGCCGGCGCTCCTTGTACTTGGAGATGCCGGCCGCTTCCTCGATAAAGTTACGCAGGTCTTCGGGCTTGGCTTCGATCAGCTTGGAGATCATCCCCTGTTCGATGATCGAATAGCTGCGCGGGCCCAGGCCGGTACCGAGGAAGATGTCGGTGATGTCCCGGCGGCGACACTTGGTGCCGTTGAGGAAGTAGCTGTTCTGACTGTCGCGGGTCACTTTGCGGCGAATGGAGATTTCCGCATAGGCCGCGTACTCGCCCACCAGAGTGCCGTCGGAATTGTCGAACACCAGTTCGATGCTGGCCTGGCTCACCGGCTTGCGGCTGGTTGAGCCGTTGAAGATGACGTCGGTCATCGACTCGCCACGCAGGTTTTTTGCGGAGCTCTCGCCCATCACCCAGCGTACGGCGTCGATGATGTTCGACTTGCCGCAGCCATTGGGCCCGACCACTGCCGCCATGTTACTGGGGAAGTTCACCGTGGTCGGGTCGACGAAGGATTTGAACCCCGCCAGTTTGATGCACTTGAGCCGCACGCTTAGGCTTCCGCCAACGCAGCAATGACCAGCGAGCAACTGCGCTCGCCGTAGGCCGAGAGCACCAGGCGAATCTGCGGCAGGTCACGGGCCAGCACGGCGGCGAGCAATTGCTCGAACAGCACCAGGTACTCGCTCATGGACGCCTTGCGCTGATCCAGCGCCAGGTAATAGGCGCGGTTCATCGCCGGCTGCAGGTTCTCGACGGTTTCCTGCAGGTACGGGTTGTTGGCGAACGGATAGGCGGCACGCATCACGTTGAAGCTCTCTTCGACGAAGGCGCGGATGTCCTGGCGTTCGAAGCTGGCGATCAGGCGCTGCTGGATTTGCACGAACGGCGCCATGTCGGCCTGGGTCTGCCAGCCGGCGGCGACCGCATTGCCCAGCAGGATGTACAGCTCGCCCATCAGCGTGCACAGGCTTTGCACCTTGTGGGCCGTCAGCTCGGTGACGTGGGCGCCACGGCGCGGCAGGATCGCAATCAGGTGCCGGCGCTCGAGGATCAGCAAGGCTTCGCGCACGGAACCACGACTGACATTCAGCGCCAGTGTGACCTTCTGCTCCTGGATCCGCTCCCCAGGCTTGAGATCGCCGCGAATGATACGTTCGGCGAGGTGGTGAGCGATTTGCTCGGCAAGACTATCCGGCGCCTTGAACGTCATGTTTTCCCTTCAAAATCTTCTATCGGTACAAGCGCGGCAGTGTAGCGCACTTGCCGGTTGATGGCGTACGGCCCACAGAGCGGAATTTGGCATGAAATAAGCAGCCATTAAAGTCCAGAAGCCCCCAAAAACGGCGGTTCCAGAGAACTGGACCATAATTAAGGATGTTGATATCGCATTTTCTTGACCTTTCGGTCAGAAAATCGTTGACCGAAAAGTCAGACATGACTAGATTCGGCGCAAAGCGGTTAACAACAATAATGAGTCTGCGAGGCCTTCCGTGATCCAGTTTTTACTAAACCAGGAGCTCCGTAGCGAGCACGCCCTGGACCCGAACCTGACCGTGCTCAACTATTTGCGTGAGCACCTGGGCAAATCCGGCACCAAGGAAGGCTGCGCCAGCGGCGACTGTGGCGCCTGCACCGTGGTAGTCGGCGAGTTGCACACCGACGATCAGGGCGCCGAGCAGATTCGCTATCGCAGCCTCAATTCGTGCCTGACGTTTGTCTCGTCCCTGCATGGCAAACAACTGATCAGCGTCGAAGACCTCAAGCACCAGGGCCAACTCCACAGCGTGCAACAGGCCATGGTGGAGTGCCACGGTTCGCAATGCGGCTTCTGCACCCCGGGCTTTGTGATGTCGCTGTTCGCCCTGCAAAAGAACAGTGATGCACCCGACAGCCAAAAGGCCCACGAAGCCCTGGCCGGCAACCTCTGCCGCTGCACCGGCTATCGCCCGATTCTTGCCGCCGCCGAACAGGCCTGCTGCAACAAGCCCCAGGACCAGTTCGACAGTCGCCAGGCCGACACCATCGCCCGCCTGAAAGCCATCGCCCCGACGCAAACCGGCGAGTTGAACAGCGGCGACAAACGCTGCCTGGTGCCGCTGACCGTCGCCGACCTGGCGGACCTTTACGACGCTTACCCACAAGCCCGGCTGTTGGCCGGCGGCACCGACCTCGCGCTGGAAGTCACCCAGTTCCACCGCACGCTGCCGGTGATGATCTACGTCGGCAATATCGAAGAGATGAAGCGCATCGAAAGCTTCGACGACCGCCTGGAAATCGGCGCCGCCACCTCACTCTCCGACTGCTACAGCGCACTCAACAACGAATACCCGGACTTCGGTGAATTGCTCCACCGCTTCGCCTCGTTGCAGATCCGCAACCAGGGCACCCTGGGCGGCAATATCGGCAACGCCTCGCCCATCGGTGACTCGCCGCCACTGCTGATCGCCCTCGGTGCGCAGATCGTGCTGTGCAAGGGCAACACCCGCCGTACCCTGGCGCTGGAAGACTATTTCATCGACTACCGCGTCACTGCCCGCCAGGACAGCGAATTCATCGAGAAAATCATTGTGCCCAAAGGCGTGCCGCTGTTCCGTGCCTACAAGGTTTCCAAGCGCCTGGACGATGACATCTCTGCCGTCTGCGCGGCCTTCAACCTGAAGATCACTAACGGTGTGATCGACGATGCCCGCGTGGCGTTCGGCGGCATGGCCGCCACCCCAAAACGCGCGAAGAACTGCGAAGCCGTACTGAACGGCGCCACCTGGAATTCCGCCACCGTGGAAAAAGCCTGCGCGGCCCTGGCCGAGGATTTCACTCCGCTGTCGGACTTCCGCGCCAGCAAGGAATACCGCCTGCTCAGCGCACAGAACCTGCTGCGCAAATACTTCATCGAACTGCAAACGCCGCACATCGAGACTCGGGTGACCGCTTATGTCTAACCATCACGCCGTGGAAAAATCCCAGGCCGAACTCGCCGAATTGTTTGCCAAGGACCTGACCAGCGGCGTCGGTCGCAGCGTCAAGCACGACAGCGCCGCCAAGCATGTCTCGGGCGAAGCGCAGTACATCGATGACCGCCTGGAATTTCCCAACCAGTTGCACCTCTACGCACGCATGTCGGACCGCGCCCACGCGAAGATCCTTAGCATCGACACCGCGCCCTGCTACGCCTTTGAAGGCGTGCGCATCGTCATCACCCACGAAGACGTGCCGGGTCTGAAAGACATCGGCCCGTTGATGCCCGGCGACCCGTTGCTGGCCATCGACACCGTGCAGTTCGTCGGCCAGGTGGTGCTGGCCGTCGCCGCCCGCGACCTGGAAACCGCACGCAAGGCGGCGATGGCCGCTGTGATCGAATACGAAGACCTGGAGCCGGTGCTGGACGTGGTCGAGGCGTTTCGCAAAAAACATTTCGTGCTCGACAGCCACACCCACCAGCGCGGTGATTCGGCGGGCGCACTGGCGACCGCGAAGAACCGTATCCAGGGCACCCTGCACATCGGCGGCCAGGAACACTTCTACCTGGAAACCCAGATCTCCTCGGTGATGCCCACCGAAGACGGCGGCATGATCGTCTACTGCTCCACGCAAAACCCCACCGAAGTACAGAAGCTGGTGGCCGAAGTACTCAACGTATCGATGAACAAAATCGTGGTCGACATGCGCCGCATGGGCGGTGGTTTTGGCGGCAAGGAAACCCAGGCCGCCAGCCCGGCATGCCTGTGTGCGGTGGTCGCACGCCTCACCGGCCAGCCGACCAAAATGCGCCTGCCGCGTGTCGAAGACATGCTGATGACCGGCAAGCGCCACCCGTTCTATATCGAGTACGACGTAGGCTTCGACGACAGTGGCCGGCTGCACGGCATCAACCTGGACCTGGCGGGCAACTGCGGTTGCTCACCGGACCTGTCGAACTCGATTGTCGACCGCGCAATGTTCCACTCCGACAACTCGTATTACCTGGGCGACGCCACCGTCAACGGCCACCGCTGCAAGACCAACACCGCCTCCAACACCGCTTACCGTGGCTTCGGCGGCCCCCAAGGCATGGTCGCCATCGAAGAAGTGATGGACGCGATTGCCCGACACCTGGCCCTCGACCCGCTGGCCGTGCGCAAGGCCAACTACTACGGCAAGACCGAGCGCAACGTCACCCACTACTACCAGACCGTCGAGCACAACATGCTCGAAGAGATGACCGCCGAACTCGAACAAAGCAGCCAGTATTTCGAGCGCCGCGAAGCGATCCGTCGCTACAACGCCAACAGCCCGATCCTGAAAAAAGGCCTGGCCCTGACGCCGGTAAAATTCGGCATTTCCTTCACCGCCAGTTTCCTCAACCAGGCCGGTGCGCTGATCCACATCTACACCGACGGCAGCATCCACCTGAACCACGGCGGCACCGAGATGGGCCAGGGGTTGAACATCAAGGTCGCGCAGGTGGTGGCCGAGATTTTCCAGGTGGAAATCGACCGCGTGCAGATCACCGCCACCAACACCGACAAGGTGCCCAACACCTCGCCGACGGCGGCTTCCAGCGGCGCCGACCTGAACGGTAAAGCCGCACAGAATGCCGCCGAAACCATCAAGCAGCGCCTGGTGGAATTTGCCGCGCGCAAATATGAAGTCAGCGAGGCCGACGTTGAATTCCACAACGGGCATGTGCGGGTCCGCGATCACATCCTGACCTTTGAAGCGCTGATCCAGCAGGCGTATTTCGCCCAGGTGTCGCTCTCCAGCACGGGCTTCTACAAGACCCCGAAAATCTTCTACGACCGCAGCCAGGCACGTGGGCGGCCGTTCTACTACTTTGCGTTCGGCGCGGCCTGTTGCGAGGTGATCGTCGACACGCTGACCGGCGAGTACAAGATGCTGCGCACCGACATCCTGCATGACGTGGGCGCCTCGCTGAACCCGGCCATCGACATCGGCCAGGTCGAAGGCGGCTTCATCCAGGGCATGGGTTGGCTGACCATGGAAGAGCTTGTGTGGAATAACAAGGGCAAGCTGATGACCAACGGCCCGGCCAGCTACAAGATCCCGGCGGTGGCCGACATGCCGCTGGACCTGCGGGTGAAGCTGGTGGAAAACCGCAAGAACCCGGAAGACACGGTGTTCCATTCCAAGGCCGTGGGTGAGCCGCCGTTCATGCTCGGTATTGCCTCGTGGTGTGCGATCAAGGACGCCGTGGCGAGCCTGGGTGACTATCGCCATCAGCCGAAGATCGATGCACCGGCGACGCCGGAGCGGGTGTTGTGGGGCTGTGAGCAGATGCGCCAACTGACCGCTGCAAAAGCTGTGGAAACGGAAACCGAGCTGGCTTCGCTCTAGACCGAGGCGCTGCCATCGCGGGCAAGCCCGGCTCCCACATTTTGATGTGTGAACCCAATCAAATGTGGGAGCTGGCTTGCCTGCGATAGCGGTCGAACTGACAACAGAGATGCTGAGGTAAACATGAACAACTGGATCAGCGCCCTCGCCGACCTGCAGAACCAGGGTGAACCCTGCGTGCTGGTGACCATCATCGAAGAGCTCGGCTCCACGCCGCGCAACGCCGGCTCGAAGATGGTCATCAGTGCCGCCCAGACGTTCGACACCATCGGTGGCGGGCACCTGGAATACAAGGCGATGCAGATCGCCCGGGACATGCTTGTGCGCGGCCAGCAAAACACCCACCTGGAGCGCTTCAGCCTCGGCGCCAGCCTGGGCCAGTGCTGCGGCGGCGTGACGGTGCTGTTGTTCGAACCCATGGGCCAGGTGCAGGCGCAGATCGCGGTGTTCGGCGCCGGCCACGTGGGCCGCGCGCTGGTGCCGTTGCTGGCCAGCCTGCCGTGCCGGGTGCGCTGGATCGATTCCCGGGAACAGGAATTCCCGGAACACATCCCCCAAGGCGTGCGTAAAATCGTCAGCGAAGAGCCGGTGGATGAAATCGACCACTTGCCTGTGGGCAGTTACTGCATCGTCATGACCCACAACCACGCGCTGGACCTGGAACTCACCGCCGCCCTGCTCAAGCGCAATGACTTCACCTACTTCGGCCTGATCGGCTCGAAGACCAAACGCGTCAAGTTTGAACACCGCCTGCGGGATCGCGGTTTCGACACCGCGCAACTGCAACGCATGCATTGCCCGATGGGGCTGACCGAGGTCAAAGGCAAACTGCCTGTGGAAATCGCCATCTCCATCGCCGGCGAAATCATCGCCACCTATAACGCCAACTTCGGCCAGCACACTGCGAGCGCCGAACCCATTGCCAAACTGCTGCCGGTATCCCGCCGAAGCCAAGCGACTAACTGAGACGACCATGCCTTTGACACGCAAAGCCTACCGTGCCGCCATTTTGCACAGCATCGCCGACCCTGCCGAAGTGGGGATCGAAGCCTCCTACGAATATTTCGAGGACGGCCTGCTGGTGATCGACAACGGCCAGATCAGTGCCCTTGGCCACGCCAGCGACTTGCTCGCCAGCCTGCCCGCCGACATCGAAGTCACCCATTACCAGGACGCGCTGATCACCCCCGGCCTGATCGACACCCACATCCACCTGCCACAGACCGGCATGGTCGGTGCCTATGGCGAGCAGTTGCTGGACTGGCTCAACACCTACACCTTCCCGTGTGAAAGCCAGTTCGCCGACAAGGCCCACGCCGAAGAAGTCGCGGATATTTTCATCAAGGAACTGCTGCGCAACGGCACCACCACCGCGCTGGTATTTGGCAGCGTGCACCCGCAGTCAGTGAACTCGTTTTTTGAAGCGGCCGAGAAGCTCGACCTGCGGATGATCGCCGGCAAGGTAATGATGGACCGCAACGCGCCGGACTATTTGACCGACACCGCCGAATCCGGCTACGCGGAGAGCAAGGCGCTGATCGAGCGCTGGCACGGCAAGGGCCGTTTGCACTACGCGGTGACGCCACGTTTCGCACCGACCAGTACACCTGAACAACTGACCCTCGCCGGGCAGCTGCTGGGGGAATACCCGGACCTCTACATGCAGACTCACATCAGTGAAAACCTGCAGGAAGTGGAATGGGTGAAAGAACTGTTCCCGGAGCGCAAGGGCTACCTGGACGTGTACGACCATTACAAACTGCTGGGTGAACGCTCGGTGTTCGCCCACGGTGTGCACCTGTGCGACGACGAATGCGCGCGGTTGGCAGAAGCCGGTTCGGCAGTCGCGTTCTGCCCGACATCGAACTTCTTCCTGGGCAGCGGTTTGTTCAACCTGCCGATGGCCGAGAAGCACAAGCTGAATGTCGGCCTGGGTACGGACGTCGGCGGTGGCACCAGCTTCTCGCTGCTGCAAACCCTGAACGAAGCGTACAAGGTGATGCAACTGCAAGGGGCGCGCTTGAGTCCGTTCAAGTCGTTGTACCTGGCGACCCTGGGTGGTGCGCGGGCGCTGCGTCTGGAAGACAAGATCGGCACGCTGCAACCCGGCACTGATGCGGACTTCCTGGTACTGGATTACAACGCCACCCCGCTGCTCAGCTATCGCCTGAAGCAGGCCAATAACATCGCCGAGACGCTGTTTGTGTTGATGACACTGGGGGATGACCGGGCGGTGTTGCAGACGTATGCGGCGGGGCAATTGGTGCACCAACGCTGATTTAACAGGTACAACAAAACAAATGTGGGAGCGGGCTTGCTCGCGAAGGCGGTGTGTCAGTCGCTGGATGTGCTGACTGATCCACCGCCTTCGCGAGCAAGCCCGCTCCCACATTTAGTTAGTGGCGAGCCTGGAAAATTACAGTTTTACAGACGAGCGCCCCGGCTTCTTTGTCTGCAACAGATGCGAGAACACTGCATGCAGATCGTCAGAAGCGCTTTCCTCATCGAGGTTGAGCTTGCTGTCGATGTGATCCATGTGATGCATCATCAGGTTCACCGCCAAATCCGCATCCCGCGCTTCGATCGCGTCGATCAACTGCGTGTGCTCATCGTAGGAACAGTGCGAGCGGTTGCCGCTTTCGTACTGGGCGATGATCAACGAGGTCTGGGACACCAGACTGCGCTGGAAACTGATCAGCGGCGCATTCTTCGCCGCCTCGGCCAGCTTCAGGTGGAACTCGCCGGAAAGCCGGATGCCCGCGCCGCGATCGCCCCGGGAGAAGCTGTCGCGCTCGTCGTTGACCATCTGCCGCAGCTCGGCCAGTTGCTCGGCCGTGGCATGCTGCACCGCCAATTCAGTGATCGCACGCTCCACCAGGCGCCGGGCGAGGAATACCTGGCGGGCTTCCTCGACGCTCGGGCTGGCCACTACCGCACCACGATTGGGCCGCAGCAGTACCACGCCTTCATGGGCCAGGCGCGACAGCGCGCGGCGAATGATGGTGCGGCTGACGCCGAAGATTTCGCCCAGCGCTTCTTCACTCAATTTGGTACCGGGCGCCAGGCGTTGTTCGAGGATCGCCTCGAAGATATGCGCGTAGACGATATCGTCCTGGGTTCCACTGCGACCGGCCTTACCGGCTCGCGGCTGTTTCTTGAGGGGCTGCAACTGTTCGTTCATGGGCACTCGGGTCGGGAGAACGGCGGCGAATTGACGTTGACTGTAATACGGCACAGAGGGTCGCTGGCAAGTATCGCGTAAAATCAGCGCACATTGTACACAACCCAGTGCGCCAACACACTGTACGGCTGTTTGCGGCGCCGGCTGTATTGCAATGAATCGTTACGTTTGAGTTTAGGCTTGATTCCGCACTTTCTCCTTTGTAGGAGCGAGCTTGCTCGCGAAAAACGTATAAGCACCGCATTCAGTCAGGATGCCAGCGTCATCGTTAACGACCTTCGCGAGCAAGCTCGCTCCTACAGACAGCCCGGTAAAAGGAACACCGCCCCATGTCCGACGTCCCCCAAGCGCGATTACGCCCACTGGCCGACACTTCGCCTTCGGCCATCGTCGCCGGTTTCATCGCCATGATGACCGGCTACACCAGCTCCCTGGTGCTGATGTTTCAGGCTGGCCAGGCCGCCGGCCTGACCACCGCGCAGATTTCCTCGTGGATCTGGGCGATCTCCATCGGCATGGCGGTGTGCAGCATTGGCCTGTCCTTGCGCTACCGCACGCCGATCACCATTGCCTGGTCCACACCGGGCGCGGCGCTGTTGATCACCAGCCTGGGCGGCGTCAGCTACGGCGAGGCCATCGGCGCCTACATCACCTGCGCGGTGCTGGTGACGATCTGCGGGCTCACCGGCAGCTTCGAAAAACTCGTCAAGCGCATCCCGGCGTCCCTGGCGGCCGCCTTGCTGGCGGGGATTCTGTTCAAGATCGGCAGCGAGATTTTCGTCGCCGCGCAGCACCGTACCGGGCTGGTACTGGGGATGTTCTTCACTTACCTGGTCATCAAGCGCCTGTCGCCGCGTTATGCCGTGCTCGCGGCACTGCTGATCGGCACGGCACTGTCCGGGCTGATGGGGCTGCTGGATTTCAGTGGCTTTCACCTGGAAGTGGCAACGCCGGTGTGGACCACGCCGCACTTCTCCCTGGCCGCGACCATCAGCATCGGCATCCCGTTGTTCGTGGTGGCCATGACCTCCCAGAACATGCCGGGTGTCGCGGTGCTGCGGGCCGACGGCTATAACGTACCGGCGTCGCCATTGATTACTACCACCGGCCTGGCCTCGCTGGTGCTGGCGCCGTTTGGCTCCCATGGCATCAACCTGGCAGCCATCAGCGCGGCGATCTGCACCGGCCCTCATGCCCATGAGGATCGCAACAAGCGCTACACCGCCGCGGTTTGGTGCGGGATTTTCTACGGGATCGCCGGGGTGTTTGGCGCGACATTGGCCGCGTTGTTCGCCGCCCTGCCCAAGGAACTGGTGCTGTCGATTGCGGCACTGGCGTTGTTTGGCTCGATCATCAATGGCCTGAGCATCGCCATGAATGAACCCAGGGAACGGGAAGCTGCGTTGATCACCTTCATGGTCACAGCGTCGGGGTTGACGTTGTTTTCCATCGGTTCGGCGTTCTGGGGAATTGTCGCGGGGGTGTTGACGCTGGTGATTCTGAACTGGCGCAAGGCCTGATTCTTTAGACCCAGTAACGAAAAAGCGACCCGGGCGGGTCGCTTTTTCATGACATCAGACTGCCGGATTAATCGGCTTTTCTGGGTGCCAAGCGTCCAGCAGGGCGCTGACTTCAACGCGGGTCAGCTCTGGACGAGCCTTCAGCCACGCTTCAACAGCGGCACGCTGTTCTTCGTTGACCGAACCACGGGTGGCTTTGCAAACCAGACCGAAGTCATCACCGCCGACGTAGTCCAGGCCGTTGCCGTCCATCGCTTCAGTCAGGAATGCTTCGAGGAAAGCGTCAACCGCTTCATCGTCCAAACCTTCTTTGAAGTCCAGGTTCAGTTCGAAACCCAGCTCTTGAAATTCATCAACGCACAGTTTTTTGCGCAGACGCCGGGAACGGTTAGTCGCCATTGGAACAATCCTCTTAAGTAATAACGGGCGGCACTTTAGCAGTTTAAGCAGGCCTTTGCCCGATTCTCTGGGACAGGCGGCAGAGTGCCAGTAAAAAAAACCGCCAATTGCAGCTATCGTTCAGCCACAAGTGCGACAGCCTTGGGGCATAATGCCGACACTTTCATGACCATTGAGGGATTTTTCGTACATACCCCTCACCTTTTTACCCCCTCAGCAGTAGGGTTTTAATTCTTATGATCAAATCTTTGCGTCCACTGTTACTCGCCAGTTTTCTTCTGCCCCTGGCCTTTTCCGTTACCGCCGCCCCGATCAACACTTCCCTGCCGCCCAAGGTCCAGGAAGCCCTCCAGAAAGCCAAGCTGCAAAACAATGCCCTGTCCCTGGTGATGATTCCCCTCAATGGCCCGGGCACACCTACCGTGTTCAACGCCGACGTGTCGGTCAACCCGGCCTCGACCATGAAGCTGGTCACCACCTACGCGGCCCTGGAAATGCTCGGTCCCAACCATCAGTGGAAAACCGAGTTCTACACCGACGGCACCCTGAGCGGCGGGATCCTGAACGGCAACCTGTACCTCAAGGGCGGCGGCGACCCCAAGCTGAACATGGAAAAACTCTGGCTGCTGATGCGCGACCTGCGGGCCAATGGCGTGCAGCAAGTGACCGGCGACCTGGTGCTGGACCGTGGCTTCTTCATCCCGCCGCAACTGCCGGAGTTCAATGACGACGGCAACGACGAGAACAAGCCGTTCCTGGTCAAGCCCGATGCCTTGATGGTCAACCTCAAGGCGCTGCGCTTCGTCACCCGCAATGATTCGGGCAAGGTGCTGGTGTCGGTCGAGCCGCCGATTGCGAGCATCCGCATCGACAACCAGGTCAAGGTCTCCAACGCCAAGCAATGCACCGGCGATGTGCGCTACAGCCCGATGACCGCCGCCGACGGCAGCGTCACCGTGACCGTCAGCGGCCAGTTGGCGGACGGCTGCAGTTCGCAGACGTATCTGTCGTTGCTGGACCACGCCACCTACACCGCCGGCGCCGTTCGGGCGATCTGGAAGGAACTGGGCGGCAGCATCCAGGGCCGCGACATCCAGGCGCCGGTACCGAAGAACGCCAAAGTGCTGGCTCGTGCGTTCTCGCCGGACCTGGCGGAGATCATCCGCGACATCAACAAATACAGTAACAACACCATGGCCCAGCAGTTGTTCCTGAGCCTGGGTGCGCAGTACCGCACCGATGCCGACGGCGACGACGCCAAGGCCGCCCAGCGCGTGGTGCGCCAGTGGCTGGCGAAAAAAGGCATCACCGCGCCGCACCTGGTGATGGAGAACGGCTCCGGCCTGTCCCGTGCTGAACGGGTCAGCGCCCGCGAAATGGCGACCATGCTGCAAGCGGCGTGGAGAAGCCCGTACGCGGCGGAGTACATCAGTTCGCTGCCGATTGCCGGCACCGACGGCACCATGCGTAAACGCCTGAAGACCACGGCCATGCGCGGCGAAGCCCACGTCAAGACCGGCACCCTGAACACCGTGCGGGCGATTGCCGGGTTCAGCCGCGACAACAATGGCAATACCTGGGCTGTGGTGGCGATTCTCAACGATCCGAAACCGTGGGGCGCGTCCTCGGTACTGGACCAGGTGCTGCTGGACCTGTATCGCCAGCCGAAACTGGCGGCGGCGGCCCCGGTCCTCTAACAGCAGCAAATATCAAATGTGGGAGCTGGCTTGCCTGCGATGCAGACGCCTCGGTCTATCAGGAATACCGAGGTGATGCTATCGCAGGCTAGCCAGCTCCCACATTGATCTCTAATAGCTTGAATGGCCGTGCACTTCAGGCAAGCACCCGCTCCGCCTCAACCCTGTCCCTGCCCGCCTGCTTGGCGGCATAGACACCCGAATCCGCCCGCAGCAACAAGCTGTCGACGCCCTCCTCGACCCGCCAACTGGCGACCCCGAAGCTCGCCGTCACCGTGCCGACACCTTCCATCGGCTCACCGCGCAACGCCTGCCACAACTCCAGGGCAACATTGAACGCCTGGCTGCCGTCGGTATTGGCGCACAGCACCACAAACTCCTCGCCGCCCAGCCGGCAAAACACATCCGTGCGTCGTAACCGCTGGCTGATGCGCCGGCATAACTCCTTGAGCACTTCATCACCCACCGCGTGACCATGCTGGTCGTTGATGCGCTTGAAGTGATCGATGTCGAACATGATCACCGACAACGCCCCCGAGGCACGCTTGACCCGGATCATCTCGGCCTTCAGCCGGTCCTGGAAGTAGCGTCGGTTATGAATGCCGGTCAGGGAATCGGTAATCGACAGCGCCCGCAGCTCTTCCTCGACCCGCTTGAGATCGGAAATATCCGACACATAGCCATGCCATAACGTACCGCCACCGGCCAGCTCTTCCGGCGTCGCCTCACCGCGAACCCAGCGCAGCCCCCGATGGGGCAACTGCACCCGGTATTCTTCACGCCAATGGCTCAGTTGCAGGGTGGACAGGCGAATGGACTCCCGTACCCGCTCGACATCCAGCGGATGAATCCGCTCGAAGACCTTTCGCGCATCCTGCTGCAACACCCCAGGCTCGATTTCGTAGATGTCGCGGATGCCATCGCTGGCATAAATGAACCGCGAGACATTGTTCGGTTCCAGGACGAACTGGAAAATACCGCCGGGCACATGGGCGCTGAGTTTCTTCAGCAGGCGGTCCCGCGCGGCCAGTGCCTCATAGGCGCGCTTCTGCTCGGTGACATCCAGGCAGATCGCCAGGTGCCCGACCCACAGGCCATGCTCGTCCAGCAGAACAGTGGCGAGCATGTTCACCGTCAGTTGACTGCCGTCCTTGCGTACCAGCGTCCACTCGCGGGCCTCATGCACTGCATCGGCGCTGTCCACCAGCATCGCCTGGGCTGGCGCGATGCGCTTGCCGAGGATTGCGCTCAATTGCGCGGCACGGGCTTCCAGCTCGGGGGCCAGGTGCAGGCTTTCGAGGGTCAGGTGGCCCAGTACCTCTTGTGCTTCAAAGCCCAGCATCTGCTCGGCGCCGGCGTTGAAAGTGGTGATCACACCGCGCAAGTCCGTCGCGATGATCGCCACCTGGGTGGCCGCATTGAGCACGCTGCGCAGTTGGCCGTGGGTGCCTCGCAGTTCCTGTTCCCGCTGACGCAATTGGGCGGTGCGCTGCTCCACCAGCTTCAATGCGCGCTGGCGCTGGCTGACCACCACGTAGAGCAACGCACTGAGCAGCACACTCAGCAGGCTGCCCATGACCAGGATACTGACCAGCGACGAGTGATTGCCCTGCTGGAACACCTGGCTGGGGCGCAGGCTCAAGGCGTAGACGTGGTCGCCGAGCGTCAGCCGGCGTGCTGCCACCAGGTCACTGTCTGCCACGGGGTTGCTGGATTCGTACAACACCCGTTGCTCTGCATCGGAGGTGTCGACAATCTGCATCACCAGGTTGTCCCGTGCGGCCTTGGGCAAGCCATCGGCCACCAGCTGGCGCATGCTGATCACCGCCATGACGTAGCCGTAAGGTTCACTGTTGGGCACTTGTGTCGTCGGTGCCCGGCTGACCGGTGCCACCAGCAATACACCCATGGCATAGGCCGGCTCCACACCCACCAGTTGCATGGGCTGGGACACCGCCATCTTCCCTGACTGTTGCGCACGCTCCACCGTCGAGCGCCGCAGTGGCTGGGCCAACAGGTCAAAACCCAGCGGCGAGCCGAGAATGCTCTGGGTCTGGCTGTACAGCACCGGCACATACTCATCGCGATCAGTCGCCGGGGTCAGTTCGCCCGCCGCATTCAATTCACGAATGGAGAAATTCGCACCGCGCTCCGCCGTGATTGCCTGCTCGAACGCACCGCGCTGGTCACGCAAAACCCGGGGTGCCCAGGCATAGGCGCGGGTACGCAACAGCAAGGGCTGCGCGAACCCTTCGAACTCTTTGCGCGAGACTGTATTTGAATTGACGAAGAACCGCCGCAGGCTGCCCAGGCGTTGTTCCTGGTCCTCGAAACGCTCCTGGAGGCGGCTGTAACGCTCGTTGACCAGCAGTTGAAAGCGCTGGCGCATCTGCTGCTGGTAAAGCTCTGACGCGGCCCAGGCGACGACAATCGTCAGCGCGATACCGGCCAGCAACACCACCACCGCCACCAGCCACGCCGACACCTGCTCACTGATAAAGCCTAGGATTTTCGGGCGGACGGCATGCAGCGGCATAGACAAGACTCGGAACGCCAGCGTGCGGGTGCGTCACTTTGGCCAGGCCCTAAGTTATAGCCACAGGACTTGCGTTTGACCAGCGCAAAAAAAAGCCGCAAGGCCGAAATGATCCGGGCCTGCGGCTTCAGAACGCAGTGATCAGCGCGCGGTGATTTTCCACGCCCGATGGATCTTGGCGTTACGCGCAAAATCCGGGTCGATGGTCTTGTCGCTGATCTCTTCGACGGCATACCGCTCGACGAGGTTGTCTTCCAGCTGGAACTTGCGGAAGTTGTTCGAGAAGTACAACACGCCGCCCGGCGCCAGGCGTGCCATGGCCAGGTCCAGCAACTGCACGTGGTCGCGTTGCACGTCGAAGATGCCTTCCATGCGCTTGGAGTTGGAGAAGGTCGGCGGGTCGATGAAGATCATGTCGAACTCATCGCGGCTGGCTTCCAGCCAGGCCATCACGTCGCCCTGCTCCAGGCGGTTCTTGTCGGAGAAACCGTTGAGGGAGAAGTTGCGGCGCGCCCAGTCCAGGTAGGTCTTCGACAGGTCGACGCTGGTGGTGCTGCGCGCACCACCCTTGGCGGCGTGCACACTGGCGGTGGCGGTGTAGCAATACAGGTTGAGGAAGCGCTTGCCGGCCGCCTCTTTCTGGATGCGCATGCGCATTGGACGGTGGTCGAGGAACAGGCCGGTGTCCAGGTAATCGGTCAGGTTGACCAGCAACTTGACGCCGCCTTCGCTGACCTCGGTGAACTTGCCCTGGGCGCTCTGGCGCTCGTACTGCTTGGTGCCGCTCTGGCGTTCGCGACGCTTGACCACCACACGGTTCTTGTCGATGCCCAGCGCCTGGGGAATGGCCGCCAGGGCATCGAACATGCGTGCCGAAGCTTTTTCCGGGTCAATCGACTTCGGCGCCACGTATTCCTGGACGTGGACCCAGTCGTGGTACAGGTCGATGGCCATGGAGTATTCCGGCATGTCGGCATCGTACACACGGTAGCAATCGACGCCTTCGCGCTTGGCCCACTTGCCCAGCAGTTTCAGGTTCTTTTGCAGGCGGTTGGCAAACATCTGCCCGCCTTCGCTCAAGCGCGCCTGCTCGACCACTGGGGCCGGGGCGGGTTTGATCGGATTCCCGTTCTTGTTGTACTGGCGCTCTTGCGGCTCGGTCGGCGCCTGGTCGTAGGCCGCTTGCTCGCGCTCGGCCTGGCGTTGTTCCGGGGTGCGACGCTCGCCGGTGACGAACTGATCCGGGGTGACCTTGATCAGCAGCAATTTGCACGGCAAGGCGCCGTTCCAGAACGAATACTGTTTGTGGCTGCGGATGCCCATGCGCTTGCCCAGGTCCGGAGCACCGGTGAACACCGCCGCTTCCCAGCCCAGGCACGCCTGGCGCAGACGCTCGCCGAGGTTCTGATAGAGGTACAACAGGCTGGCTTCATCACCCAGACGCTCGCCATACGGCGGGTTGCAGATCACCAGGCCTTTCTGGTTCTGGTCCGGACGCGGCTCGAAGGTACCGACTTCGCCCTGGTAGATCTTGATCCAGTGGCTAAGGCCTGCGCGTTCGATGTTGTTACGGGCGGGTTGGATCAGGCGAGGATCCGCCTCGTAACCACGAATCCACAGCGGTGGCTTGGCCATGCCGATGGCGGCACGTTCGCTGGCCTCTGTGTGAAGTTTTTTCCACAGCGCCGGAACGTGGCCAAGCCAGGCGGTGAAACCCCACAGCTCACGGTTCAGGTTGGGCGCCATGTCGGCGGCGATCATCGCGCCTTCCACCAGGAAGGTACCGACGCCGCACATCGGGTCCGTCAGCGCGCCGCCTTCGGCAGCGATGCGCGGCCAGCCGGAGCGAATCAGGATCGCCGCCGCCAGGTTCTCTTTCAACGGTGCCGCGCCCTGCTGCAGGCGGTAGCCGCGCTGGTGCAGGCTGTGGCCGGACAAATCAAGGGAAAGGATCGCTTCGCCACGGTCCAGGCGCAGGTGGATGCGCAGGTCCGGGTTGATCTTGTCGATGGATGGACGTTCGCCGGTCGGGGTGCGCAGCTTGTCGACAATCGCATCCTTGACCTTCAGCGCGCCGAAGTGGGTGTTGTCGATGCCAGAGCCATGGCCGCTGAATTCAACGGCCAGGGTGCCGTCGGCGAGCATGTGGTCTTCCCACTCGATGTCCAGCACCCCGTGGTACAGGTCTTCGGCGTCCTTCATCGGGAAGCGCTTGAGCACCAGCAACACGCGGTTGGCCAGGCGCGACCAGAGGCACAGGCGGTAGGCGGTCTCCATGTCGGCCATGCCGCGCACGGCCGAGGTGTGCTCGCGGGCTTCCTCAAGGCCAAGCCCCACGGCTTCCTCGATCAGCAGGCCTTCGAGGCCCTTGGGGCAAGTGAGGAAGAGTTCAAAACGGTCCGACATGGGGCATTCCAGGCTTTTCAGCAATAAGTGAACGGGCGACGCATCGCGCGTTCGGTTTTCAATCAAGCGCTTTTCTTGAAGAGCGCTCGTGTGGCACGAATGTGCCGTTCCACCCCGGCTACCGGCCTTTCGGGCCTTTATCGACGGGGCAGTTCAAGTATTTGAAGCAACAAAAAGAAACATTCCGACCCTTCGTCGAATAATAACCGACTGCAACAGGCGGACATTCTCACTAAAGGATTAAACCCATCCTCTTTGAAGGGCACATCATAGCTGGGTTTGCCCAATAAAAGGGGCGAAAAGCCATCCCAGCTTATGGCTATAGCATCGTTATCGTTACGTGCTTATGACAAAACGATCATTGAATCCATGTGACCTATTGGTTAGAACTCAACACAGGTTGGCGCCGTAACGACGCCGACACATAGCTCGCCACGCCGGCAGCGAGCGCACCAACGGCAGAAAAACTCTGCCCGGCCTCGGACGAGGCCGAAGGATATCAAGACAGTCAACAAGTGAGGGAAACACCCTATGAGAAGACTTAAGCGTGATCCGTTGGAAAGAGCATTTTTACGCGGATATCAATATGGCGTTCATGGCAAATCCCGTGAGCTTTGCCCATTTACTCTACCGTCGGTACGCCAAGCCTGGATCAACGGCTGGCGAGAAGGACGCGGCGACAACTGGGACGGTATGACTGGCACTGCGGGAATCCACAGACTCAACGAACTTCACGCCGTCGGCTAATCAAGGGCATTTAATTCCGACACCAGCACGAATACGCAACCACTTAACCACGCACGCCCCATCCGGGCGGCGGGCTTCGGCCCAGGGGCTCCTTCAAGGAGCCCTTTTTATTGCCTGTTGTCAGCCGCGCGGCAATGCCGCAATCGCATCCACCGCCTGGCGAATCAACGCCGGGCCCTTGTAGATAAAGCCGGAGTACAACTGCACCAGGCTCGCGCCGGCGGCGATTTTCTCGGCCGCGTGCTTGCCCTCGGTGATGCCACCCACGGCAATGATCGGCAAGCGCCCTGCCAACTCGGCCGCCAGCACCTTGACGATGTGGGTGCTCTGGTCGCGTACCGGCGCACCGGACAGGCCGCCCGCTTCGTCACCATACGCCAGGCCTTCGACACCGACGCGGCTCAGGGTGGTGTTGGTGGCGATCACCGCATCCATGCCCGAATCCACCAGGGCCTGGGCCACCAGTACGGTCTCTTCGTCGTTCATGTCCGGGGCAATCTTGATTGCCAGGGGCACACGCTTGCCGTGGCGCACAGCCAAATCTTCCTGGCGCTGGCGCAAGGCTTCGAGCAGTTGCTTGAGGGAGTCGCCAAACTGCAGGCTGCGCAGGCCCGGGGTGTTAGGCGAGCTGACGTTGACCGTGACGTAGCTGGCGTGGGCGTAGACCTTGTCCAGGCAAATCAGATAGTCATCCACCGCACGCTCCACCGGCGTGTCGAAGTTCTTGCCGATATTGATCCCGAGGATACCGGTGTACTTAGCCGCCTGAACCCGTGACAGCAGGTTATCCACACCCAGGTTGTTGAAGCCCATGCGATTGATGATCGCCTCGGCTTCCGGCAGGCGGAAGATCCGCGGCTTCGGGTTGCCTGGCTGCGGCCGTGGGGTCACGGTGCCGATTTCGACAAAGCCAAAACCCAGCTGCGCAAAACCGTCGATGGCTGCACCGTTTTTGTCCAAACCCGCAGCCAGGCCTACCGGGTTGGGGAAATCAAGCCCCATCACCGACACCGGCATTTTCGCCGGGGCCTTGCACACCAGGCCATTGAGCCCCAGGCGGCCACCGGCACCGATCAAGTCCAGGGACAGATCGTGGGAAGTTTCCGGAGAGAGTTTGAACAACAGCTGGCGGGCCAGGGTATACATGGGCGGGCTTGACTCGGATGGCGGCGAAAGGTGGCGGCGATTATAGCCGGGGTGACGGGCTGCATGCGAGGCGTGCCGTCCAATCGTCAGTTACGGTGCGTCATCAGTTCCTCATAGCGGGCCCAGATTTTTTGCGCATAGCGAAGACGCAGGGCCTCACGCTGAGGCCCGGGCCCGCCGCCCACATTGTAGGAACCGATCGCCGTCCAGTTGTAGCCGAACTGTTTGACGAAGTCGGCAAGGATCGACGCCCCCACCTCCACCGACAGGCAAGGCTCATCCAGCAAGCGCTGCTCGGTAATGCCCTCCTTGAGCAGGCGCGGCAGGTGAATGCTGTTGATCTGCATCAGCCCGATATCACGGGTGCCGTTGTTGTTGGCGTAATTCATGGCCTTGGCGCGGTAGCCCGACTCCACTGCGGCGATGGCCTGCAACAATTCCGGCTCCATGCCGTATCGGCTGGCAGCCTCGGCCCAGCAATACGCCCGGGCTTCATTGCCGAAGCCGAGCGTGAGCATCAGCAGCAGCGCCCCCTTGCACCGGGCGCTGCTCATGCCTGCCCCCGACCGCAGGTGGAACAGACAGTGCCCACCGTCAGGCTGGTCATCCTGACCGCACAGGTCACCCGGTACCCCTTGCCGTATACCGTCTTGATCAGGCCCTTGCCGCCCTTCAAATATTTGCGCAGCGAACAGATGCAACGGGTCAGGGACTCTTCCGTGGCCTCGTTATGGGGCCATGCCTGTTCCAGCAAGTGGTCCTTGGTCACCAGCACTCCGGCCGAGGACAGCAACAGGCGCAACACCTGCCACTCCTTGGGCGGGAGTTGAATATCCGAGTCTTCACTGGTCAATCTACCGTCGCCGTGCAACGTCCAGCGCTCAAAGACCATGGGGGTAGCCAGTACCCCATCGTTCACCACGGCCATTCGTACCTCCGCACCCAACTCACCTTCATTTCCAACACTGGTTTCCTGAAGGTCGCGACTATAAAAAGCCCACTCGCTGTATAGGAGAGGAAAAAACCCCATAGGCACTGATTTTTTCAGACTGGGCACGTAGGACCTTTCGACGATGCCCGCCCAGGCGCGCCACCAACGTTCTTATCCTTCGGTCACCCGGGTAAATGCCCGCTTCACCTGCTCATGCTGGGAGCGCGTCAACGGCGGCGCCTGCCCCGGCTCGGCAGCGGTATGCAGCACACTTGCGACCGCCGTCGCCTGAATCACAAACAATCGCACACTGTTGGCCATGGGCCCGTTGTAGCGTCCGAGCAAGGCTGTGCCGGTATCGCGCTGAAAATTCCCCACCAGCAATCGCCTGCCCGGAGCCACACGCACCACCGTGTTGATCCCCATCCGCTCCACCCCCGCCGAGGGTTTGTCGCGACTGGCAGCCTTGCCCATCTGGCGGCCATCCTCGACGGTGAGCAGCATCTCGATTTCATTCGCCTCGGCGAAGCGCGGCAGAACACTGACCTGCGTACCAAAGACCACCGGTTGCCATTCGTCGTGGTCTTCACCCGGCCGGGGCAGATAGAACGTCTGGTTGTCGTTGAAAACCGCGGGCACATTCTCCTGGGTGAGAATCACCGGCAACGTCGTGACCCTCGCTCGCCTGCGCAACTCCAAGGCGGTGATCCGCTGCATGAATGCTTCGTCCTCGATGGGTGCCATGACCCGGGTCGCTGAAGGCTTGTCCGCCCCCTTGTGCATGGTCGCGCCGATCTTCTTGAGCTCATCGCGGTCCACATCCACCAGCCACATCGAAACCTCCACCGCGCGCTTCGGTACGTCCAGTTCTGCCACCAGACCTTCGATAAAGCTCACCTGCGCGGGCTTGCCCTTGATCAGCAGGCTGTTGGTGTCCGGGTACGCCAGCACCGAGATATTCTTGTCGGCCAGTAATCCGGGTTGCCGCGGGGACGCACTCTCCTGCTCGACGGCCAGCAGTTTTTCGATCATCGATGCCATGCCCGGCACCGTGACGGTTCTGTCGCCCATGTTGTACTCGCGGTCTGCAACGTGGGTGTTGAGCACCTGCACCACCCCGATCCGCTGCGGCCCCAGGCGCAGTTCCGCACGCTGGCGGTCCATCAGTTGGGCCAGGCGCAGCACATGGTCGACATAGTTCGGCGGCCCGGACACGTAGAACACCCGCGCCCCACTCGCACGCAGCGGGTAGCGCGCCTCTTCGAGCCCCGAACGGCGCATGAACCCGCGCAGGAGGTCGACCGAGATATGCCGCAGGGTCACTACCGAGCTTTTCGCCTCGTCGGCGTCATAGAGGTAAAGCACCTGGCCATCGGTGTACCAGATCAGGCCTTGCTGCTGGGCGACCGACTCCAGCAGCGGTTGGGGCGAGTCGAAATCGAACGCCCCGCTGATGCGCTTGCGAGCTGCCGCCTGACTGACAACGATCGGCTGCCCCAGCGGCAGGGACAACGCGGTAAAAAAAGTGTGCAGGCTTTCATCACGGGCCTGGTAGGAGCCCCCGAACGCGCCGGGGCTGCCCAGCAGCACCAGGCCGAAAAACAGCGTCGAGAAACGGTGAAGGTGGCTGAACATGCCTGCATGGCCCGGGCTGAAAGAGCGGCCATACTGCGAGGCAGGCCGATTTCAATCCTGATGGAAAGCTGACGCCCAGCCCATCCTGTGCGCATCGTGGCATGTGCCTTGCTTTGCCTTGTCTATCGCAGCTCGCGCCAACGGCGGAACGGGCTCAAGGACACAGACGTCGTTACCCCGGGCTCTTCCTCTGAGTACCCGACGGAACGGCGTTTTTTTATGAAAGGTACGTATTGATGAGTGATCCCCTGGCTTGGGTCAACGGCAGCGATGCCCCGGAAAAGAGCAGCCTCAACCTGGGTTTCATGGCCCTGAGCGATTGCGCCTCGGTGGTGGTCGCCGCCACCCAGGGCTTCGCCCAGCCCTATGGCCTGACCTTGAATCTCAGGCGCCAGTCATCATGGGCCAGCCTGCGGGACAACCTGGTCAGCGGCGAACTGGACGCCGCCCACAGCCTGTACGGCCTGATCTACGCCGTGCACCTGGGTATCGGCGGCGTGGCACCCACCGATATGGCGGTGCTGATGGGCCTGAACCAGAACGGCCAGAGCATCAACCTGTCCCGTGGCCTGCAACAGCTGGGGGTGACCAGTCCTGAGGCACTGGACCGCCACGTGCACCAAAGCCGAACAAAACTCACCTTCGCCCAGACCTTTCCCACAGGTACCCACGCCATGTGGTTGTATTACTGGCTGGCCAGCCAGGGCATTCATCCCCTGCAGGATGTGGACAGTGTGGTGGTGCCGCCGCCGCAGATGGTTGCGCACCTGCAAGCCGGGCGCATCGACGGCTTTTGTGTGGGCGAGCCCTGGTGCGCCAGTGCGGTGAAGCAGAACCAGGGCTTTACCCTGGCCACCACCCAGGCACTATGGCCGGACCATCCGGAAAAAGTCCTCGGCTGCACCCAGGCATTTGTCGAGCAATACCCCAATACCGCCCGGGTACTGGTGATGGCGATCCTGCAGGCCAGCCGTTTTATCGAACAGAGCACGGAAAACCGCCGCTCCACTGCACAGTTGCTGAGCGCCCCGCAGTACCTCGACGCCCCGCTCGATTGCATCGAACCGCGCCTGCTCGGCGACTACGATGACGGCCTCGGCAACCACTGGCAGGATCCCCACGCGCTGCGTTTTTATGGCGACGGCGAGGTGAACCTGCCCTACCTGTCTGATGGCATGTGGTTCATGACCCAGTTCCGCCGCTGGGGCCTGCTGCGGGAGGACCCGGACTACCTCGGCGTTGCCCGGCGTGTGCAACAACTGGACATCTATCGCCAGGCGGCCAGCGCCGTGGGCGTGCCTGCCGGTGGCGAGGCCATGCGCAGCAGCCAGTTGATCGACGGAAAAATCTGGGACGGTTCGGACCCGGCCGGGTATGCCCGCAGCTTTCGCCTGCATGCCATGGCAGATGTTGCCAGCCGCCAGGCCTTGCGCTGACAGGAGGAACCCATGCTACGAATCCTGTTGATCAATGACACACCGCGCAAGGTCGGGCGGCTCAAGGCTGCGTTGACCGAGGCCGGGTTTGAGGTGATCGATGAGTCGGGGTTGACGATCGACTTGCCGGCGCGGGTCGAAGCGGTGCGCCCGGACGTGATTTTGATCGATACCGAGTCGCCGGGACGCGATGTGATGGAGCAGGTGGTGCTGGTGAGTCGCGACCAGCCACGGCCGATTGTGATGTTTACCGATGAGCATGATCCGGGGGTGATGCGTCAGGCGATCAAGTCCGGGGTGAGTGCCTACATTGTCGAGGGGATTCAGGCGCAGCGGTTGCAGCCGATTCTGGATGTGGCGATGGCGCGGTTCGAGAGTGACCAGGCGCTGCGCGCGCAGTTGCAGGCGCGGGATCAGCAGTTGGCCGAACGCAAGCGGATCGAAACGGCCAAGGGGTTGTTGATGAAAATGAAGGGGTGTAATGAGGAAGAGGCCTACACGCTGATGCGGCGCCAGGCGATGAGTCGGCAGCAGAAGCTGATTCAGGTGGCGGAGCAGATTATTGCGATGAGTGAGTTGTTGGGGTGAGAGGGGGGCGGGGTGTATATCCGTTATTTAGGTAACGGCCGCTATTGGTTCCGCCCTTACGGCGGCTCACTTTTGAACAGCCGGGCTACAGGCCGGCTTGAGTGTTGTGAAGCAAAATCAAAATCTAAAGCGGGCACGGTTCAAATGTGGGAGCTGGCTTGCCTGCGATAGCATCAACTGGAAGTACCTGATGTACCGAGGTGTCTGCATCGCCGGCAAGCCAGCTCCTACAGAAAAGCAGAGCCACACCGCCCGTAGCAGCTGTCGAGCGCCAGCGAGGCTGCGTGCTTTTGATCTGGCTTTTGATTTTGATCTGCGGGCCCCGTTAACCACGATGGCCGCAAGTAGGCACGGTGGAGCGGGTAAATCGGCAGGGATGCCGATTTAGCCGCGCCGGGCCATGGATGGCCCGTCGCGGCGGCCCGCGGAGCCGTGCCGGAGTGCGGGCATGCCGAGCCTAAGCGAGGCACCGAGTGGTGGGGCAAAGACCTTTTGGTTACTTTTGGGGCGTTTGCCAAAAGTGACCCGCTGTAAGAGCGGAACCCTAAGCCGCCGTTACCGCAGCAACGGATATGTACACCACACCACACCACACCACAACGCCCCCACCCCCTGTTGGCCCACCTCTTGCTAAAGAATCCCCACAGGTAGCCAACGGCGGTTGCCCCCTCCACGACAAAGACGTCGCACACCCGGTTTGCCCCAGCGAACCCGGTGGCGGCGTTTTTTCGTTTTGGCCCCATAGCCCGGGGCCGATGGAGCGGCTACAGCCGTTCCATCACCAGGCCTTCTCATAAGACCCCTTACCGCTGAGGTGCGTGATGAAATCAAGCTTCTGGAAATCCGGTCACACCCCGACCCTGTTCGCCGCGTTCCTGTATTTCGACCTGAGCTTCATGGTCTGGTACCTGTTGGGCCCATTGGCGGTACAAATCGCCGCCGACCTGCACCTCACCACCCAACAACGCGGCCTGGTGGTCGCCACCCCCATCCTGGCCGGCGCAGTGCTGCGGTTCCTGATGGGCATGCTCGCCGACAAACTCTCCCCCAAGACCGCCGGCCTGATCGGCCAGGTGATTGTCATCGGCGCCTTGTTCGTCGCCTGGAAACTCGGAATCCACAGCTACGAGCAAGCCCTGCTGCTGGGCATGTTCCTCGGCATGGCGGGAGCCTCGTTCGCCGTCGCCCTGCCCCTGGCCTCCCAGTGGTACCCCGCCGAGCACCAGGGCAAGGCCATGGGCATCGCCGGCGCCGGCAACTCCGGGACGGTGTTCGCGGCCCTGCTGGCACCGGTACTCGCCGCCGCGTTTGGCTGGAGCAATGTGTTCGGCTTCGCACTGATCCCGCTGATCCTGACGCTGATCGTCTTCGCCTGGCTCGCCCGCAACGCCCCGCAACGACCCAAGGCCAAGTCCATGGCCGACTACTTCAAAGCCCTGGGCGACCGCGACAGTTGGTGGTTCATGTTCTTCTACAGTGTGACCTTCGGTGGTTTCATCGGCCTGGCCAGCGCCCTGCCCGGCTATTTCAACGACCAATACGGCCTGAGCCCGGTCACCGCCGGCTACTACACCGCCGCCTGCGTATTCGGCGGCAGCCTGATGCGGCCTTTGGGCGGCGCCCTGGCCGACCGTTTCGGCGGGATTCGCACCCTGCTCGGCATGTACGGCGTGGCAGCGATCTGCATCGCGGCGGTGGGGTTCAACCTGCCAAGCTCCTACGCAGCACTGGCGCTTTTTGTGTGCACCATGCTCGGTTTGGGTGCCGGTAACGGTGCAGTCTTCCAACTGGTGCCCCAACGCTTTCACCGCGAGATTGGTGTGATGACCGGCCTGATCGGCATGGCCGGCGGCATCGGCGGTTTCGCCCTGGCGGCGGGCATGGGCGCGATCAAGCAAAGCACCGGCAGCTATCAGTTGGCGCTGTGGCTGTTCGCCAGCCTGGGCGTGCTGGCCTGGTTCGGCCTGTACGGCGTCAAGCGTCGCTGGAGAACCACCTGGGGCTCGGCTGCGGTGACGGCTGCACGGGTCTGATGAGCCTGCAACTGAGCTTCGCCCAAGCCAGCGCCACCGGCCCACGGCAGGAAAACCAGGACGCCTTGCGCCTGGTCACCCCCGCCCCGGAGCTGGCCGCCAGCAAAGGCTACCTGTGTGCCATCGCCGATGGCGTCAGCCAATGCGCCGATGGCGGACTGGCTGCACGCTCGACCTTGCAAGCGCTGGCCCTGGACTATTACGCCACGCCGCAAACCTGGGGCGTGGCCCAGGCCATGGAACGCTTGCTGGTGGCCCAGAATCGCTGGCTGCAAGCCAACGGCGGCGGCCAGCCGTTGCTGACCACCCTCAGCGCCCTGGTGTTTCGCGGCCAGCGTTTCACCCTGGCCCATGTGGGTGATTGCCGGGTGTACCGCTGGCTCGATGGCCAGTTGCAGCGCCTGAGCCAGGAGCATGTGTGGGAGCAACCGGGCATGCAGCATGTGCTCAAGCGCGCCATGGGCCTGGATCAGCATCTGGTGCTGGATTTCCTCGACGGCGAGTTGCGGGCAGGCGAGTGTTTCCTGCTGCTCAGCGACGGCGTGTGGGCGACCCTGGATGACAACAACATCAGCGCAATCCTGCGGGAACAGTCGGACCTGGACCTCGCGGTAAACACCCTGGTCAGCGCCGCGCACCTGGCCGGTAGCCAGGACAACGCCAGCGCCCTGCTGGTCCGCGTCGACCAGCTTGGCGCCGCCACCCTCGGCGATGCACTGGTGCAGTTGCAGCAATGGCCCCTGCCGCCCCCCCTGAAACCCGGCCAGCGCTTCGAAGGCTGGCAGGTAGAGTCGCTGTTGGGGCAAAGCCGCCAATCCTTGCTCTATCGGGTGCGCGATGGCCATCAACAGGCGTGGCTGCTGAAGACCTTGCCGCTCAGCCACGACGATGACGTGTTCGCCGCCCAGGCATTGCTGTCAGAGGAATGGTTCCTGCGCCGGGTCGCCGGCCGCGCGTTTCCTGAAGTCCATCCAGCCAGTGGCCGTCAGCATTTGTACTACGTGATGCGTGAATACTCCGGCCAAACCCTGGCCGAACTGTTCAAGCACCAGGGCCCATTGCCCCTGGCGCAGTGGCAAACCCTGGCCGAGCGCCTGTTGCGTGCCGTCGGGCTGCTGCACCGCCGGCAGATCCTGCACCGCGACATCAAGCCGGAAAACCTGCTGCTGGGCGAGGATGGCGAATTGCGTGTGCTGGACTTCGGCCTGGCCTACTGCCCCGGGCTCTCGGAGGATCGCGCGCACCTGTTGCCTGGCACGCCAAGCTTTATCGCCCCGGAAGCCTTCAACGGCGAACGCCCTACCCCGCAACAGGACCTGTATAGCGTCGGTGTGACCTTGTATTACCTGCTCACCGGGCATTACCCCTACGGCGAAATCGAAGCTTTCCAGCGTCCCAGGTTCACTACGCTTGTCGGCGCCAGCCGCTACCGCCCCGACCTGCCCGACTGGCTGCAACAGAGCCTGGAGCGCGCAGTCGCCGCGCAACCCGAGCAACGTTATGAAACTGCCGAGGAATGGTTGCTGGTACTGGAGCAGGCGGATCGCCGCGAGTTGAGCACGCGACCAAAACCGCTGCTGGAGCGCGAACCGCTGAAGGTCTGGCAAACGTTGGCCGTGCTGTCGTTGCTGATCAATCTGGTGCTGTTGTACTGGCTGTTGCACCACTAAGAGGCGAAATTTCTCGATACATCGCCGCGCCACTTAACAAAACCGGCCAAAATCCTACTTGGCACAACCGCTGCATTAGCTTTCCTATCAACACACATATAGCCGTACCTTCAACGTCGAAGGTCGGGCTTCCCGAGAGAACGGGACCAGGACAAAGGCGTCCTCGCTACTTACGTAGCGGGGACGCCTTTTTTTGTTGCGCACGATTTGTCGAGCCACTGCGGAGAACGACATGAAGAAACTCAAACTGGTGATGATCGGCAACGGCATGGCCGGGGTTCGCACCCTTGAAGAATTGCTCAAGCTGAGCAGCGACCTGTACGACATCACCGTTTTCGGCGCCGAGCCCCACACCAATTACAACCGCATTTTGCTGTCGCCGGTGCTGGCCGGTGAGCAGACCTTCGAAGAGATCGTGCTCAATGACTTGAGCTGGTACCTCGATAACAACATCAAGCTGTTGCTTAACCGCAAAGTGGTGCAGATCGACCGGGTCAAACGCAAAGTCATCGCCGAAGACGGCAGCGAGGCCGAGTACGATCGCCTGCTGATCGCCACCGGCTCCACGCCGTTTATCCTGCCGATCCCGGGCAATACATTGCAGGGCGTGATCGGCTACCGCGACATCGCCGACACCCAGGCCATGATCGACACCGCCAAGACCCACAAGCACGCGGTCGTCATCGGCGGCGGCCTGCTGGGCCTGGAGGCCGCCAACGGCCTGATGCTGCGTGGCATGCACGTGACCGTGGTGCATATCGGCGAGTGGCTGCTGGAACGGCAATTGGACAAGACCAGCGGCCAGTTGCTGCAAACCGAACTGGAAAGCCGTGGCCTGGTGTTTCGCTTGAAGGAGCAGACCGAGGCGCTGCATGACGCCGGCAACGGCCGCGTCGGCTCGGTGCAATTCAAGAATGGCGATGTGATCCCCGCCGACCTGGTGGTGATGGCTGCGGGCATCCGCCCCAACACCGAACTCGCGGAAAAATCCGGCATCCCGTGCAACCGTGGGATTCTGGTCAACGACACCCTGCAAACCTACGACCCGCGCATCTATGCCATCGGCGAATGCGCCAGCCATCGCGGGATTGCCTACGGCCTGGTGGCACCGCTGTTCGAGCAGGCCAAGGTCTGCGCCAACCACCTCGCCCAGCTGGGCTTCGCGCGCTATCAAGGCTCGGTGACCTCCACCAAATTGAAAGTGACCGGCATCGACCTGTTCTCCGCCGGGGACTTCATGGGCGGCGAAGGCACGGAGACCATCACGCTTTCCGACCCGATTGGCGGCGTGTACAAGAAGCTGGTGATCAAGGACGACATCCTCGTCGGCGCCTGCCTGTACGGCGATACGGCTGACGGCGGCTGGTATTTCCGGCAGATCCGTGAGAACCATGCCATTGGCGAGATCCGCGATCACCTGATGTTCGGTGAAAATGCTTTGGGCGATGTAGGCCACCAAGGCCAGGACAAAGCCATGAGCATGGCCGACACCGCCGAAGTCTGCGGCTGCAACGGCGTGTGCAAGGGCACCATCGTCAAGGCGATTCAGGAACACGGTCTGTTCAGCGTCGACGATGTGAAGAAGCACACCAAGGCTGCGAGTTCCTGCGGTTCCTGCGCCGGGCTGGTGGAACAAATCCTGATCAACACCGTGGGCGGCGCGGCGGACGTCAAACCGAAAAGCGAAAAAGCCATCTGCGGCTGCAGCGACCTCAACCACGGGCAAATCCGCCAGGCCATCCGCGACCAGCACCTGCTGACCATCGCCGGCACCATGAGCTACCTGAACTGGCGCACCCCGAACGGCTGTGCCACCTGCCGCCCGGCACTCAACTACTACCTGATCTCCACTTGGCCCGGCGAGGCAAAAGACGATCCGCAATCGCGCCTGATCAACGAACGCGCCCACGCCAATATTCAGAAAGACGGCACCTACTCGGTAGTCCCAAGGATGTGGGGTGGTGTGACCAATCCGTCGGAACTGCGGCGCATCGCTGATGTGGCCGACAAGTACAACGTGCCGATGGTCAAGGTCACCGGCGGGCAGCGCATCGATTTGCTCGGCATCAAGAAGCAGGACTTGCCCGGCGTATGGAAAGACCTCGATATGCCATCCGGCCACGCCTACGGCAAATCCATCCGCACCGTGAAGACCTGCGTCGGCAGCGAGTTCTGCCGCTTTGGTACGCAGAATTCCACACAGCTGGGGATTGAGCTGGAACATGACCTGTTCAATATGTGGTCGCCCCACAAGGTCAAGCTGGCAGTGTCCGGCTGCCCGCGCAACTGCTCGGAAGCGGGGATCAAGGACGTGGGAATCATCGGCGTCGATTCCGGCTGGGAGATGTACATCGGCGGTAACGGCGGGATCAAGACCGAGGTCGCCGAGTTCTTCGTCAAGCTGAAAACCGCCGAAGAAGTGCGCGAATACAACGGCGCTTTCCTACAGCTCTACCGGGAAGAAGCCTTCTACCTGGAGCGCACCGTGCACTACCTGCAACGGGTCGGCATGGAGCACATCAAGAAGGCTGTACTGGAAGACCCGGCGCGGCGCCAGGCGTTGAATGAACGCCTGCAATTCTCCCTGTCGTTCGAGCAGGACCCGTGGAAAGAACGCCTGGAACAGCCGCTGCTGAAAAAGGAATTCGACACCATCCCCGTCAAACTGCTGGAGGTGCCGGCATGAACTGGCTGGATATATGCGCCCTCGAAGAAATCAACGCCCTGGGCTCGCGCATCATCAGCGGGCCAAAAGGCGACATCGCGATTTTTCGTACCAGTGACGACGAGGTTTTCGCCCTCGACGACCGCTGCCCGCACAAGGGTGGCCCGCTGTCCCAAGGCTTGATCTACGGCAAGCGCGTGGCCTGCCCGCTGCACAACTGGCAGATCGACCTGGAGTCCGGGGAGGCCCAGGCACCGGACGTCGGCTGCGCCCATCACCACCCGGCCCGTGTGGAAAACGGCCGGGTGATGTTGGCCCTGCGGGACGCCGGTTGATGAACCGCCAGACCACCGCGTCCACCTGCTGCTACTGCGGGGTCGGTTGCGGCGTACTGATCGAGCATGATGGCTCGCAGATCCTCGGCGTCAGTGGCGATCCGAGTCATCCGGCCAACTTCGGAAAATTGTGCAGCAAGGGCTCCAGCCTGCACCTCACCGGAGACCTCGCGGCCCGCGCGTTGTACCCGGAACTGCGGCTGGGCAAAGGCCTGGCCCGCAGCCGCACCGACTGGGATACCGCCCTGGAGCACGCGGCGAACGTGTTTGCCGAAACCATCGCTGAACACGGGCCGGACAGCGTCGCGTTCTATATTTCCGGGCAGTTGCTGACCGAGGATTACTACAGCTTCAACAAACTGGCGCGGGCGCTGGTGGGCACCAACAACATCGACAGCAACTCGCGGCTGTGCATGTCTTCGGCGGTGGTCGGCTACAAGCGCAGCCTGGGGGCCGACGCGCCACCGTGCAGCTACGAGGACCTGGAGTCGAGCGACTGCGTGATGATCGTCGGCAGCAATATGGCCTACGCGCATCCGGTGTTGTTCCGACGCCTGGAGGAAGCCAAGGCCCGCCGGCCACAGATGAAAGTGCTGGTAATTGATCCCCGGCGCACCGACACCTGCGACTTGGCGGACCTGCATCTGGCGATTTTGCCGGGTACGGATGTCGCATTGTTCCATGGGATCCTGCACTTGTTGTTGTGGGAAGACTGGATCGACCGCGACTTTATCCAGGCCCATACCGACGGCCTGGTCGAACTCAAACGCCTGGTTCACGACTACACACCGCAAATGGTCACGCAGTTGTGCGGGATCAGTGTCGAGCAACTGCGTCTGTGTGCGGAATGGGTCGGCACCTCGGCGAGTTTTCTGTCGTTGTGGTGCATGGGGCTCAATCAGTCCACCGCCGGCAGTGCGAAGAACAGCGCCTTGATTAACCTGCATTTGGCGACCGGCACCATCGGCCGCCCTGGCTGCGGACCTTTCTCCCTGACGGGTCAGCCGAATGCCATGGGTGGGCGGGAAACCGGCAGTTTGTCGAATTTACTGCCCGGCCATCGTGAGGCTGCCAACCCCGAACATCGGGCAGAAGTAGCCGCGTATTGGGGGGTCGACCAACTGCCGGCCAGCACCGGGCTGACCGCCATCGAATTGTTTGAACAGATACAGGCCGGCAAGATCAAGGCCCTGTGGATCGCGTGCACCAACCCCGCCCAATCCCTGCCCGACCAGAACACCGTGCGCCAGGCCCTGGAAGCGTGTCCGTTCGTGGTGCTACAGGAAGCCTTTCGTACAACCGAGACGGCGCGTTACGCCGACCTGTTGCTGCCAGCCGCGAGCTGGGGCGAGAAGGAAGGCACAGTGACCAACTCTGAGCGGCGCATTTCCCACGTTCGCCGAGCCATCGCCCCACCCGGGGAAGCGCGGCCGGACTGGGCAATCACCGTGGATTTTGCCCAACGCCTGGAGCAGCGTCTTTGTCCCGGAAAACCGGGGCTTTTTGCCTTTGAGCAACCGGCGCAGATCTTTGATGAATACAAGCTGCTGACCCGTGGGCGGGACCTGGACCTGTCGGGTATCAGCCACGCGCTGCTGGACCGGATAGGCCCGCAGCAATGGCCATTCCCGGCCGATGCGGTGGGCGGAACACCAAGGCTGTACACCGACGGATTTTTCCCTACGGAGACTGGCCGCGCGCACTTTGTCGCCGACCCTTATCGCGCCGCCAAGGAGCAGCGTGACGCGCGCTTCCCACTCACCCTGATCACCGGCCGCCTGCGGGACCAATGGCATGGCATGAGCCGCACCGGCACCGCTGCGCAGCTGTTCGGCCATGTCAGTGAAGCAGTGCTCAGCCTGCACCCGGACGAACTGCGTCGCCATCGCTTGAAGGAAGGGAATCTGGTCAGCCTGAAAAGCCGGCGCGGCAGCGTGATTGTGGCCGTCGGCAGCGATGACAGCGTGCGTCCCGGCCAGGCTTTCCTGCCGATGCACTGGGGCGACCGTTTTCTTAAAGGCGGCGTAAATGCGCTGACCCAGCCGGCATTCGACCCGCTGTCCAAACAGCCGGAACTCAAGCACAGCGGCGTGCGCCTGGAGGCGGTGCGGCTGCCCTGGCACTTGTTTGCGCTGATTGAAGGCGATGTGCAGCAACACTTCGAAGCGTTGCGACCGCTGTGTGACGGCTTTGCCTACGTCAGCCTGAGCCTGACCGGACGCGAGCGGCCTGCCCTGCTGATTCGTGCGGCGCATCACGAGGCGCCCGCCCTTGAACTGCTCAAGCAGATCGACCAACTGCTGGGCCTCAACGACGGCCCCGTGATGGCGTACGACGACCCGCGGCGCTCCATTGGCAAGCGGGTAAAGATTGAAAAAGGCCGTATCACCGCGATCCGCCTGGCTGGCGAAACCCTGGCTCGCCACTGGCTGCAAAGCCTGTGGCTGGAAGGTCGCACCGATGAGCAGTTACGCCGCTGGTTGTTGGCGCCATTGAGTGCGCCACCGGGGGGCGGCTCAAGCAGCAACAAGACGCTGTGCAACTGCAAGAACGTCAGCGAAAGCGCGGTCTGCGCCGGCATTGCCCGGGGCCTGGACCTGAACGGGCTGAAGCAGGAACTGGGCTGCGGCACGCAATGCGGCTCCTGTGTGCCGGAAATCAAACGGTTATTGGCGAGTGGCAAGCAGCCAATCGCGATCAGAGTGTGAGGCAAGCATATGAGCGCAAAAGTCTGGCTGGTGGGCGCAGGCCCCGGCGATCCGGAACTGCTGACACTCAAGGCGGTGAGAGCCCTGCGGGAAGCCGATGTGGTGCTGATCGATGATCTGGTCAACCCGGCGCTGCTGGAGCATTGCCCCGCTGCACGGCTGATCACCGTGGGCAAACGCGGTGGCTGCCGTTCCACCCCACAGGCGTTTATCCATCGCCTGATGTTGCGTTATGCCCGGCAGGGTAAGTGCGTGGTGCGGCTCAAGGGCGGCGACCCGTGCATTTTTGGTCGCGGCGGCGAAGAGGCGGCGTGGCTCAGGCAGCAAGGGGTGGAAGTGGAGTTGGTCAACGGCATTACGGCAGGGCTGGCCGGGGCAACGAACTGCGATATCTCGCTGACGTTGCGCGGTGTCAGCCGTGGCGTCACGTTGGTCACGGCCCATACCCAGGACGACAGCAGCCTCAATTGGCGGGCCCTGGCCGAGGGCGGCACGACGCTGGTGATCTATATGGGGGTGGCGAAACTGGGGGAAATCCGCCGGCAATTGCTGGAAGGTGGCATGAGCGATGACATGCCGGTGGCGATGATTGAAAACGCTTCGCTGCCACAACAGCGCGAATGCCGCAGCAGCCTCGCCCGGATGCAGGATGATGCGCACGAATTCGCGCTCAAGAGCCCGGCTATCCTGGTGATTGGCCGGGTTGCGCAAGCGACGCAGGCGCTTGCGGCCCTGGCCAGCGCCACAGCCTGAGGCAAATTGCAGGCGAAAAAAAGCCCGGCCTAAGCCGGGCTTTTTTCTACAACTCAGTAATTACTGAGCTGCTTGTGCTTCTACCGAGGCTTCTACGCGACGGTTGATAGCACGGCCAGCTTCAGTTGCGTTGTCAGCAACTGGGCGGGATTTGCCATAACCAACCGAGCTTACACGGTTAGGAGCGATACCGTCTTTGACCAGGACTTGCTTAACAGCGTCAGCACGACGCTGGGACAGCTTCTGGTTGTAAGCGTCAGGACCGACGGAGTCAGTGTGACCTTCAACAACGGTGGTGGTTTGTGGGTACTGTTTCATGAAGTCAGCGAGGTTTTTCACGTCGCCGTAGCTGTTAGGCTTAACAACCGACTTGTCGAAGTCGAACTTCACGTCCAGCTCAACACGAACAACCTGAGCAACCGGAGCTTCTGGCTCTGGGGTTGGCTCTGGAGCTGGTGCTGGGGTAGGAGCTGGAGCAGTTTTGCCAGCGTTGCCGCCGAAGTTTACGCCCAGGCCAACCAGTGCGGAGTAGTCCCACTTGCCGTTGTCGATAGCGTAGTCAGCTTCAACACCAGCACGTGCGAACAGGTTGTCGGTGAAGTAGTACTTCACACCAGCGCCAGCGATAGCCAGGGTCGATTGATCGCGACCTTTGTGACCATCAGCTTCAACGTTGGTACGGCTCTGGTGGCCGAAACCGCCCTCTACGTATGGACGCAGGGAGTCGACGCCAGCTTGACCGAAGTGGTACTGGGCAGTAACGCTGCCGGTATCACCTTTGATCTTCTGGTTGCCAGTACCGTCGTTCGAACGGGTGTGGTTGGTAGTGTCGTAGTTCAGGTTGATCGACACGTCGTCGGTCAGGAAGTAACCGATGCTGGCGCCAGGATTGAAGCCGTCTTCGATATGTTTGACGCTATCGTTGAACTGCTTTTTGTAAAACAGCTGGCCTTCAACTGCGCCTTGGCCTTGTGCCAGAGCGCCGACAGAAGTGGCAGCAATAAGAGTACCAATGGCCAAGCCCAAGGTGTTTTTCAGTTTCATCCGTTAAATCCCCATCTGGTGATTGTAAAGCAGTCCCACATACCGGGGGACAACTCGGCGACAAGTCTAACAGAACTTGCCTACACGTAAGAGATATTTGCCACGCACTAAGTTTCAGTGCTGCCCGCAAATTTCTCACGTAATTTATCAAGAGCGCGTTTGTAACGCATTTTTGTAGCACTCAAACCCATATGCATGATGTCAGCGATCTCCTGAAACTCCAGCTCTGCGACAAATCGTAGCACCAGAATTTCCCGATCAATCGGATTCACATGCACCAACCAGCGATCAAGTCCGCCCTTTTCTTCCGGGGTAGGCGCCTTTTCCTCAGACGCTTCCTCAAGGGGGTCCAGACTCAAAGCATCCATCAAGCGACGCTTTCGCCGTTCCTTCCGATACTGCGTGATGCACTCGTTGTACGTGATGCTATAGAGCCATGTCTTGAACTTCGATTTTCCCTCGAAGTTCTTCAGGCCGTATAGCACCTTGAGCATCACTTCCTGACAGACATCATCCGCATCTCTATCGTTCCCTAAATACCTTGAACAAACGTTGAACAGAGTGCGTTGATACCTGCGCATCAATTCTTCGTACGCGCGTGTTACGTGAAACAGCTCCGTGTGCGAGCGCGCGACCAACTCCTCATCAGAGAGCTCACGGGGGTCATAGCGCGTGGACAGCGTTTGGGCTTTATTCAAAACAAGTCGTGCCGACAGTCAGGTCAATGTCCGCCATGGCCTGGATACCCAGGTTTGCGGCGGCGTACATTAGCAGGATTCGCCGGGTTAGCGGCTAGTCACATGCTGTTCCAGCAGGATCCGGTTCGAAAGCGACACCAGTTCGCCATCGTCCGTCAGCACTGTCGTCTTGACCGTGCCGATCTCCTCGATCTGCCCTTCGACCTCGCCCACACGCACTTGTTGCCCAACCTGATATAGCTCACGCACATAGATTCCCGCAAGAATCTGCCCGGCAATTTCCCGGCTTCCCAGTCCCATGGCCAGCGCAACGGCCAGACCAACGGTAATCAAAACAATCACAATCACATGGTTCAGCAGGTCGGTCTTGACCTCCAGCTGGCTGATCGCGACCGAAATACTGATGATAATCACCAGACCCTGGGCAATTCGCCCCAGGCCGCTGGCATAATCCAGACCCACGCCTTCAGCCGCCCCACGCACCAGGCCATTGGCCAGTTGCGCCAGCAAAACCCCTACCAGCAACACCAGCGCGCCACCGAATACTTTCGGCAAATACAGCGCCAGCATGTCGAGCGTAGCTGAAACTCGCTCAAGTCCAAGGGATTCAGCCGCAGAAACCAGAAAAATCAGCAAAACAAACCAATAAACGATCTTGCCGATCAGGGTCGAGATCGGCACTTGCAACCCGGCACGCCCCAAAATCTTGGTCAGGCCGGTGCCACCCATCAATCGATCAAGACCCAGCTTAGCCAGCAATTTGGAAAGCAGGGTGTCAAGCAGCTTGGCCACGACAAAACCCAGCAGTACCACCACCAGTGCACCAAACAGGTTGGGAATGAAATTCGCCACCTTGGTCCACAACGCAGTCATTGCAGTTACCAGACTCTGGGTCCAGAGATCGAGTTCCATATTCATTCAGCCTTATCAGCAGTGCGTGCAAGAGGTTTACGACGGGAAACCGGTGAGACATGGGCCGAACCATTGTTCAAGGCCATCATCAACGCCGGCAACCAGCGGCCAAGCAGACCGAACAGATCCCCCGCCCCGACCTGGCGGTTGGCGGTTTTCAAGACGCGACCCAGGCAAGCATCGTCGTCCCGGTTGGACGGCGAGGCATTGAGCATGTCACGCAAAGACTGTTCGAACGGATCGTGCATAAAAAACCTCTCGCAAGTGATTTAAAAGACGAGGGTAAAATTCTTCGGGTCACATGACCTCTTTCCACGTTCAGGTCACATTCAGCTCAAACCCAACGTAACCGTCGAAACAACCACCATTGCCCGACCGCCACCGTGACCATCATCAGGCAAGCAATCAGGAACCCGTAAGGGCTGGAAGAGAACGGAATTCCGCCTACATTGATGCCCAGCAAACCGGTCAGGAAACTCATCGGCAGGAAGATCCCGGTGATGATCCCGAAGCGGTACATGGTGCGGTTCATGCGCAGGCTCAAACGCCGGTCTTCGGTCTCCAGCACAAGCCCCACGCGCTCCCGGGCCAGCTCAAGCTCTTCCAGGTAGCGGGTCAGGCTGTTGTTCAATTCGTTCCAGTAGTCAGCATCGTCGTCACAGAACCAGGGCAATTTGATCCGGGTCAACTGCGCGAAAATATCCCGCTGCGGCGACAGGAAACGTTTAAGCCCGGCGGCGCGCCGACGGATCTGCAAAACGCTGCCGTGCTCCGGAGTATACCGTTCGTCGGCATCCAGTTTTTCTTCTTCGATATCGACGATTTCGGACAAGTCGCTGACCAGATCCTGAACCTTGTTGGTCAGGTACTGCGCCATATACAGGACCAGTTCCGAGGAAGTCTTCGGCCCCTTGCCGTCTGCCAGTTGCACCAGCAACTCGTCGGTGGCGCGCAATGGGCGCAAACGCAGGGAAATCACCCGCGCTGCCGAGGCAAAGATCCGCACCGAGACCATGTCTTCCGGTTCGGCGCCGGGATTGAGGTTGACCCCGCGCAAAAACAGCAGCAGTTCGGCATCCGGCAGCGGCAACAGGCGTGGGCGAGTGTTCTCCTCCAGCAGCAGGTCACAGGCGAATTCGCTGAGGCCGCTGGATTTGCGCAACCAGGTCTGGGTCTGGGGATGGCTACGGTCCCAATGCAGCCACAGGCTTTCCTGAGGCTGCAGTTGCAGCTCATCAAGCTCTGTCCGGGCAATCGAACGCGCACCACCTTTACCGTCCAGCACCAGGGCATGCACCAGCCCCCACTGCGCGTTTTCTTCCTCGAACATCCTCACCCCTGTCGGCTACTGCTGTTTATTCAGGCATCTTCAGCGGGCTAGGGGAGACGATCACACCGTTATTGTCGGCGTACACGTACTCGCCCGGGCGGAAGGTCACGCCGGCGAATGTCACCGCCACGTTCAAATCGCCAATACCGCGCTTGTCAGTCTTCATCGGGTGGCTGGCCAGGGCCTGCACGCCCAGGTCGGTCTGGGCGATTACGTCGACATCGCGGATGCAGCCGTAGATCACCAGCCCTTCCCAGCCGTTTTTCGCGGCTTTCTCGGCGATCATGTCGCCCAGCAACGCGCGGCGCAGGGAACCCCCACCATCGACCACCAGCACCTTGCCGGCGCCATTGAGCTCGGCTTGTTCCTTGACCAGGGAATTGTCTTCAAAGCACTTGATGGTCACGATCTCGCCACCAAAGGAGTCCCGGCCGCCGAAATTGCTGAACATCGGCTCAACCACCTGCACCAGCTCCGGATAGGCGTCACACAGGTCGGGGGTAAGGTAATGGTTCATCGAGAAACTCCTGTAGGTGAAAGAAGGTGTCAAACATCCCACTGTTTACTTACATCTGGAAACGCTTTGCCGTGAAGGTTCTTTAATCCGGGCCGAATAGTCAGGCCCATCGGATAGCAACGCAAGACCCACTGCGCGACTGAATATGACCAGAACCACCCAACGCGTCATATCTTAGCCTCTACGGCAAACAAGCGAAACGCCCCTGATAGAGCCTCGCGCTCAAACCGCTGCCAGTTCCTGCGCCTGCGCCCCCAGCAAAGGTGTAAGCGGATTTTTCAACCAGCGCGTCACCAGCGGCCACACTTCAGCCTGGGCGGCCTTGCTGACGAGCATCTCGACATGCCCGAAATCCCCGCTGAACCCTTGCTGGCGCCCCAGGCACAGGTATTGGCGATGCTCGGAGCCGACCTGCTCAAAGAGCTTGCGACAGGCCCAGTCCGGGTCCTGGTGATCGTCGGCGGCGCTCACCGCCAACAGCGGCACGTCAACCTCGGCCAGGCCCTTCCACCAATCCTGCTTACCTTCGCCAAAGCGGCCGAACAGCCCATTCCAGCGCATGGCTTCAATCAATACACCCGCCGGCTCGTCCTCTGGGCCGCGTTTCCACCGAGCGCCGGACAATTGGCCGAAACGTTTCAAGAGCAGGCGACCGGTCCACTCCACCGGTGGCAACTTCAACGGCCAATGCGTGCGACTGACCTGGCAGCCAAACAGCGCCACCGAGGCCACTGCCGGCGCGCCAAGGTGCTGCCCACCCAGGGCCGCAGCCAGGGTTGTGCCACCCAGGGAATGCCCGATCCAGTGGGGAATCTGCCCGCTTTGCTCACGCACGAAGGCGGCAATGGCCGGCAAGTCGTAGCGAGCATAGTCGGCGACACGATTCCTGGCGTAGTCCTGGTTGCGCCGGGACAGCCCGTGACCGCGCATTTCCGGGATCCAGACGTCAAACCCTCCGCGCGCCAGGTAGGCGCCCAGGCCGATCCCCTTGGGCGAGTACCAGAAGCGGCGGTTGGAAAAACTGCCATGCAACAAAACCACCGGCACGCCCCGGTTTTCCGGGACGTCAGCCAGGCCGAGGCGGGTCACGGCCAGCTCGACGGTACCGTCAGGGCTGTTGCCGGGTTTTAGCCGATACACATCTTCACTCAGGTCGCCACGACGCTCAGCGCTGATCAAGGCGACGGGAAACAGGTTGCTGCTGCTTTGCATAATGCTCTTGCACAAAAAAGGGCGGCGTCCGGAAGGAGTTCCGCCCTGTACAGAATGAGAAATGCCGGCCAACCGCAAGGTTGACCGGCACTTTTGGGTGTTGCGTATTACGCCTGGGCTTGACCTTCAGCCAGGAAGAACCAGGTTTCCAGTACGGAATCGGGGTTCAGCGAGACGCTTTCGATGCCCTGCTCCATCAGCCACTTGGCCAGATCCGGGTGATCGGAAGGGCCCTGGCCGCAGATCCCGATGTACTTGCCGGCCTTGTTGCACGCCTGGATGGCGTTGGCCAGCAGCTTCTTGACCGCAGGGTTACGCTCGTCGAACAGGTGGGCGATGATCCCGGAGTCGCGGTCCAGGCCCAGGGTCAGCTGGGTCAGGTCGTTGGAACCGATGGAGAAGCCGTCGAAGAACTCCAGGAATTCTTCAGCCAGGATGGCATTGGATGGCAGCTCGCACATCATGATGACGCGCAGGCCGTTCTCGCCACGGGACAGGCCGTTTTCAGCCAGCAGGTCCACCACCTGGCTCGCTTCACCCAGGGTGCGCACGAACGGCACCATGATTTCGACGTTGGTCAGGCCCATCTCGTTGCGCACGCGCTTGAGGGCGCGGCATTCCAGCTCGAAGCAGTCACGGAAGGCTTCGCTGATGTAGCGCGAGGCGCCACGGAAGCCGAGCATCGGGTTTTCTTCTTCCGGCTCGTAAAGCTTGCCGCCGATCAGGTTGGCGTACTCGTTGGACTTGAAGTCCGACAGGCGCACGATGACCTTTTTCGGGTAGAACGCCGCTGCCAGGGTGCTGATGCCTTCCACCAGCTTCTCGACGTAGAAGCCCACCGGGTCGTTGTAGCCGGCGATGCGCTTGTCGACGCTTTCCTTGATGTCCGGCGGCAGGCCGTCGTAGTTCAGCAGAGCCTTGGGGTGCACACCGATCATGCGGTTGATGATGAACTCCAGGCGGGCCAGGCCCACACCGGCGTTCGGCAATTGCGCGAAATCGAAGGCGCGGTCCGGGTTGCCGACGTTCATCATGATCTTGAACGGCAGGTCGGGCATGGCGTCGATGGAGTTTTGCTTGATATCGAAGCCCAGCTCACCTTCGAAGATGAAGCCGGTGTCGCCTTCAGCGCAGGACACGGTCACGCCCTGGCCGTCTTTCAACAGTTGGGTGGCGTTACCGCAACCGACCACTGCCGGAATCCCCAGCTCGCGGGCGATGATCGCCGCGTGGCAGGTACGCCCGCCACGGTTGGTGACGATGGCGCTGGCGCGCTTCATCACCGGTTCCCAGTCCGGGTCGGTCATGTCGGAGACCAGCACGTCGCCTGGCTGGACCTTGTCCATCTCGGACACGTCCTTGATGATCCGCACCTTGCCGGCGCCGATGCGCTGGCCGATGGCACGGCCTTCCACCAGCACGGTGCCGGTTTCTTTCAACAGGTAGCGTTCCATGACGTTGGCCGAGGTGCGGCTCTTCACGGTCTCAGGGCGGGCCTGGACGATGTACAGCTTGCCGTCGTCACCGTCCTTGGCCCATTCGATGTCCATCGGGCACTTGTAGTGCTTCTCGATGATCATCGCCTGTTTGGCCAATTCGCTGACTTCGGCGTCGGTCAGGCAGAAACGCGCGCGTTCGGCCTTGTCGACATCAACGGTTTTCACCGAGCGACCGGCCTTGGCCTCGTCGCCGTAGATCATCTTGATCGCCTTGCTGCCCAGGTTGCGGCGCAGGATGGCCGGGCGGCCGGCTTCAAGGGTGTGTTTGTGGACGTAGAATTCGTCCGGGTTCACCGCGCCTTGTACGACGGTTTCGCCGAGGCCGTAGGCGCCGGTGATGAACACCACGTCGCGGAAGCCCGATTCGGTGTCCAGGGTGAACATCACGCCGGCGGTGCCGGTTTCCGAACGCACCATGCGCTGCACACCGGCAGAGAGGGCCACCAGCTTGTGGTCGAAACCCTGGTGCACGCGGTAGGAAATAGCACGGTCGTTAAAGAGGGAGGCAAACACTTCCTTGGCTGCGCGGATCACGTTTTCCACGCCGCGGATGTTCAGGAAGGTTTCTTGCTGGCCGGCAAAGGAGGCGTCAGGCAGGTCTTCGGCGGTGGCCGAGGAGCGCACGGCGACAGCCATGTCGGGGTTACCGGCCGACAGCGTGGCAAACGCGGTGCGGATCTCGGCGTTGAGCTTCTCGGGGAACTCGGCTTCCATGATCCATTGACGGATCTGGGCGCCAGTCTTGGCCAGGGCGTTGACGTCATCGACGTCCAGCGCATCGAGGGCGGCATGGATCTGATCGTTGAGGCCGCTCAACTCGAGGAAATCACGGTAAGCCTGGGCGGTGGTGGCAAAACCACCTGGCACCGATACACCGGCGCCCGCAAGATTACTGATCATCTCGCCCAGGGATGCGTTCTTGCCCCCTACGTGCTCTACATCATGGACGCCGAGCTTATCGAGGGAAACTACGTACTCTACCAAGGTGATCTCTCCACTTTCTGTGTTGGAAAAGCTCAGGACGCCGGCGGCTCAGTAGGAGCGGTTACCGGCGTTTGTGGCCTGGACCTGGAAAATAAGTGAGAATGCGGCCCACTGCGGGACGGCAAAATCGCGCCTATCATATCCAAGATTCGTCATCAGCTTAAGGCCCAAGGCTCAAATGAAACGATCTGCTTTCTTTATCTCCGACGGCACCGGCATTACAGCCGAAACCCTGGGTCAAAGCCTGCTGGCGCAGTTCGAAAACATTACCTTCAGCAAATTCACGCGACCCTATATCGATAGCGTGGATAAAGCGCGAGCCATGGTACAACAAATCAATCTGGCGGCCGAAAAAGACGGATTTCGTCCGATCATTTTCGACACCATCGTCAATCAGGACATTCGTGAGATCCTCGCCACCTCCAATGGTTTCATGATCGACATCTTCTCTACCTTCCTGGCGCCGCTGGAACAAGAGTTAAGTGAACATTCGTCATACTCTGTCGGAAAATCTCACTCCATTGGCCATAACTCCAACTATATGGAGCGGATCGAGGCGGTGAACTTTGCCCTCGACAACGACGACGGCGCCCGCACCCACTACTACGACAAGGCTGATTTGATCCTGGTGGGCGTGTCCCGCTGCGGCAAGACGCCGACCTGCCTTTATATGGCCATGCAGTTCGGGATTCGCGCGGCCAACTACCCGCTGACCGAAGACGACATGGAGCACCTGACGCTGCCGAGCGCCCTGCGCGCGCACCAGCACAAGCTGTTCGGGCTGACCATCGACCCGGACCGCCTGACGGCGATTCGCAACGAGCGCAAGCCCAATAGCCGTTACTCCAGCTATGCGCAGTGCGAATTTGAAGTGCGGGAGGTGGAAAATCTGTTCCGCCGGGAAAATATTGCGCACATCAATTCCACGCATTTTTCGGTGGAAGAGATTTCGGCGAAGATACTGGTGGAGAAAGGGGTGGAGCGGCGGTTCAAGTAACTCCGCGCGCTGGCCAAGGTGCTTGTGTGGCGAGGGAGCTTCTGTGGCGAGGCAGCTTGCTCCCGCTCGACTGCGCAGCAGTCGCAAACCAGACGACTGGTATTTAGTGAATGGCTTTGGGGCTGCTTCGCAGCCCAGCGGGAGCAAGCTCCCTCGCCACAGGGGTCATGTTCACAACAAGCTGTTGGGTTCACAGGTGAAACCGCCCCCCGCCCTGCCCCAGCGCCGTCGCCAGCGCATCGAACCCATCCAGCAGCAACTGATCATCCCCCGACGTATTGCAGATGCTCGCCCGAATGAATTGCGGCACCGCCGTCTGCCCCACGGCAAACGCTTCGGCTGTCGCAATCAGGTAATTGTTCTGCTTTAACTCCGCCTCGATTTCCGACGCGCGCCATGGCTCCGGGACTTCGATCCAGAAGTGCGGGCTGTTCAGGTGAGTGCGGTACTCCAGCCCGATCAACAAACCTTCCACCAGTGCCTTGCGGCGGCTGATTTCCTGGATCTGCTGGTGCAACAGGTGTTCCGCCGTGCCGTTTTCGATCCACTGGGTCGCCAGTTCCAGGGTGACCGGCGTGGCCATCCAGCAGGTGGAACGCAAGGCCGCAGAAATCCGGCTGACCAGCGCCGGCGGTGCATGCACGTACCCAACTCGCAAGCCTGCCGATACCGCCTTGCTCAGGCTGCTGATCAGAATCGTACGCTCCGGGGCAAAATGACTCAGGGGCGGCGGACGGTCTTCCACCAGCACACCGTGGGCCTCATCCTCGAGAATCAGCAGGTTGTGTTCCCGACAGACCTTCACCAATGCCTCACGGCGCGGGACCGATAGCACCGCTGTCGTAGGATTCTGGATGGTCGGCGTGCAGTACAACGCCGAAACCCGGTGATTGCGGCAGACTTCATCCAGCGCCCCCGGCAGCAGCCCTTCTTCATCCATTTCCAGGCCGATCAGGCGGATGCCCAGCATGCGCGCGGCGGTGATCAGCCCTGGATAGGTCAACTGTTCGGTCACCACCGTATCGCCGGCTCGCAACAGCGCCATCATTGCGCAGAGCAACCCATGCTGGCCGCCGTTCACGCAAATCACCTGCTCGGGAATCGGGTGGAAATCCCGCTGCACCAGCCACTGCGCACCCGCCGCCCGGTAACGCGGCAGCCCGGCATCCGGGGTGTAGGCACTGATGTCCTGCAAGAACTTGGCGTTGTTCGCCAGCGTCTGGAAGCTCTGGGCCAGAAACGTGGTCTCCTGTCCCGGGATATGCATGTTGCGGCTCATATCAAAGTATTGTCGCGGCTCGTCGCTGAAGTTGCGAAAGCCTTCATCCCGCTGGCGCTCCATCCCACGCTTGCGTACGAAAGTGCCGTCGCCGACCCGCGCCACTACCAGCCCCAGGCGTTCCAGCTCGCCGTAGGCGCGGCTGATGGTGCCAATGGTGACCCCCAGATTGTCGGAAAGCACCCGATGAGGCGGCAGTTTTCTTCCCGGTTCAATCAAGCCTTCAAGGATGCCTCGCTCCATGACATCGGACAGGCGCTTGTACTTCACGCCCTGCCCGTTGGAGAGTCCTTCTCGCATAATTGACACCATGTCAATATTTGTTTTGACAGCCATCATTCGCCCTAATAGTGTGCTTTTACGGGTTCAATCACCGAATCATGGCACTCAATATAGAGGTCAATTCGGTCTCATGGAAGCAATGTCACGATGCCAATGTCCGCCGTTCTCGAAAATGCTGAAAAAACAAAAACTCACAAGCAGTGGTTGGCCGGGCTGATTACCAGTGTGATGTTCCTGATCGTGTGTCTCAGCTGGGGCACTACCTGGCTGGGCATCAAGATCGCCGTGGAAAGCGTGCCACCGCTGACCTCCGCCGGGCTGCGGTTCCTGATCGCGTTTCCGCTGTTCCTGTGTTTCGCCTGGGTGCGCCGCGAGCCGATCCTGTTTCCCCGGGAAAGCCGCTGGTTCTTCGTGTTTGTGACGCTGTCCTACTTCAGCGTTCCGTATTACCTGCTCAACTACGGCGAAATGCATGTCTCGTCCGGCCTCACCGCGCTGCTGTTCAGCTGCATGCCGGTGTTTATCCTGATTTTCTCCGCGCTGTTCCTGCGCGAGCGCATCTACTTTTCCCAGGTGATCGGCATCGCCATCGGGTTCGGCAGCCTGTACATGATCATCAAGAGCCAGGGCCTGCACCTGGACCACGCCGAGTTCTTCGGCGTGCTGGCGATCCTCGCCGCCGCGATCATGCACGCCTTGTGCTACGTGATTACCAAGAAACAAGGCAGTGCCATCAGCGTTATCACCTACAACACGCTGCCCATCGGCATCGCCGGGTTGATGCTGTTTGTCGCCGGGCTGTGGTTTGAAACCCCGACCTTTGAAGACATCACCCTGCGTTCCTGGAGTGCGCTGTTCTACCTCGGGCTGGTGGCCTCGGTGGGCGGCTTTATCGTGTATTTCATGCTGCTCAAGCGCCTGAGCCCGATCATTTTGTCCTTCGTGTTCATCATCTTCCCGGTGTTCGCGGTGATCATCGGGGCCTGGTACGAGGGCGTGCAGATTTCCAGGGACCTGATGATGTATTCGGCGATCCTGCTGGCCGGCTTTGCCATCACCAAGCTGCCCATCGAAAAGCTCCTGGCGAAGAAAAACTGAGATGAAGGTCCTGAGCCCAAGCGCACTGGAGCAGATCTACGCCCACGCCGACCGCAGCTACCCCGAGGAATGCTGCGGTTTCGTTTTCGCCGATGGCAGCGTGTACCTGGGCAGCAACATCCAGAACGAGCTGCACAGCAAGAACCCGGATATGTATTCACGCAGCGCCGCCAACGGCTACACCTTTTCGGTGGCCGACACGCTGATGATGAACAAGGCGTTTCGCAGTGATAACCCGGTGGTGGTGATCTACCACTCCCACCCTGACGTCGGCGCGTATTTCAGCGACGAAGACCAGGACAAGGCCCTTTTCATGGGCGAGCCGATCTACCCCGTAAGCTACCTGGTGGTGGATGTTCGCCAGGGCAAGACCCAAGGTTCCAAGCTGTTTGCCTGGGATGGCAAACACTTCGCCCAAAAACCCTTCAACGACCTGCAAACGGAGTTGTGCATGAACGCTGTCTCTTTCCCCGACATCCTGGTCCGCGTGGCCAAGCTGCCAGCATCGACCCTCGAGGGTGCCGGATCGACATTGCGCGAAGTCATTGAAAACCTCTGCATCGAGCACCCGCAATTGCGGGCGCACCTGCTCTACGAGAACAACCAGCTCAAGGAACACTTCCTGTTCACCGCCGAAGAGGAACTGATCGACGCCAACGACCGGTTGCCCGAAAAAGCCAAAATCGAAGTGTTGCTGGCCACTTCCGGCGGCATGGACGTCGACCAACTGAGCAACGAAGAAGTGCAGCGCTACGTGCGCCACATCACCCTGCCCGGCGTCGGCCGCGAAGGCCAGTTGAACCTGAAGAAAGCCCGCGTGCTGATCATCGGCACCGGCGGCCTCGGCTCGCCCATCAGCCTGTACCTGGCGGCAGCCGGCATCGGCACCCTGGGGCTGGTGGATTTCGACGTGGTGGAAAGCAGCAACCTGCAACGCCAGATCGTCCACGGCAACAGCACCCTGGGCCTGCCCAAGGTCGAGTCCGCCAAGCAGCGCTTGCAGGACCTCAACAGCCACATCCAGATCAACACCTACGACACCGCCTTCAACACCGACAACGCCCTGGAACTGGTGGGCGCCTATGACCTGGTGATCGACGGCACCGACAATTTCGAAACCCGCTACCTGGTCAACGACGCTTGCGTGCAGTTGGGCAAGCCGTTGGTGTACGGCGCCATCTACCGCTTCGACGGGCAGATCAGCGTGCTCAACTATAAAGGCGGGCCGTGCTATCGCTGCCTGTTTCCCCAGGCACCACCGGCGGAACTGGCGCCCAACTGCAGCGCCGGCGGGGTCATCGGCGTATTACCCGGGGTGGTCGGGATGATCCAGGCCACCGAGGCGATCAAGCTGCTGATCGGCATTGGCGAACCACTCTCGGGCCGGCTGATGCGCTTTGATGCGCTGGCGATGAAGTTCAGCGAGATCCGCTTCAAGCGCCGCGCCGACTGCCCTTGCTGCTCGGAACTACGCCACAGCCAAACCATCGCCCCCGCCGTCTGCGCCGACGCCATGCCAAGCCAACCTTCCCTGGCTGAAGAGCGCTACATCAAGCCGCGGGTGCTCAAGCAACTGCTCGAGCAACACAGCAAGGCCGACGTACTGCTGGATGTGCGGGACGCCAGCGAGCTGGAAGTGTGCAAGTTGCCGGGGGTGGTGCACATCCCGCTGGCCGAGCTCGACGGGCAACTCGCCAACCTCAGCCGCGACAACACCCACTACCTCATCTGCTACGCCGGGACCCGCGCGGAGCAAGCCGCCAGCACCTTGCTGGCCGCCGGATTCGCCAACACCAAAGTACTGCAAGGTGGCATGAAACACTGGGTTCGCGACGTCGAACCCGACATGCCTTTGTACTGATCAGCGGCCATGGGCTCTTACTTGATGTTGCATAACTCGATACTCGACGCCATTGGCCAAACGCCCATCGTGCGCCTGGAACAGTTTTCCGAAGACCTCGGCATCGAGGTCTACGCCAAGCTGGAATCCCTCAACCCCGGCGGTAGCCACAAGGCACGCATCGCCCTGGGCATGATCCTCGACGCCGAGCGCCGGGGCATTCTGATTCGTGGCTCAGGGCAAACCATCATCGAGCCCAGCGGCGGCAACACCGGCATCGGCCTGGTGATGGCCGGTAACGTGCTGGGCTACAAAGTGGTGCTGGTGATCCCCGACAACTACAGCCCCGAGAAGCAGAAACTGCTGCGCCTGTACGGCGCCAGGGTGGTGCTGTCGGACAGCCGCCTGGGCAACAATTCCCACGGCGAAAAGTGCATGGAGCTGCAGCTGGAAAACCCCAGCTACGTGATGCTCAACCAGCAGCGCAACGGCGCCAACCCGCAGACCCACCGTGACACCACCGCCCGGGAAATCATCCGCGCCTTCGGCGAGCTGCGTGTGGACTACTTCGTCAGCGGCATCGGCACCGGGGGCCATATCACCGGCATCGGCGAAACCCTCAAGAGCACCTGGCCGGCGATCCGCGTGATAGGGGTGGAGCCGGAAGAGTGCGACCTGCTCAGCGACCGCCATGCGCCGCACCATATCCAGGGCCTGTCGATCGGCTTGATCCCGAGCATTCTCAACGTCGCGATCATTGACGGGATGCTCAAGGTGTCGCGCCAGGAATGCCTCGACATGATCAAACGCATCATGCGCACCGACGCCATCAGCCTCGGGCTGTCGTCGGCCGCCAACATGGTAGCCATCGCCAAGCTGGCGCCGGAGCTGCCCACCGACACCGTCGTGCTGACCATGGTCTACGACAGTGCCGACAGCTATCTGCCCTGTTTTGAATAACAACTATTGCGGGGGTGCCTCCATGGGGGGCTTTATCGACATGCAACAACTGCACGATGAGTTGCTCACCCACCTCATCACCACGCTCACGCCTGCGCAGTTGAAGCAGCTGGAGGCGCATCTCGCGCCGCTGATCCAGGCGGCGGCCCAGGCGGTGGCCGAAGACCTGATCGCCTATGCCTGGCGCGACCCGGCGTCCCGTGGGCGCGGAGAGCTGATCCTGGAGTCCTACGCCTCGTTCAAGGCCGTGCTGTATTACCGCATGGCCCACCTGGTGTGGAATTTCCCGGACAAGAACAACGGCGTGTTTTCCGCCATCGCCCTGAAGCTGAGCAACCAGGGCAAGATCCTGTCCGGCGCCGAAATTCACCCCGCGGCGCGGATCGGCCGGCGCTTTGTGCTGGACCACGGTTACGGCACGGTCATCGGTGAAACCTGCGAGATCGGCAACGACTGCTACATCCTCTGCGGCGTGACTCTCGGCGCCCGGGGCATCGCCAACAACCCGGACGGCAAGCGCCACCCGCGGCTGGGCAACAACGTGGAAGTCGGCTCCGGCGCGCGGGTGCTCGGTTACGTGCTGATCGGTGACAACGTGTTCATCAGTCCGTCCTGCGTGATCACCCAGGACGTGCCGGCCGGCACCAAGGTCAAGGTGGTCAACCAGATCCAGTTGCAGAAAAACGATGAGTCGGACCACAGCAATTACCTCGGCGCGTTTGCCCTCGACGAACGCCTGCACGTGGTGGGCGAAGTCAACGCCAGCCACAAGGTGACGGTATTGGACGCTGACTTTCATCCCCTGCCCGGCCTGCTGCTGGAGCCGACAGTCAAGGAACGTCATCACCTGCAATTCCGCCTGCGGCACATCGAAACCAACGCCTACCCGCCGCGCCTGCCGCTGAACCTGAAAGTGACCGGGCCCGAATTTGAAATCACCCTGCTATCTCCTCCTGGCTTGAGCGCGATGGTTCGTCGCCTGCTGCAAGCCAGCCCACTGATCGTCGGAGGTTGAACATGTCCGTGCACACCATGGAAACCCTCGCGCTGTTCGACAGCGCGCCTTACCAGAATGCCTTCAGTGCGCGGGTGATTGCCGTCAGCGAACAGGGAATCGCCCTGGAGCACACGCTGTTCTACCCCACCGGCGGCGGCCAACCGGGGGACACCGGCCATTTCATCCTGCCCGACGGCAGCCGCGTCGACATCACCGGCACCGTGCGTGACCCGGTGCTGCGCTCGATCATCTGGCACCAGGTAGAACACTGCCCCGAGCAACTGGCCGCCGGGATGCAGGTAGACGCCAGCCTGGACTGGGAACGTCGCTACCAGCACATGAAAATGCACACCTGCCTGCACCTCCTGTGCTCGATCATCGACGCTCCGGTGACCGGTTGCAGCATCGGCGCCGACAAGGGCCGCCTGGATTTCGACCTGCCGGAAATGACCCTCGACAAAGAGACCATCACCCGTGACCTCAATGCCTTGATCGAACAGGCTCATGGGGTGAAAACCCTGTCCATGCCCGCCTCGGAGTATTCAACCCTGCTGCAGATCACTCGCACCCAGGCGGTGGCGCCACCGGTCATCCAGGGGGCAGTACGGGTGATTGAAATCGCCGGGATCGATATCCAGCCCTGCGGCGGCACCCATGTGACCAATACCGAGGAAATCGGCCGGGTGTTCTGCGAAAAAATCGAGAAGAAGAGCAAACACAATCGCAGGGTGATCCTGCGGTTTGAATAACCGCCGAGCGACGACCGGGGCGCCGACGCCCTAGTCGCCGTTCGTACAGGAAACTGACAGCAAATTTATGCGCTTGTAACATTCAGAAACGTACAATCCCGCCAGCAACGCCTCGTTGCCCCTGACTCGCGAAAACAGCGCCCGCCCTTCTCGGTGGGTCATTCGTGCAGCAGCTAAGCTCACTCCCATCACGCCCCTGAACCTGAACGCTGCAGGAATGACTGCCTATGAAAAGAGTGTTCCGTCACTACATCCCTGCATCCACATTGCGCTTGCTACCCAACCGCTGGGATTTGGTCGCCCTGCCCCTGGTGATCGGCTTTTTACTGTTTTTCTCCATCACTGCGCGGGAAACCTGGGCGCCTATCGCCACCCTGCAGAGTGAAGTGATCTCGCTGGACCCGGCCAACCTGCCGGAATACGCGATGCGCACCACGATGCGCATGCTGGCGGCGATGGTTGCAGCGCTGGTGTTCACCCTGTTGTACGGCACCCTGGCCGCCAAAAGCCGGCGCGCCGAGAAACTGCTGGTGCCCGTGCTCGACATCCTGCAATCAGTACCAGTGCTGGGTTACATCTCGTTCACAGTGACGTTCTTCCTGCTGCTGTTCCCCGGGCGTGTGCTCGGCGCGGAGTTCGCGGCCATCTTTGCGATTTTCACCAGCCAGGCCTGGAACATGACGTTCAGCTTCTACCAGTCGCTGCGCATGCTGCCCCATGACCTGGTGGAAGTGTCGACCAACCTGCGACTTTCCGGTTGGCAGCGGTTCTGGAAGCTCGACGTGCCCTTCGCCATGCCCGGGCTGGTGTGGAACATGATGATGAGCATGTCCGGCGGCTGGTTTTTCGTGGTCGCCTCCGAGGCCATTACCGTCGGCGACAAGACCATCACCTTGCCGGGCGTGGGCTCATACCTGGCCCTGGCGATTGCCCAGAAAGACCTGCACGCCGTGGGCTACGTGATCCTGGCGATGATTGTGGTCATCCTGATGTACGACCAGTTCCTGTTCCGCCCACTGGTGGCCTGGGCCGACAAGTTCCGCATGGAGACCACCGCCTCCCAGGGTGCCGCGCCGCAATCCTGGCTGCTGAACCTGATCCAGCGCACGCGCATCGTCCAGCGCATCCTGCGGCCTGTCACCCGCGCCATCAGCCGCATTGGCAACAAGCGCTTCAGCCTGGCGGGCGGTGCACTCAAGGCGCTGCCGGCAGAAACCCCGAAAGCGTCAAAAGTGATCGACTGGGTATGGGGCGCACTCATCGCGCTGCTGGCCGCTTATGCGCTGTACCACATCGTGCAGTACGTCGGCACCGAAGTGACCCTGGCCGAAGTCGGCCATGTATTCGTGCTAGGGCTGATCACGTTGTTGCGGGTGGTCGGCCTGATCCTGATCGCCTCGCTGATCTGGGTGCCGCTGGGCGTGATGATCGGCTTGCGCCCTGCGCTTGCGGAAAAAATCCAGCCGCTGGCGCAGTTCCTTGCGGCCTTCCCGGCGAACCTGCTGTTCCCGGTGTTCGTCATCGTGATCCTGCACTACAACCTCAACCCGGATATCTGGCTGAGCCCGCTGATTGTGCTGGGCACCCAGTGGTACATCCTGTTCAACGTGATCGCCGGAGCCAGCGCGTTCCCGAATGACTTCAAGGAAGCCGCCGCCAACTTCCGCATTCGCGGCTGGTTGTGGTGGCGCAAGGTGATGCTGCCGGGGATTTTCCCGTACTACGTCACCGGCGCCATTACCGCCTCGGGGGGTGCCTGGAACGCCAGTATTGTGTCCGAGTACGTGTCCTGGGGCCACGACAACGTGGTCGCCCACGGGCTGGGCGCCTACATCGCCCAGACCACCGCGGCCGGCGACTTCCCGAAGATCGCCCTGGGCGTGGTGGTGATGTCGATCTTCGTGGTGGCGTTCAACCGCGCTGTGTGGCGGCCGATGTACGCCATGGCTGAAAACAAACTTCGTCTGAATTGATGGGACTCGCTGTGATGACTACCTATACCGAGCATGCCGCCGACACTCCGGAAATCTACTCGTTGAAAAACGTGAACCGGGTGTTCGGCAAAGGTAAAGACGAGCTGCAAGTCCTCAGCGGCGTGAACTTGAGCCTGCACGAAGGCGAGATTGTCGGCATGCTCGGCCGGTCCGGCTCGGGCAAGTCGACCTTGCTGCGCATCATCGCCGGGCTGATCCAGCCGTCGTCGGGCGAAGTGCGCTACAACGGCGCGCCGCTCAACGGCCCGGCCGAAGGCGTGGCCATGGTGTTCCAGACCTTCGCACTGTTCCCGTGGCTGACCGTGCTGGAAAACGTCGAGGCCGGCCTGCAAGCCTTGCAGGTCGAGCGCAAGGAATCCCGCAGGCGCGCCCTGGCGGCCATCGACCTGATCGGCCTGGACGGTTTTGAAAACGCCTACCCGCGCGAACTGTCCGGCGGCATGCGCCAACGCGTGGGTTTCGCCCGCGGGCTGGTGGTGAACCCGACCCTGCTGCTGATGGACGAACCGTTCTCGGCGCTGGACGTACTCACCGCCGAAACCCTGCGCACCGACCTGCTGGATCTGTGGAGCGGCAAGCAACTGCCGATCAAGTCGATCCTGATCGTGACCCACAACATCGAAGAAGCCGTGCTGATGTGCGACCGTATCCTGGTGCTGTCGTCCAACCCTGGCCGGGTGGTGGCCGAGATCAAGGTGCCGTTTGCCCACCCGCGCAACCGCCTGGACCCGACCTTCCGGCAAATGGTCGACGACATCTACGCCCTGATGACCGACCGCCGCAGCGCCGACGCGAGCAGAGGTTTGCCTGAGCTGAAAATGGGCAGCCTGTTGCCGGAAGTCTCCACCAACCTGATGGCTGGCCTGATCGAAACCCTGGCCGCCGAGCCCTACAATGGCCACGCCGGCCTGCCTACCGTGGCTGAACGGCGTTTGCTGGAAGTCGACGATCTGTTCCCGGTGGCGGAGATGCTTGAGCATTTGGGCTTCGCCGAACTCAAGGGTGCCGATATCACCCTGACCGATGCCGGCAAACTGTTCGCCGACTACGGCACCCAGGAGCGTAAAACCCTGTTCGCCGAACACTTGATCCGCCACGTGCCATTGGCCGCGCGCATTCACCAGGTGTTGCTTGAGCGCAGCGGCCACCGGGCGCCACGGGTGCGCTTCGAGCAGGAACTGGAAGACTCGATGACGGAAGCCTTTGTGGAAAAGACCCTGGAAAGCGTGGTGGCGTGGGGACGGTATGCGGAGATTTTCTCCTATGACGACCATACCGAGACATTCAGCCTGGATGATGTGGAAGGCAGCATGTAACGGCGTGATCTCGACCACTTTCCATTGATCGTTCCCACGCTCTGCGTGGGAATGCCGCCAGGGACGCTCCGCGTTCCACTGCTGGCGCAAGGCTTGAGTCCTGCGCAATGGTGACGCGGAGCGTCACAGGATGCATTCCCACGCAGAGCGCGGGAACGATCATTTTTAGATGACGAACAGGTCCACAAACCGGTTTACCGCAGTGGCCTCAAGCCGTGCCTGATCCTTGCACAGCGCAAAAATCTCGGCACTGCGCTGCGCGGTAAACCGGGTCGCCAGATTGGCCTTGAACTTGTCTTCCAGCAACGGAATGCCATCCACCCGACGGCGACGGTGGCCAATCGGGTATTCCACGGCCACTTGTTCGGTGCTGGAACCATCCTTGAAGAACACCTGCACCGCATTGACGATGGAGCGCTTGTCGGCCTCCAGGTATTCGCGGCTGTAGCGCGGCTCCTCGACGATGACCATCTTTTCGCGCAGCTCATCGATGATCGGATGGGCCGCGTGGAATTCATCTTCGTATTGCTCGGCCACCAGATTGCCAAACGCCAGCGGTACGGCGGTCATGTACTGCAGGCAATGGTCGCGGTCCGCCGCGTTGGCCAACTGCCCGACCTTGGAGATGATCCGGATCGCCGATTCGTGGGTGGTGATGACAATCCTGTCGATCTCATGCAGGCGGTGCTTCACCTGTGGGTGCAGGGTGACTGCTGCCTCGCAGGCGGTTTGTGCGTGGAACTCGGCGGGGAAGCTGATCTTGAACAGTACGTTCTCCATCACATACGTGCCGTAGGGCTGCGACAGGCTGAAGGCGCGCTTGTCTTCGGGCTTGAGCGCCAGGTCCTTGTTGGTGTGGCTGAACAGCACGTCATAGAAGCCCCACTGCGGCGCGCTCAACACACCGGGAATGCCCATCTCGCCGCGCATGGCGATATCCGCCAGGCGCACCCCGCGACTCGACGCATCCCCCGCCGCCCACGACTTGCGCGAACCGGCATTCGGCGCATGACGATAAGTACGCAATGCCTGGCCATCGACAAACGCCTGGGACAGGGCCGACAGCAGTTGCTCACGGTTGGCGCCCATCAGCTTGGCGGTGACGGCGGTGGAGGCGACTTTCACCAGCAGCACGTGGTCAAGGCCGACACGGTTGAAGGAGTTTTCCAGGGCAATCACACCCTGGATTTCGTGGGCCATGATCATCGCCTCAAGCACTGCCCGCACGGTCAGCGGTGCGTCGCCGTTGGCCAGGCGTTTTTGCGAGAGATGGTCGGCGACCGCAAGGATGCCACCGAGGTTATCGGAAGGGTGACCCCATTCGGCGGCAAGCCAGGTGTCGTTGTAGTCGAGCCAGCGCACGATGCAGCCGATGTCCCATGCGGCCTTGACCGGGTCCAGGCGGAACGAGGTGCCCGGCACCCGTGCGCCGAACGGCACCATCGTGCCTTCGACGATCGGCCCCAGGTGCTTGGTGCACTCCGGGAAACGCAGGGCCAGCAGGCCGCAACCGAGGGTGTCCATCAGGCAGTTGCGGGCGGTGTCGAGGGCATCGCGGGATTCGATCCTGAAACTCAGTACGTAGTCGGCGATGTCCTGCAGGACCTGGTCGTAGTCGGGGCGGTTGTTCTGGTCGACGTTGGCGCTCATGGCAGTACTCCAAAGTGGGTTAGGTGTGGTCCATCCTCAGGGTCAGGGTGTTCGTTCCCACGCTCTGCGTGGGAATGCCGCCTTGGACGCTCTGCGTCCCGTAAAAGGGTGACGCAGAGCGTCACGGGATGCATTCCCACGCAGAGCGTGGGAACGATCGGTTAGAAAGAGTCGCCGGGGACGCGTACGAACCCTTCCATCAACACTCGCGCACTGCGGCTCATGATGGCTTTTTTCACGACCCATTCACCGTCGACCTGGCTGGCCTCGGCGCCTACGCGCAACGTCCCGGAGGGATGCCCGAACCGCACCGCATTGCGCTCCACGCCGCCCGCTGCCAAATTCACCAGCGTGCCGGAAATCGCCGCCGCCGTGCCAATCGCCACCGCCGCCGTGCCCATCATCGCGTGGTGCAACTTGCCCATGGACAGCGCCCGCACCAGCAGGTCGACATCACCCGCCTTGATCGCCTTGCCGCTGGACGCCACGTAGTCCGCAGGCCGCGCCACAAACGCCACCTTCGGCGTGTGCTGACGCTGGGCCGCCTCGTCCAGGTGTTTGATCAAGCCCATGCGCAGCGCACCATGGGCGCGGATGGTTTCAAACATCGCCAGGGCCTTGGGGTCGCCATTGATCGCGCCCTGCAGCTCGGTGCCGGTGTAACCCAGGTCCTGGGCGTTGATGAAGATGGTGGGAATCCCGGCGTTGATCAGCGTCGCCTTGAATGTGCCGACACCCGGCACGTCCAGGTCATCCACCAGGTTGCCGGTAGGGAACATTGAGCCACCGCCGCCCTCTTCTTCCGCCGCCGGGTCCATGAATTCCAACTGCACCTCGGCGGCCGGGAAGGTCACGCCGTCGAGTTCGAAGTCGCCGGTTTCCTGCACCGCACCGTCGGTGATCGGTACGTGAGCGATGATGGTCTTGGCGATATTCGCCTGCCACACCCGCACCACGGCCACGCCGTTGTGCGGAATGCGCGCGGCATCTACCAGGCCGGCGCTGATGGCGAACGAACCCACCGCCGCCGACAGGTTGCCGCAGTTGCCGCTCCAGTCCACGAACGGTTTGTCGATGGACACCTGGCCGAACAGGTAATCCACGTCGTGATCGGCGCGGGTACTTTTGGCCAGGATCACGGTTTTGCTGGTGCTGGAAGTCGCGCCGCCCATGCCGTCGATTTGCTTGTCATACGGGTCGGGGCTGCCGATCACCCGCAACAACAACGCATCCCGCGCCGCGCCCGGCACCTGGGCCGACTCGGGCAAATCCTTGAGGCTGAAAAACACGCCTTTACTGGTGCCGCCACGCATGTAGGTGGCGGGAATCTTGATCTGCGGTACGTGTGCCATGGTGGTCCTCATGGGCCGGGGCGTTGACCCCGGCCGCAGTTATCAGGCAGTTACAGCCGATTCCAGGAAGTCCTGGGCAAAACGTTGCAACACGCCGCCCGCCTCGTAGATCGACACTTCTTCAGCCGTGTCCAGCCGGCAGGTCACCGGCACCTCGACACGCTCGCCGTTCTTGCGGTTGATCAGCAACGTCAGTTGCGCACGCGGGGTGCGTTCGCCGATCACGTCGTAGGTTTCAGTGCCGTCGATCTTCAGGGTCTTGCGGTCGGTGCCCGGCAGGAACTCCAGCGGCAGCACGCCCATGCCCACAAGGTTGGTGCGGTGGATGCGCTCGAAACCTTCGGCGGCAATCGCTTCAACACCGGCCAGGCGTACGCCCTTGGCCGCCCAGTCACGGGACGAACCCTGGCCGTAGTCGGCGCCGGCAATGATGATCAGCGGCTGCTTGCGCTCCATGTAGGTTTCGATGGCTTCCCACATGCGCGTGACCTTGCCTTCCGGCTCCAGGCGCGCCAGCGAACCCTGTTTGACCTTGCCGTCTTCAACCACCATTTCATTGAACAGTTTCGGGTTGGCGAAGGTGGCGCGCTGCGCGGTCAAGTGGTCGCCACGATGGGTCGCGTAAGAGTTGAAGTCGACTTCCGGCAGGCCCATTTTCGCCAGGTATTCGCCCGCGGCGCTGTCGAGCATGATCGCGTTGGACGGCGACAGGTGATCGGTAGTGATGTTGTCCGGCAGCACCGCCAGCGGGCGCATGCCCTTGAGCGGACGTGCACCGGCCAGGGCACCTTCCCAGTACGGCGGGCGACGGATGTAGGTGCTCTGCGGGCGCCAGTCGTACAGCGGCGTGACCTTCGGGCCGGTGTCTTCGTGGATCGCGAACATCGGGATGTACACCTGGCGAAACTGCTCCGGCTTGACCGACGCCTTGACCACCGCGTCGATTTCTTCGTCGCTTGGCCAGATGTCCTTGAGGCGGATTTCCTTGCCGTTGGCGTCCAGGCCCAGCACGTCTTTTTCGATGTCGAAACGGATGGTGCCGGCAATCGCATAGGCCACCACCAGCGGCGGCGACGCGAGGAACGCTTGCTTGGCGTACGGGTGGATACGGCCGTCGAAGTTGCGGTTACCCGAAAGCACGGCGGTGGCGTACAGGTCGCGGTCGATGATCTCTTGCTGGATCACCGGGTCGAGTGCGCCGGACATGCCGTTGCAGGTGGTGCAGGCGAACGCCACGACACCAAAACCGAGTTGCTCCAGTTCGGTGGTCAGCCCGGCTTCGTCGAGGTACATCGCGACGGTTTTCGAACCCGGTGCCAGGGACGACTTGACCCACGGCTTGCGGGCCAGGCCGAGCTTGTTGGCATTGCGTGCCAGCAGGCCGGCGGCAATCACGTTGCGCGGGTTGCTGGTGTTGGTGCAACTGGTGATGGCGGCGATGATCACCGCGCCGTCGGGCATTTGCCCCGGCACGTCATCCCACTGGCCAGAGATGCCCTTGGCCGCCAGGTCGCTGGTGGCGACGCGGGCGTGGGGGTTGCTCGGGCCGGCCATGTTGCGCACTACACTGGACAAATCGAAGCTCAGGCCACGCTCGTATTGCGCGCCCTTGAGGTCGTCCGCCCACAGGCCGGTGTGGCGAGCGTATTGCTCCACCAGGGTGACTTGCTCGTCTTCACGACCGGTGAGTTTCAGGTAGGCGATGGTCTGTTGGTCGATGTAGAACATCGCCGCCGTGGCGCCATATTCCGGGGCCATGTTGGAGATGGTGGCGCGGTCGCCCAGGGTCAGCGCCGAGGCGCCTTCACCGAAGAACTCCAGCCACGCACCGACGACCTTCTGCTTGCGCAGGAACTCGGTCAGCGCCAGCACCATGTCGGTGGCGGTGATGCCCGGTTGCAGCTTGCCCGTCAGCTCCACGCCAACACTTTCCGGCAGGCGCATCCACGAGGCGCGGCCGAGCATCACGCTCTCTGCTTCAAGGCCGCCAACGCCGATGGCGATCACGCCCAAGGCATCAACGTGAGGCGTGTGGCTGTCGGTGCCGACGCAGGTATCCGGGAAGGCCACGCCGTCACGTACCTGGATCACCGGAGACATTTTCTCCAGGTTGATCTGGTGCATGATGCCGTTGCCCGGCGGGATCACGTCGACGTTCTTGAAGGCCTTTTTGGTCCATTCGATAAAGTGGAAACGGTCTTCGTTGCGACGGTCTTCGATGGCGCGGTTTTTCTCGAACGCCTGCGGGTCAAAACCACCGGCTTCGACGGCCAGGGAGTGGTCGACGATCAGTTGGGTCGGCACCACCGGGTTGACCTGGGCCGGGTCACCGCCTTGCAGGGCGATGGCGTCGCGCAGGCCGGCGAGGTCCACCAGGGCGGTCTGGCCGAGGATGTCGTGGCACACCACGCGGGCCGGGAACCATGGGAAATCGAGGTCGCGCTTGCGTTCGATCAGTTGGCTCAAGGAGGCATTGAGGGTTGCGGGGTCGCAGCGACGCACCAGGTTTTCCGCGAGTACGCGGGAGGTGTACGGCAGTGTGGCGTAGGCGCCGGGGGTGATTGCATCGACTGCCGCGCGGGCGTCAAAGAAATCGAGGCGGCTGCCGGGGAGCGCTTTGCGGTGTTCAGTGTTCATCGTCAGGACTCGGTCACGGTAGTTGCAAAAGGAAGAACCGGTGCTGATCCAAGGTGGAATGCGATCAAAATGTGGGAGCGGGCTTGCTCGCGAAAGCGGTGTGTCATGCAACACACATGGCGACTGTCACACCGCCTTCGCGAGCAAGCCCGCTCCCACATTTTTGATCCGGTTTCACCCCAAGATCAGCGGTTTCTCCACTCAGCGACGTTCGATTGGCACGAACTTGCGCTGCTCAACGCCGATGTACTCGGCGCTCGGACGGATGATGCGGTTGTTGGCTCGCTGTTCAAATACATGCGCGGCCCATCCTGTAAGCCGCGAGCAGACGAAAATCGGGGTGAACAGCTTGGTCGGGATGCCCATGAAGTGGTACGCCGAGGCATGGTAGAAGTCGGCGTTGGGGAACAGTTTCTTCTGCTCCCACATGGTCTTGTCGATGGCTTCGGAAACCGGGAACAACACGGTGTCGCCCACTTCGTCCGCGAGTTTTTTCGACCAACCCTTGATCACCTCGTTACGCGGGTCGCTGTCTTTATAGATCGCGTGGCCAAAGCCCATGATCTTGTCCTTGCGCGCCAGCATGCCGAGGGTGCCTTCCACCGCTTCCTGGGCGGAAGAGAAACGCTCGATCATCTCCATCGCCGCTTCATTGGCGCCGCCGTGCAGCGGGCCGCGCAGGGAGCCGATCGCGGCGGTGACGCAGGAATACAGGTCCGACAGGGTCGACGCACACACGCGGGCGGTGAAGGTCGAGGCGTTGAATTCGTGCTCGGCGTAGAGAATCAGCGACACGTTCATCACCTTGACGTGCAAGTCGCTGGGCTTCTTGTCGTGCAGCAGGTGCAGGAAGTGCCCGCCGATGCTCGGCTCGTCGGTCACGCAGTTGATGCGCTGGCCGTCGTGGCTGAAGCGGTACCAGTAGCACATGATCGCCGGGAACGCGGCCAGCAGGCGGTCGGTCACGTCGCGCTGCACGCTGAAGTCTTTCTCCGGCTCGATGTTGCCCAGGAACGAGCAACCGGTGCGCATCACGTCCATCGGGTGCGCGTCGGCGGGGATGCGTTCCAGCACTTCTTTCAGCGCCTGGGGCAGGTCGCGCAGTTTGCCGAGCTTGGCGGTGTAGGCGGCCAGTTCGGCTTTGGTCGGCAGTTCGCCGTAGAGCAGCAGGTAGGCGACTTCTTCAAACTGGGCATCGGCGGCGAGTTCGCGCACGTCGTAGCCGCGATAGGTCAAGCCGGCACCGGCCTGGCCCACGGTGGACAGTGCGGTTTGCCCGGCAACCTGGCCACGCAGGCCAGCTCCACTGAGTACTTTTGCTTCGGCCATGGTTATCTCCAATCTTGTAGTTATTAGTGAGGCGCTCGCGTTACTTCTTGGCGGCGAACAGCGCGTCGAGCTTCTGCTCGAAGGTGTGGTAGTCGATGCGATCATAAAGCTCCATGCGGGTTTGCATGGTGTCGATCACGTTCTGCTGGGTGCCGTCGCGACGGATCGCGGTGTAGACGTTCTCGGCCGCCTTGTTCATGGCGCGGAAGGCCGAGAGCGGGTACAGGACGATGGAAACATCCGCAGATTTCAGTTGATCGACGGTATAGAGAGGTGTCGCACCGAATTCGGTGATGTTGGCCAGGATCGGCGCTTTCACGCGAGAGGCGAACAGCTTGTACATCTCAAGCTCAGTGATGGCTTCCGGGAACACCATGTCGGCACCGGCCTCGATGCAGGCGGCGGCACGTTCCAGGGCGGATTCCAAACCTTCCACGGCCAGTGCGTCGGTGCGGGCCATGATCACGAAGCTGTCATCGGTACGCGCATCCACCGCAGCCTTGATGCGGTCGACCATTTCCTGCTGGGACACGATTTCTTTGTTCGGGCGATGGCCGCAACGCTTGGCGCCCACCTGGTCTTCGATATGGATCGCCGCCGCGCCGAACTTGATCATCGACTTGACGGTGCGCGCCACGTTGAACGCGGAGGAGCCGAAACCGGTGTCCACGTCCACCAGCAGCGGCAGGTCGCACACGTCGGTGATGCGGCGCACGTCCGTCAGCACGTCATCCAGGCCGGTGATGCCCAGGTCCGGCACACCGAGGGAGCCGGCAGCCACCCCGCCACCCGACAGGTAGATCGCCTTGAAGCCGGCGCGCTTGGCCAGCAGCGCATGGTTGGCGTTGATCGCGCCGACTACCTGCAACGGGTGCTCGCTGGCAACCGCGTCACGGAAACGCTGGCCTGGAGTGGTGTTGTTATTGGAACTCATGACTCACCTCGTGATTGGGGAGCGCCGTCCGGGAAGTGACGGGCAATGTTGCGTTTGGAGGCGCCGATATGCCGGCGCATCAACAACTCGGCCAGTTCACCGTCGCGATCGGCAATCGCGTCAAGAATGCGGTGATGCTCGGCAAAGGCCTGGCGTGGACGATTGGGGGTGGCGGAGAACTGGATGCGGTACATGCGCACCAACTGATACAGCTCGCCGCACAACATTTGGGTCAGGGTGCGATTACCGGCGCCTTGAATTATCCGGTAATGAAAATCGAAGTCGCCTTCCTGCTGGTAGTAGCCGACACCGGCCTGGAAGGCCGCATCGCGCTCGTGGGTGTGCAACACCTGGCGCAGCTCTTCGATCTCGGCGTCGGTCATGCGCTCGGCGGCCAGGCGGCAGGCCATGCCTTCCAGGGATTCGCGGATTTCGTAGAGTTCGATCAGTTCTTCATGGCTCAACGAGACCACTCGCGCGCCCACATGGGGGATGCGCACCAGCAGGCGCTGGCCTTCCAGGCGATGAATCGCCTCGCGCAGCGGGCCACGGCTGATGCCATAGGTGCGCGCCAGTTCCGGCTCGGAGATCTTGCTGCCGGGGGCGATTTCGCCCTTGACGATGGCGGCCTGGATACGCCGGAAGACGTTCTCGGACATGGTCTGGGAATCGTCTTGGGCCATCACTGGGGTTTCCAGTTGATCCAGCATATTGTCGACACCTTTAAAAGCAATGCCGCAAAAACTAGCCAATCAGCCCCGGATAGTCAAAGAATAAATACACATTGTCGACAATCGTCTAATAACCCGCCTTGCACTCTATCGGGGCATGGCCGGCTGCCAGCGCTGGCGCCAGAAAACCTTCATGTTAGAATGCCGGCCACTTTTGCCTCACATCCCTGGATGAAAAGGCGCACGAGGGAGCTTGCGCAGCAATGCCAGTCGCCTTGAATTGAACATCGCACTGCACCGCGTCAGGATTTATGAGACTCAAGCCCTTCCCCCTTTTGCTTCTACTGTTTATCCCGGGCCTTGGCGTTGCTGCCGAGAAGACCGTTTATGGACTCAATGAATACGCCAAGTTGGCCGGCATTGACCTGGAAGTGGCCGCCAAGCTCGACACCGGCGCCAAGACCGCGTCCTTGAGCGCCCGCGACATCAAGCGCTTCAAGCGCAACGGCGAGTCCTGGGTGCGCTTCTACCTGGCCATCGACACCGCACACTCCCACCCCATCGAGCGTCCCCTGGCCCGCGTGAGCAAGATCAAGCGCCGCGCCGGTGACTACGACCCCGATGAAGACAAGAACTACACCGCCCGTCCAGTCATCGCCCTGGACATCTGCATGGGCACCGCTTTACGCAGTATCGAAGTGAACTTGACTGACCGCAGCGCCTTCCAATACCCGCTGCTGATCGGCTCCGAAGCGCTGAAACGCTTTGATGCGCTGGTCGACCCCAGTCTTAAATACGCGGCGGGCAAACCTGCCTGCGCCTCCGACGCTCATACCGCTGAGTAATTTGAATGCGCTCTCTTAATCTGCACCTGAAAATCCTGATCGCCGTTTTGGTGGTCTTGGGCATTTCGGTCACCGCCTATCAGATTTTCGTGCTGGGGATTCCCGTCACCGAGGACGCCACCGACGACCTGTGGAACATCGACGCCAAGGTCGAGTTCGTCGCCAGCGCCAAGGACCCGGTGAAAATCCAGATGTTCGTGCCGCCCCTGAGCCGCGACTTCGTCAGCCTGAATGAAAGCTTTATCTCGAATAACTACGGCGTCAGCGTCAATCGCCTCGACGGCAACCGCAAGGTCACCTGGTCGGCACGCCGGGCCAAGGGCAACCAGACCCTCTACTACCGCCTGGTGCTGACCAAGCGTTACAGCGGTGAAAAGATCAAGGTCAAGGGCCCGACCTTCCGCGACAGCATCGCCGTCGAAGGCCCGGAAAAAATCGCCGCCGAAGCCCTGCTGGCGCCGATCCGCCAGCACTCGGCCGACGTCGAGACCTTTATCAGCGAAGCCATCAAGCGCACCAACAACCTCAACGACGACAACGTGAAGCTGCTGCTGGCGGGCGACCCGTCGACGCCGCACAAGGCCAAGATCGTCGAGTTGCTGCTGTCCATCGCCCATGTGCCGGTGGAAAAGGTCCACACCATCCGCCTGGTGGCCGACCAGCCGCAAACCCCGGAACTCTGGCTGCGCAGTTTCAATGGCAACGACTGGCTGTACTTCAACCCCGACACCGGCGAGCAAGGCCTGCCGGCCGACCGCCTGCTGTGGTGGACCGGTGATGAAAACCTGATCACCGTCGACGGCGGCAAGAAGGCCATGGTGACCTTCAGCCTCAACAACAGCGAAATGAACGCGATTCGCCTGGCCAAGCTGACGGACGAAAACACCGACGCCAACTTCCTCGAGTACTCGCTGTACGGCCTGCCGCTGCAAACCCAGCAGACCTTCATGATCATGGTGATGATCCCGATTGGCGTGCTGGTGATCCTGATCCTGCGCAACCTGATCGGCCTGCAGACCCTTGGCACGTTTACCCCGGTGCTGATTGCCCTGGCGTTCCGAGAGACACAGCTGGGCTTCGGGATTGTGCTGTTCACCATTATTACGGCGCTGGGGCTGTCGCTTCGGTCTTACCTGGAACACTTGAAGTTGCAGATGCTGCCGAGGCTCTCGGTGGTGCTGACCTTCGTGGTGGTGCTGATCGCCGCCATCAGTCTGTTCAGCCACAAGCTCGGCCTGGAGCGCGGGTTGTCGGTGGCACTGTTCCCGATGGTGATCCTGACCATGACCATCGAACGCCTGTCGATCACCTGGGAAGAACGCGGTGGCGGCCATGCGATGAAAGTCGCGATCGGCACGCTGTTCGCCGCTTCCCTGGCGCACATCATCATGAGCGTGCCGGAACTGATCTACTTCGTATTCACCTTCCCGGCGATCCTGTTGATCCTGGTGGGCTTCATGCTGGCCATGGGTCGTTATCGCGGCTACCGCTTGACCGAACTGGTGCGTTTCAAGGCCTTCCTCAAGGCTGACTCGTAATGTTCGGCTTCTGGAAGACCTGGAAGGCCTTGGAAGCGCGGGGGATCATGGGCATCAACCGGCGAAATGCCGACTACGTGCTCAAGTACAACAAGCGCAGCCTGTATCCGATCGTCGATGACAAGATCATCACCAAGGAACGGGCTATGGCCGCCGGCATCCACGTGCCGGAAATGTACGGGGTCATTTCCACCGAGAAGGAAATCGACAAGCTCGACGAGATCATCGGCGGGCGCAGCGACTTCGTGATCAAGCCGGCCCAGGGCGCCGGTGGTGACGGTATCCTGGTGATCGCCGACCGTTTTGAAGGGCGCTATCGAACGGTCTCCGGCAAGATCATCAGCCATGAAGAAATCGAGCATCAGATTTCCAGCATCCTCACCGGCCTGTATTCCCTCGGCGGCCACCGTGACCGCGCGCTGATCGAATACCGGGTGGTGCCCGACCAGATCTTCAAGAGCATCAGCTACGAAGGCGTACCGGACATCCGCATCATTGTGCTGATGGGCTACCCGGTGATGGCCATGCTGCGCTTGCCCACCCGCCAGTCCGGCGGCAAGGCCAACCTGCACCAGGGCGCGATTGGCGTGGGTGTCGACCTCGCCACCGGCCTGACCCTGCGCGGCACCTGGCTGAACAACATCATCACCAAGCACCCCGACACCACCAATGCGGTGGACGGCGTGCAACTGCCCAACTGGGACGGTTTCATGAAGCTCGCCGCCGGCTGCTACGAGCTGTGCGGCCTGGGCTATATCGGCGTGGACATGGTGCTGGACCAGGAAAAGGGTCCGTTGATCCTGGAACTTAACGCTCGCCCGGGGCTGAACATCCAGATTGCCAACGACTGCGGCCTGACCTTGCGCACCCATGCCGTGGAGGCTCGACTGGAAGAGCTGAAGGCGGCGGGCGTAACGGAAACACCGGAGGAACGGGTTAAGTTTGTGCAGGAAATGTTTGGGCATATTCCGGCGGTCGAGGGATAAACCCAGTGACCTGCTCCGTACACCCGCTGCCCTACCGGGCCAACCCTGCCGAATACTTTGCAGCAATCCGCCATGCGCCCGGCGCGGTGCTGCTGGACAGTGGCCGACCGGCGGCCGAGCGCGGCCGTTATGACCTGCTGAGCGCCTGGCCCGATACGACCCTGGCGGTACTGCCCGGCGAAAACGGCAGCGATTTCCTGCAACGCCTGCGGGAAAACCTGACGTTGCTGGGTGAAGCCACGATCCCCGCGCCCTACGAACTGCCGTTTGCCGGCGGCCTCATCGGCTACCTGAGCTACGACTTCGGTCGCCATCTGGAACAACTGCCGCACCTGGCGGTGGACGACCTGCACCTGCCGGATGCACGCTTTGGCCTGTACGCCTGGGCCTTGATCAGCGATCACCAGGCGCAGACCAGCCAACTGGTGTTCCACCCCAAACTGGCGGAAAGCGAACGGCAACGCCTGATTACCTTGTTCGGTCAGCCGACCATCAGCGCATCGGCCACCTTCAAGCTGCAAGGCCCAATGGCCCCGGACGTGACAGCCGACACCTACAAACACGCAATCGCCCGCATCCAGGATTACATCCAGGCGGGTGACTGCTACCAGGTCAACTTTGCCCAACGCTTCCGTGCCCCGTGCAGTGGCGATCCGTGGGTGGCCTACTGCGCCTTGCGCGAAGCGTGCCCGACGCCGTTTTCCGGGTTCCAGAGCCTGCCGGACGACGGCGCAGTGTTGAGCTTGTCGCCGGAACGCTTCGTCAAAATCAGCCAGCGCCAGGTGGAAACCCGCCCGATCAAGGGCACCCGGCCAAGGGGGGCGACGCCCGAGGAAGATGCAGCCAACGCCGCTGAATTGCTGGCCAGCCCCAAGGATCGTGCCGAAAACCTGATGATCGTCGACCTGCTGCGCAACGACCTGGGCCGCACCTGCCGCACCGGCTCGGTGAGGGTCCCGGAGTTGTTCAGCCTGGAAAGCTATCCAAATGTGCATCATCTGGTCAGCAGCGTGACCGGCGAATTGGCCGACGATAAAGACGCCCTCGACCTGATCGCCGGCAGCTTCCCCGGCGGCTCCATCACCGGCGCACCGAAGATTCGCGCGATGCAGATCATCGACGAGCTGGAGCCGACCCGGCGCGGGTTGTATTGCGGTTCGCTGGTGTATCTGGACGTGCGCGGCGAGATGGACAGCTCCATCGCCATTCGCAGCCTGTTGGTCAAGGATGGTCAGGTGTGCTGCTGGGGCGGCGGCGGGATTGTCGCGGACTCGGAGTGGCAGGCGGAGTATCAGGAGTCGATGACCAAGGTGCGGGTGTTGTTACAAACCTTGGAAAGCCTGTAGCACCCAGCCCCTTCCTGGCTCGCTGACGTAGAGCCACGCAGCGGAAAAGACCTGAATCAGTACCGAAGTAGACGGGGTCGAAGCCGGAGGATAGCGTCCGGTTTCAACCGTCCACCAGCCGTCTGTGAAGGATCACATGAAACGACTGCCTACTTGTCAGGAAAGATTTCTGAGATTGCATCTGCACTCAACCGCACCTATCATCTCCCAAATTGGGAGGTCGCTTCGATGCGGATAATCGCTCTGTCTGCCCTACGAATATTCTGGGAAAACCACCCTGGTTGCATGGATGCCAAAACGCCGCTGGTCGAGCTGTATCGCCATATGGAAAAAGCTGTTTACCCAACCCCTCAGGCCCTCAAGGCAGAGCTAAGGACAGCGAGCATTCTCAAAGGGGGCAGGGTTGTGTTCAACATAGGCGGCAACAAGTATCGAGTGATCATGGCGATCAATTATCAGCGACAGCTTGCGTTCATACGCTTCGTGGGGACCCAAGCGCAGTACGATCAGATCAATGCGGAGACCGTGTGATGAACATCAAACCCATTCATTCCCAGGAAGACCTGACCGCTGCGCTCGCGCGCGTCGAACAGCTATGGGAAGCGGAAATCGGCTCGCCCGAGGGTGACGAGCTGGAAATTCTCGCGATACTTATCGAAAAGTACGAAGCGGAGCATTTCCCAATGCCGCCTTCGGATCCCGTCGAAGCGATTAAATTTCGAATGGAGCAACTAGGCCTGACCGCCCGTGACCTGGAGCCTTTCATAGGTCCGAGCGGGCGGGTTTCCGAAGTGTTGAATCATAAGCGCAAGCTGAGCTTGTCGATGATCAAACGCCTGCATGAAGGCTTGCGCATTCCTTATGAGAGTTTGCTGGCAGGGGTCTAGGCTGTGCAGTGGCCATACCGGCCCCATCGCGGGCAAGCCCGGCTCCCACATGGGAGCGCGGTCAACATGTGGGAGCTGGCTTGCCTGCGATGAGGCGTCAGCCACACCCAATAACTTACAGGCTCAACTGCCGATTCGACGCCTTGATGAACTCTTTCTTCAAATCCTCAAACGTATGCACCGCCGGGAACTGCGGGAACTCGCGAATCACGTTCTCCGGCGCGTGGAACAGAATCCCACGGTCGGCCTCACCCAGCATGGTGGTGTCGTTGTAGGAATCACCGGCGGCAATCACGCGGTAGTACAGGGTCTTGAAGGCCAGCACCGACTGACGCTTGGGATCTTTCTGACGCAGCTGGTAGCTCACCACCCGGTCATTTTCGTCGGTGATCAACCGGTGGCACAGCAAGGTCGGAAAACCCAGTTGGCGCATCAGCGGCTGGGAGAACTCATAGAAGGTGTCAGACAGGATCACCACCTGGAAGCGCTCGCGCAGCCAATTGACGAACTCGATGGCGCCGTCCAGCGGCTTGAGGGTGGCGATCACTTCCTGGATGTCCGAGAGCTTCAGCCCATGCTCATCAAGAATGCGCAGGCGCTGTTTCATCAGCACGTCGTAGTCGGGGATGTCCCGGGTGGTGGCCCGCAAGGATTCAATACCGGTTTTTTCGGCGAAGGCGATCCAGATTTCCGGAACCAGCACCCCTTCCAGGTCGAGACAGGCAATTTCCACAAGACACTCCCATTTAAAGTTATTGAGTTGAGCGAGCAAAAGGACTGCCGAACTCTAGCGATTCACGCTGGCCGCCGCAACGCAGGCGGGATTTTGTTACCATCGCCCCCCTATAGAGCGCTCAGCGCCACTGACCTGTAGGAACCGTCCTGATGAACCAAGCCTTCGACGTCGCTGAACTCGCCGCGACTTACGCCAACAAATCCGCCCAGGACATTCTCAAGCTGGCGTTCAGCCAGTTTGGCGACGACCTGTGGATCTCTTTCAGCGGTGCCGAGGACGTGGTGCTGGTAGACATGGCCTGGAAGCTGAACAAGAACGTCAAGGTGTTCAGCCTCGACACCGGTCGCCTGCACCCGGAGACCTACCGGTTTATCGAGCAGGTGCGTGAGTTCTACAAGATCGACATCGAACTGATCTCGCCGGACCAGAGCAAGCTGGAACCCTTCGTCAAGGAAAAGGGCCTGTTCAGTTTCTACAAGGACGGCCATGGCGAGTGCTGTGGCGTGCGCAAGATCGAACCGCTGCGCCGCAAGCTGTCCGGTGTGAGCGCCTGGGCCACCGGCCAGCGCCGCGACCAGAGCCCCGGCACCCGCAGCCAGGTGGCCGCGCTGGAAATCGATACGGCTTTTTCCACCCCGGAACGCACCCTGTACAAGTTCAACCCGCTGGCGCAGATGACCAGTGAGGAAGTATGGGGTTACATCCGCATGCTGGAGTTGCCGTACAACAGCCTGCACGAGCGCGGTTTTATCAGCATCGGCTGTGAGCCGTGCACCCGTCCGGTACTGCCGAACCAGCACGAACGCGAAGGCCGTTGGTGGTGGGAAGAAGCAACCCAAAAAGAATGCGGGTTGCACGCCGGGAACATCATCAGCAAGGCGTAACGCCTGAGCCAGAATCCTGTACACAGAAATGTCACCATCGGTGCCATTTTTGTGTGCACTTATAAGATCCTGCACCGAAAAGTTACATCCTCCCTCGTCACACCTCTTCTAAAATCCCCGCCCCTCTCTGCGCTACAAAATAAATAGCTGTTCAAACGGTCAATTTATATCGCTTTAAATTCAGTCTGTTATTTCCAATCACGCTAAAAACCAAATCGCCGTGTATTTCACCCGGCGAAAATCTGGCACGCATGTGGCTTAAGGCAAAACACACTTTGTATACAATTAATAAAAAAGATACATACACTTTGACATCAGCCGCTCTCCTGCTGATGTCCAGGAGCCTGCCGGAATGCGTACAAGTCTCTCCAATAACATCGCACTGGATCTGCCCTCCTCCACCCTGAACCCCGAGGCCACGAGCCCCGGCCCGTTGGTCCTCAGCCCGCGCCTGCACAACAAGGACCTGGCGCCTACCAAGGCCGAAGGCCGGCGCTGGGGCCGCTACAGCATCTTTGCCTTGTGGACCAACGATGTGCACAACATCGCCAACTACTCCTTCGCCATCGGCCTGTATGCGCTGGGCCTGGGTGGCTGGCAGATTCTGCTGTCCCTGGGGATCGGCGCGGCGCTGGTGTACTTCTTCATGAACCTGTCGGGCTATATGGGGCAGAAGACCGGCGTACCGTTTCCAGTGATCAGCCGTATCAGTTTTGGCATCCATGGTGCGCAGATCCCGGCACTGATTCGTGCGGTGATCGCGATTGCCTGGTTCGGGATACAGACCTACCTGGCCTCGGTGGTTTTCCGCGTGCTATTGACAGCGGTTCATCCAGGTTTTGCCGACTACGACCACAACTCGATCCTCGGCCTGTCCACCCTGGGCTGGGCGTGTTTTGTGGCGATCTGGTTTGTGCAGCTCGCCATCCTCGCCTATGGGATGGAGATGGTGCGCCGCTATGAAGCCTTCGCCGGGCCGGTGATTCTGCTGACAGTAGCGTCCCTGGCCGGCTGGATGTATTTCCAGGCCGGCGGCCAGATCGCCTGGTCGATCCGCGAGCCGCTGACCGGTGGTGAGATGTGGCGCAATATCTTTGCCGGCGGCGCGCTGTGGCTGGCGATCTACGGCACGCTGATCCTGAATTTCTGCGACTTCGCCCGCTCCTCGCCGTGCCGCAAGACCATCAAGGTCGGTAATTTCTGGGGCCTGCCGGTGAATATCCTGGTGTTCGCGGCCATCACCGTGCTGCTGTGCGGCGGGCAGTTCCACCTCAATGGCCGGGTGATTGAGAGCCCTACGGAAATCATTGCGGCGATACCCAACACATTCTTCCTGGTGCTGGGCTGCCTGGCGTTCCTGATTGTGACCGTGGCGGTGAACATCATGGCCAACTTCGTCGCGCCGGCCTTTGTGCTGAGCAACCTGGCGCCCAAGTACCTGAACTTCCGCCGCGCCGGGCTGATCAGCGCCACCGTGGCGGTGTTGATCCTGCCGTGGAACCTCTACAACAGCCCGCTGGTGATCGTGTATTTCCTCTCGGGGCTGGGCGCACTGCTGGGGCCGTTGTACGGGGTGATCATGGTCGACTACTGGTTGATCCGCAAAAGCCAGGTGGACGTGCCGCAGCTGTATAGCGAAGACCCGAATGGCGCTTATTACTACAGCCGCGGGATCAATTTGCGCGCCGTGGCGGCCTTCATTCCTGCCGCGGTGATCGCCATTCTCCTGGCCCTGCTGCCTGGGTTCGCCCTCGTCTCGCCCTTCTCCTGGCTGATTGGCGCCGGTATTGCAGGGCTGCTGTACCTGCTGTTCGCCAAGCGCCAGCCGTACTACGCCGATGTGAGCGGCGAAAGCATTGCAGTCGATAATATCAGTCATTAAGTAAGGACATTCCATGCGCATCCTTGTGGTCAACGTCAACACCACCGAGTCCATCACCGAGGCCATCGCCAAACAGGCACGGGCGGTGGCGTCCCCCGGCACCGAGATCGTCGGCCTGACTCCGTTTTTCGGTGCCGAATCGGTGGAAGGCAATTTCGAAAGCTACCTGGCGGCCATCGCGGTGATGGACCGGGTGATGGCTTACGACCAGCCGTTCGATGCGGTAATCCAGGCCGGCTACGGCGAACATGGCCGCGAAGGCTTGCAGGAGTTGCTCAACGTGCCGGTGGTGGACATCACCGAAGCGGCCGCCAGCACCGCGATGTTCCTCGGACATGCCTACTCCGTGGTGACGACTCTGGACCGCACCGTGCCGCTGATCGAGGACCGGCTGAAACTGGCCGGCTTATATCAGCGGTGCGCGTCGGTACGGGCCAGCGGCATGGCGGTATTGGAACTGGAGGAAGACCCGCTGCGGGCCATGGAGGCCATCGTGCGCCAGGCTGAATTGGCGATCAGCGAAGACAAGGCCGAAGTGATCTGCCTGGGCTGCGGCGGCATGGCCGGGCTGGATGAGCAGATTCGCTACCGCACGGGTGTGCCGGTGGTGGACGGTGTGACCTCGGCTGTCACCATTGCCGAAGGCCTGGTGCGGTTGGGACTGTCGACCTCGAAGATCCGCACGTATGCGACGCCGAGGCCGAAGAAAGTGATCGGCTGGCCCGGAAAGTTCGGACACTGAAGATCCAGAATGTGGGAGCGGGCTTGCTCGCGAAAGCGGTGGATCAGTCGATACATCGGGTGACTGTCACACCGCCTTCGCGAGCAAGCCCGCTCCCACACTTTGATCCCCACAAGGATCAAATGGCGCTGAACCGCCGCCCCAACTCGCGTTCGACAAACTGCTCCAGGATGAAATCCACAAACGCCCGGGTCTTGCCGGGCAGCAGCTTGTGTTCGGCGTAGTACAGCGAGATGTTGCCGTCGTCGACGTACCAGTCGGGCAGCACTCGCACCAGTTGGCCGCTGTCCAGATACGGCACCGCCATCGGCATGCTGACCAGCGCAATCCCCAGGCCCTGGGCACTGGCGCAGCAGGCAGCGCCCGAGTCGCTCATGGTCATGCGCGGCTTGAGCACCAGCGGGCGTTGTTCGCGCGTGCGGTGGGTGAGTTGCCACGAACGCACGCGGCCGGTTTGCGGTGAGCGGATCAGGATGCCGTTGCACACAGACAAGTCCTCGGGCGCGACCACCCGCTTGCGTTTGGCGAGGTATTCCGGTGAGGCCAGCAGGATCCGGTGCGCCGGCGCCAGCTTGCGCGCAACCACGCCCTGGGGCAGCTCAAAACCACCGCCGATCGCGGCATCGAAGCCCTGGCCGATCAGGTCCACCTGGCGGTTATCAAAATGCCAGTCGGGGTTGATATCAGGAAAGCGCTTTAGAAACTCCCCCAGCAACGGCACCACATAACGGTTGCCGAACACCGTGCCCATGCTCACTTTCAGCGTGCCCACTGGCCGCCCTTCGGCACTGGCCAGGTTAGCCACGGCGTTTTGAATGGTGGTGAGGCTGCCGCTGACTTCTTCGAGGAAGAGCTTGCCGGCCTCAGTCAGCGTCAGGCGCCGGGTACTGCGCTGGAACAGCCTTACACCCAGGCGTGCCTCCAGCTTGGCCACACTTTTGCCCACGGCCGCCGGGGTCAGGCTCAGGTGCCGGGCAGCCTCGGCAAAACTGCCACCTTCGGCGCTGCGCACAAAGCATTCGATACTGCCAAAGCTTTCCATATCGCCCCACTCTAAACTTTTGGTTTACACAGACTATAGCAATCACGGTCTACCGAGGGCGCCATGCGAGGTCGATACTCGACTCCAACCTCAACACACCTTTTGGAGATCGACATGACCACACAGAACCTCAGCGGCAAAGTCGCCTTGATCCAGGGCGGTTCTCGCGGTATCGGCGCCGCCATCGTCAAGCGCCTGGCCGCACAGGGCGCTGCCGTCGCCTTTACCTACGTCAGTTCGGCTGCCAAGGCTGAAGCGTTGCAGAACAGCGTGATCAGCCAAGGCGGCAAAGCCCTGGCGATTCATGCCGACAGCGCCGACGCAGACGCCATCCGCAACGCCGTCAACGCCACCGTCGAAGCGTTCGGGCGCCTGGATATCCTGGTCAACAACGCAGGCGTGCTGGCCGTCGGCCCGCTGGAAGATTTCAAGCTGGAAGACTTCGACCGCACCCTCGCCATCAACGTACGCAGCGTATTTGTCGCCACCCAGGAAGCCGCGCGGCACATGGGCGAAGGTGGCCGCATCATCAACATCGGCAGCACCAATGCCGATCGCATGCCGTTTGCCGGTGGCGGCCCGTACGCCATGAGCAAATCGGCGCTGGTCGGCCTGACCAAAGGCCTGGCCCGCGACCTGGGCCCACGGGGCATCACCATCAATAACGTGCAGCCAGGCCCGGTGGACACCGACATGAACCCGGCAAGCGGTGATTTCGCCGAAAGCCTGATCGGCTTCATGGCCGTGGGCCGTTATGGCCATGTAGAAGAGATCGCCAGTTTCGTCGCCTATCTGGCAGGCCCTGAGGCCGGCTACATCACCGGCGCCAGCCTGACCATCGACGGCGGTTTCGGCGCCTGAACCAACGCTGCGACATCACACCACGCTCCGACCTTGGTCGACACTGACTAACGCCAAGCATCATGCGAGACTGTTCGCCCGGGCCGGGAATGCCCGGGCGTTCTTATGTCTGGAGTTCTCATGACGCTGTCCAGCGGGCTGATCGCCGCCGTTGCCCTGGCCTATATGGCCATTATGTTTGCCATCGCCTTTTACGGTGACCGTCGCCATGCGCCGCTGCCGCCGCGGATGCGTGCCTGGGTGTACAGCCTGTCGCTGGCGGTGTATTGCACCAGTTGGACATTCTTTGGTGCTGTAGGCCAGGCAGCCGAACAGTTGTGGGCGTTTTTACCGATCTACCTGGGACCGGTGCTGCTGTTGGTGCTCGCGCCGTGGGTCCTGCAGAAGATGGTGCTGATCAGCAAGCAGGAAAACATCACCTCCATCGCCGACTTTATCGCCGCCCGTTACGGCAAATCCCAATCCCTGGCGGTGGTGGTGGCGCTGATCTGCCTGGTGGGCGTCCTGCCTTATATAGCCTTGCAACTCAAAGGCATCGTGCTGGGGGTGAACCTGCTGATCGGCGCCAGCGCCGACACTACCGGCACCCGCTCCCAGGACACGGCGCTGATCGTGTCGCTGGTATTGGCGTTGTTCACCATTGTGTTCGGTACCCGCAACCTCGACGCCACGGAACACCACCGCGGCATGGTGCTGGCGATTGCCTTTGAATCGTTGGTCAAGCTGTTCGCGTTTCTCGCCGTCGGTGCGTTTGTGACCTACGGCCTGTACGACGGTTTCGACGATTTGTTCAGCCAGGCGATGCTCGCGCCACGGCTGGAGGAATACTGGAAAGAGACCGTCAACTGGCCCTCGATGGTGGTGCAGACCGGCGTCGCGATGATGGCGATCATCTGCCTGCCCCGGCAGTTCCATGTCACCGTGGTGGAAAATATCGACCCCCAGGACCTGCGGCTGGCCAAGTGGGTGTTCCCGGCCTATCTGATCCTGGCCGCCCTGTTTGTGATCCCGATTGCCCTCGGCGGGAAGATGCTGCTGCCGGGTTCGGTATTGCCGGATTCCTACGTGATCAGCCTGCCGTTGGCCGAAGCCCATCCGGCGCTCGCCGTGCTGGCGTTTATCGGCGGCGCCTCGGCGGCTACGGGCATGGTGATCGTCGCGAGCATCGCCCTGTCGACCATGGTCTCCAACGACATGCTGCTGCCCTGGCTGCTGCGCCGTTCCAGTGCCGAGCGGCCGTTCGAAGTGTTCCGTCACTGGATGCTGTCGGTACGCCGGGTGAGCATTGTCATCATCCTGCTGCTGGCTTACGTCAGTTACCGGCTGCTGGGGTCCTCCGCCAGCCTTGCAACCATTGGCCAGATTGCGTTCGCCGCCGTGACCCAGCTGGCACCGGCGATGCTGGGTGCGCTGTACTGGAAACAGGCCAACCGGCGCGGCGTGTTTGCCGGATTGGCGGCGGGTACGTTCCTGTGGTTCTACACCTTGGTCCTGCCGGTCACCGCGAAAAGTCTGGGCTGGTCGTTCAGCCTTTTCCCGGGCATGACGTGGCTGCATTCGCATCCGCTGGGCTTGTCGGTAACTTCTCTGACGCTGGGCACCGTATTTTCCCTCGCGGGCAACTTCACGTTGTTCGTGTGGGTCTCGATGTTGTCCCGCACGCGGGTGTCGGAGCATTGGCAGGCCGGGCGTTTTATCGGCCAGGAAATCAGCCAGCGGGCCAGCGCTCGCTCGATGCTTTCGGTGCAGATCAACGACTTGCTCAGTCTGGCAGCGCGGTTTGTCGGTGAAGAACGGGCGCACCAGAGTTTTGTGCGCTTCGCCTATCGGCAAGGCAAAGGTTTCAACCCCAACCAGAACGCCGACAATGACTGGATTGCCCACACCGAACGCCTGTTGGCCGGTGTGCTCGGGGCTTCATCGACCCGCGCAGTGGTGAAAGCCGCCATTGAAGGCAGGGAAATGCAGTTGGAGGACGTAGTTCGCATCGCCGACGAAGCGTCGGAAGTACTGCAGTTCAACCGGGCACTGCTGCAAGGCGCCATCGAAAACATCACCCAGGGCATCAGCGTGGTCGACCAGTCCCTGCGGCTGGTGGCGTGGAACCGGCGGTACCTGGAGCTGTTCAATTACCCCGAAGGCCTGATCAGTGTGGGCCGGCCGATAGCCGACATCATTCGCTACAACGCCGAGCGCGGGCTGTGCGGCCCGGGCGAGGCCGAAGTGCACGTGGCGCGCCGCCTGCACTGGATGCGCCAGGGCCGTGCGCATACCTCCGAGCGGCTGTTTCCCAATGGCCGGGTGATCGAACTGATCGGCAACCCGATGCCGGGTGGCGGGTTTGTGATGAGCTTCACCGACATCACCGCGTTCCGCGAAGCCGAGCAGGCGTTGACCGAGGCCAATGAAGGCCTGGAACAGCGGGTGACCGAGCGAACCCACGAACTGTCGCAACTCAACGTCGCGCTGACCGATGCCAAGGGCGTGGCCGAGACCGCCAGCCAGTCGAAAACCCGGTTCCTCGCAGCGGTCAGTCACGACTTGATGCAACCGTTGAACGCCGCAAGATTGTTCTCTGCTGCCCTCTCCCATCAGAACGACGGCATGTCGCCGGATGCCCGGCAGTTGGTGCAGCATCTGGACAGCTCGTTGCGTTCGGCGGAAGACCTGATCAGCGACCTGCTGGATATTTCGCGCCTGGAAAACGGCAAGATCAATCCGCAGCGCCAGCCCTTCGTGCTCAATGAACTGTTCGATACGCTGGGCGCCGAGTTCAAGGCGCTGGCTCAGGAGCAGGGTTTGCGTTTCCGTCTGCGGGGCAGTCGTTTGCGGGTGGACAGTGACATCAAGTTGCTGCGGCGGGTGTTGCAGAACTTCCTCACCAACGCATTCCGGTACGCCGACGGGCCGGTGCTATTGGGTGTGCGGCGCCGTCGCGGCGAGTTGTGCCTGGAAGTGTGGGACCGTGGTCCCGGGATTCCCCAGGACAAGCAAAAAGTCATCTTCGAGGAATTCAAACGCCTGGACAGTCACCAGACCCGTGCCGAGAAAGGCCTGGGACTGGGCCTGGCGATTGCCGATGGCCTGTGCCGCGTGCTCGGGCACCGCTTGAGCGTGCGTTCATGGCCGGGCAAGGGCAGCGTGTTCAGCGTGCGTGTGCCGTTGGCGCGCACTCAGGTCAGCGCGCCTGCCAAGCCGGCGCAGGAAAGCGGCCAGCCGTTGAGCGGAGCACAGGTGCTGTGTGTGGATAACGAAGAAAGCATCCTGATCGGCATGCGCAGTTTGCTCACGCGCTGGGGCTGTGAAGTCTGGACCGCCCGCGATCAGGCGCAATGTGCCGCGTTGCTGGCCGAGGGTGTGCGGCCGCAACTGGCCCTGGTGGATTACCACCTCGACCACGGCGAGACCGGCACCGAGTTGATGGGCTGGCTGCGGGCACAACTGGCAGAGCCGATTCCGGGTGTGGTGATCAGTGCCGACGGGCGGCCGGAGATGGTGGCCCAGGTGCATGCGGCAGGGTTGGATTACCTGGCCAAGCCGGTGAAGCCGGCGGCGTTGCGGGCCTTGTTGAGCCGGCACCTGCCGCTTTAGCTCATGTGGGAGCTGGCTTGCCTGCGATGGCGTTGCCTCGGTGTATGGGGAGGAACGAGGTGTCTGCATCGCAGGCAAGCCAGCTCCCACAGAGCCCGGTGACTATTCTGGCAACTGCGCCACGCCGTCTTCATCGGTCATCGCCCGTTCCAGCAAGTCGGCCGGCAGGCTTTTGCTGGCGCGGGCGCCGAGCAGCTTCAGTTGCTCGGTACGGCTCACCAGATTTCCGCGTCCGTCGGTCAGCTTGTTGCGCGCTGCGCTGTAGGCTTTGTCCAGCTGCTGCAGGCGGTTGCCTACCTCGTCCAGGTCCTGGATAAACAGCACGAACTTGTCGTACAGCCAACCGGCGCGCTCGGCAATTTCCCGGGCGTTCTGGCTTTGCCGTTCCTGTTTCCACAGGCTGTCGATCACCCGCAAGGTGGCCAACAGCGTGGTCGGGCTGACGATCACGATGTTGCGGTCGAAGGCTTCCTGGAACAGGTTCGGCTCGGCTTGAAGCGCCGCCGAAAATGCGGCTTCAATGGGCACGAACAGCAGCACGAAATCCAGGCTGTGCAGGCCTTCCAGACGTTTGTAGTCCTTGCCGGCCAGGCCTTTGACGTGGTTGCGCAAGGACAGTACGTGCTGCTTGAGGGCTGCCTGGCCGATCGCCTGGTCGTCCTCGGCGACGTACTGTTGATAGGCGGTCAGGCTGACCTTGGAGTCCACCACTACCTGCTTGTCCCCCGGCAGCATGATCAACACGTCGGGCTGGAAGCGTTCGCCGTCCGGGCCCTTGAGGTTGACCTGGGTCTGGTACTCGCGGCCCTTTTCCAGACCGGCATGTTCCAGCACCCGCTCCAGGATCAGCTCGCCCCAGTTGCCCTGGGTTTTCTGGCCCTTGAGGGCGCGGGTCAGGTTGGTGGCTTCATCGGACAGGCGCAGGTTCAGCTGTTGCAGGCGCTCCAGCTCCTTGGCCAGGGAAAACCGCTCGCGGGCTTCGCTCTGGTAGCTTTCTTCGACGCGCTTTTCGAACGACTGGATGCGCTCCTTGAGTGGGTCGAGCAATTGGCCGAGGCGCTGCTGGCTGGTTTCGGCGAAGCGTTGCTCGCGCTCGTCGAAGATCTTCCCGGCGAGTTCAGCGAACTGCGCGCGCAGCTCATCACGGGAACCTTGCAGGTCGCTGAGGCGTTGCTGATGGCTTTCCTGTTGCTCGCGCAATTCGGCGCGCAGGGACGCGGACAAGGCATCCAGGCGGCGTAGTTCGGTTTCCTTGGCGGAACGGTCGAGGTTCCAGGCGTGGGCGGCGTCGCGGGCGTTGTCACGGTCGATCTGCAGCAGTTCGACTTCCCGGCGCACGGCGGCCAGATCAGCCTGTTTGGCAGCGTTGGCCTGGCTCAGGTCGCTGATTTCGTCACGGCTGGCGTCCAACTGCGCGGCGAGCCCTTCCTGGGCCAGTTGCGCGGTGGCCAGGCGCTCTTCGAGCAATTCCCAGCCGGCCATTCGCGCGCTCAGTCGGCGCTGAATCTGCCAGCACAGCCCCAACAGCGGCAACCCAGCAGCGGCGAGACCCAGCACAACACTGGTCCAGTCAAAAGCCATAGCGATTCCTGCCGTCACCCGAAAAGAAGAAGGTTAACCAAGCCAGCGCATTGAGGACAGCTCAGTCTTCGATCTGGCCCAGTTCACGCTGGGCGATGCGGTCACCGGCGCGGGCGGCCTGGCGCAGCAGTTCGTGGCCGATACGGCGGTCGCGGGCATTGCCGCACTCGCGGCACATCAACTGGCCCAGACGGCTTTGCGCCACCACCACGCCAGCACGAGCCGGTTGCTTGAGCAAATGCCCTGCAAAATGTTTGACGTTGGGGCTGTGGCCCAGGCGCGGGCTGTCGAGCAACCACAAGGCAACTTTCAGGGAAAAACGCTTGGGTGCGGTAACAACCTGAGGGCTGTCGGTAACAGAAGGTGATACTGAGCGAAACTTCATAAAGCACTGTGGGACAGAACGGAAGGCGCGCCACTCTACTCTTTTTTTCGTACAGGTAAAGCTGAAAAAAGCCTGCACGCCCGTTCTAGAGCAAGCGCTTGGGACAATCCACAGAAGCTGTGGATAACTCAGTGGACAACCGTTTTGTAAGTCCCGCAAAGGCCCATGGAACGGGGGCCGCAGTCAAACTGACGATTTTTTCACCAATAAAAAAAAGCTCGATTTTTCATTGACTTAAATTTTAGTTGCAGGCACCCGGGCGCTTTGCGGGGCGTATGTCAGTTCAGTTACACAGGGCGCCACCAATGTGCACAACTACCCACTTGCCGGTTATATCAACCGGGTTTTTTGCTCAGACAGCGGCTGAGGAATGTTACCGCAGGCCCAGGGCACGAAAAGTTTTTTGCCTAGCACACTTCCTTTCATCGTTTCAATCCGTTACTATCCGCGGCGTTAGTACCAAGCTGAAAGTCAATTCTGGTCGAACAACTCCCTCACGGCACCGCCGACAAAAAGGGATCGACCACCTCGATGGTTTCCAGGTATCACTTGCGACGACACGGCCTTTGAACAATGCAAAGGGTGTCGCGAAGTTTCCATACTCTGAAAGAACCAACCTGCAAATTGATCAGGATCTTCACCCCGGGCCCAGAACCTTTGCCCCTGTTGTGTTGCCTGCCCTCCTAAGTACCTACCTGCCAGCCCAAGCGCGCCAACTTAATAGCGCTTCAAACTGGCTGCTTTGTTCCAGTCGGGTTCTTCGTTCGATCAATGGTGATCAACGTCACTGGAACGTTTTAACGTTGCACGGTTCTTAACCGTGTCATTTGTAGGAACACCAATAATATGTCCACTCAAATCCACACTCAGGATGCCATTCGCACCCTCACCAACGCTTTTGCACCAATGAACTGCCTGATCATGGCCGCTCGCAAAGGCTGCTTCAGCTTTACCCTGGTCAACGAACACGGCATCGCTCGTCACAGCGAACGCCTGTACCCCGATCAATACTCCAGCGCAGAACCGCTGCAGGCCGTGATCGATCGTACTCGCCAGGCACTGGTTGCCTGATCGACCCGAATCGCTGAAACACAAAAACCCCGGTTAAAACCCGGGGTTTTTTATTGCCTGAAATTCAGGCGCGCTAAGTTTAAATTGATATAAACGATATAACTAAATGATGAAAATATTTTAAAAACAGTCCTTTACATCGTAAATATGACACTACACTTCAACTCAAGCGGCATGATCCGCTTCCGGCGGACCTGAGATCCGATTCACCGCTGCCAAGCCCTCGCTCAGGTATCGCCGATTAATTTCATGGATTGAGGCATTTATGGGCATCGCCGCCAGCGAATTGTGTCGTTATGTGATCCGGCCCACCCTGCTTTACCTGGGTCGCCATAACCAGACGGCTGAATCCCTGCTGCTGGGCATCGCCGCCAGCCAGTCGGCGCTCGGCTCAGCCCTGCACGACCGCCGCGGCCATGGCCTCTACAGCATCACCGAGCCGCGCCATCGCGCGCTGTGGGATAACTACCTGGCGCTGGACCCCGAGCGCGCCAGCCTGGTACGCGGACTCGCCAGCCAGCATGCCTTCCTCAGCGGGCCGCAGGTTGAGCTGACGGTCAACCTGCGCTACGCCACCGCCATCGCCTGGCTGCTGGTGGAACAACACCGCCCAAACCTGCCACCGGCCGACGACGTATTGGCGATGGCACGTATCTGGAAAGAAATATTTCACCCTCAAGGCCGGCTCCGGGATTTCACCCAGGCCTGGCAAACCTGTGTTTCACCCATGAATCACGTCGCCTGTTGACCGGGCGATTTGCAAGATTCGGCTAAAAACGTTGATTTTGGTCGGATTGTCCTACAAAACCGCTCTATCTCCTGTGTTTGAGCCTATAGCGCAAACATAAATTTATTGTTACTTTCCGCAGCGGTGATCACCACGGAGTTCTAATAATGAAAAAAGTAATGCTCAAGACGACACTTAGCCTCGCCGTTGCAATGGCATCCTCCCACGTGTTCGCGAGCGGCTTCGCCCTCAACGAACAAGACGTTGCCGGGATGGGTACCGGTTTTGCGGGACGTTCTTCATCTGCCGATAACGCAAGCACTGTTTATGGCAACCCTGCCGGTATGGCTCGCCTTGAAGGCCAGCAAATCACGGGTGGTGTTGCAGCCATCGATGCCTCGACCGACATCAAAGATGCCGGCGGCCGTTCCAGGGGCACCAACAAAGGCGACATGGTGCCCTTCACCGGCGTACCGTTCGGCTTCTACACCAACAAACTCAACGATCAGTGGGCTGTCGGCTTTGGTGTTTACGCACCGTTCGGCCTGGTGACTGATTACGAACGCGGCTTCCAGGGCAGCGGGTTCGGCAGCTACAGCAAAGTATCTGTAATCACTCTGCAGCCAACGGTCAGCTACGCATTCAACGACCGGGTTTCCATCGGTTTCGGTCCTACCATCAACCGGATCTCCGGCAAGCTGGAGTCCGAACTGACCCTGAACCCTGCCGTGCCTTCGACCAACGTCACGATCAAGGGCGACGATACCGCCATTGGTTTCAACGTCGGCGTACTGGTACAGGCCACCGATACCACGCGCGTCGGCCTGACCTACCACTCCAAGGTCAGCTACAAGCTTGACGGCCACACCGAGGTGACAGCGCCTGCCCCGACTGCCGGTGCCATTGGCAGTGGCCGCTACGACGCCTCGCTGAGCATCGACACGCCAGAGTCTTACGACCTGTCGGTAACCCAGGACCTGACTGACGCCTGGAAACTCTATGGCGGTGCTACCTGGACTCGCTGGAGCCGCCTGAAAGACATCACTGTCAAGAACCAGGGTGTAACGGGCGCCAACGGCTTCCTCGCACCGTCGGTCATCGGCACTATCACTGAACCTCAGAACTGGCACGACACCTGGGCCTACGCCCTTGGTACTTCGTACCAGGTCACCAAGCAAGTGGTACTGCGTACCGGCCTGACTTTCGACCAGTCGCCAACCAACAACACTGACCGTTCCCCACGTATTCCTACTGGCGACCGGACCATCTTCAGTGTGGGCCTGGGTTATGCCGTGATGGATAACATGACTGTTGACCTGGCTTATTCCTACCTGAAGGAAGAGCCGGTAAAAGTTAACAAGTCCAACGCACTGGGTTCCTACAGCGCCAAGTACGAAAACAGCGCCAACGGTTTCGGCCTGGGCGTGACGTACAAGTTCTGATGTAAAGCGGCACAAAAAAGCCCCGCACTCTTGCAAAAGAGGCGGGGCTTTTTAGTGGGCGGTGATCAGGGTTTGGAGGCCAACGCGTCTTCCACCGCCTTGACCAGGTCCGGGCTATCCGGCTTGGTCAGGCTGGAGAAGTTGGCGATCACCTTGCCCTGGCGGTCCACCACGTACTTGTAGAAATTCCACTTCGGCGCACTGCTTTGCTGCGCCAGCATCTTGAACAGATGCACCGCGTCCGGGCCCTTGACCTTCTGTGGTTCGGTCATGGTGAAGGTCACGCCGTAATTAACGTAACAAACCTTGGCAGTTTCCTCCCCGGTCTTGGCTTCCTGCTTGAAGTCATCGGACGGCACGCCAATCACTTCCAGCCCCTGGCCCTTGTAGCGCTGGTACAACGCTTCAAGCCCTTTGAACTGCGGCGCAAACCCGCAGAAGCTGGCGGTGTTGACGATCAGCAGCGGCTTGCCGGCAAAGCGCTGGCACAGGTCGATGGATTCCTTGGCGCGCAGCTTGGGCAACTGGCCTTCAAGCAACGGCGGGCAATCGGCAGCCATGGCGACACCGCCAAAAGCCACCATCAGAGCGGGTACCGCGAACCAGCGCATCTGCATGTGAGGTGTCCTTGAAAAGTCTCAGACACAGAACTTAACAGATCGCCATGCCCAACTGCATCAATGCCAGGCCGCCCTGTTGCCAGCCCCACCACGCCAGCAGCAGCAAGAGTCCTGCTCCTGCTGCGCCGAGCCAATGCCAGGTCGAATTCATGCCACCCCCATTTGCGCCTGCAAACGTGCCACCGGGCGCTCGCGCACCGGCCAGTTCAGCGCCGCTGCCACCAGACTCAGGACGATTGCCACCTGCCAGATCAAATCGTAGCTGCCGGTTCGATCATAGACCACCCCGCCCAACCAGCCGCCGAGGAACGAGCCCAGTTGATGGAACAGGAATACGATCCCACCGAGCATGGAAAGGTTTCTGACACCAAACAAGGTCGCGACCGTGCCGTTGGTCAGTGGCACCGTGGACAGCCACAGGAAGCCCATCGCCATGCCGAACAGGTAGGCGATGGTCTGCGTCACCGGCGCCCACAGGAAGATCACGATCACCACCGCCCGCAGCAGGTACAAACCGGTCAACAAACGGGGTTTGGACATGCGCCCGCCGAGCCATCCGGCGGTATAGGTGCCAAAGATATTGAACAGGCCGATCAATGCCAGCACGGTCGTCCCCACCGAGGCCGGCAAGTGCTGGTCCACCAGGTACGACGGCAAGTGCACGCCGATAAACACCACCTGGAAACCGCAGACAAAAAAGCCGAACGCCAGCAGCCAGAACCCTGAATGGGAGCAGGCCTCACCCAAGGCTTCGCGCAAGGTCTGCTGGCCAGCCACCGCAGGCAACGGTCGATCCTTGAGCATGGTCACCAACGGCACGATCAGCGCCACCATCAGGCCCAGCACCAGCAACGCGGCGGACCAGCCAAGCCAGCCGATCAAACCGAGGGTGCCCGGCAACATGGCGAACTGGCCGAACGAGCCGGCGGCGCTGGCGATACCCATGGCCATGCTGCGTTTTTCCGGCGCCACGGCACGCCCCACCACCCCGAGGATCACCGAGAACGAAGTACCCGACAGGCCAATGCCGATCAGCAACCCGGCACTCAGGGACAGCGACCACGCCGAATCCGAAAGGCCCATGAACACCAGGCCCAGCGCGTAAAGCACACCACCGATCATCACCACCTTGGCGGCGCCGAAGCGGTCGGCCAGGGCGCCGGTAAACGGCTGTGCCAGGCCCCAGATCAGGTTTTGCAGGGCGATGGCAAAGGCAAAGGTCTCACGGCCCCAGCCGAATTCGGCACTCATGGGCGCCAGGAACAGGCCGAAGCCATGTCGCACGCCGAGGGACAACGCGAGGATCAGCGCACTCCCCACAAGAATCCAGCCGCTGGTGCGCCACATCGAGGTCATTTCTTATTCTCCGTTCGCGGGTATATACCCGCTTATCATCGAACAAACTCGCGTCAAGCGAGTTCATCCAGCAAGGCCAACAGGGTTTCGCGCTTTTCGGCGCCCAACTTATCAATCAATTTCTGCTGCGCCGCTTCCCAGGCCGGCAATGCGGCGGCGAGCCGTTCGATACCCGCCTCGGTCAGCAAGACCAGGCGGTTGCGCAAGTCATCGCCCTCCACCAACTGCACCAAGCCCTCGCCTTCCAGCACCCGCAGGTTGCGCCCCAGTGTGCTGCGATCCAGGCCCATGGCGTCGGCCAGGCTGGAAATGCTCGGTTGATCGAGGCGCTGCAGATTACACAGCAAAGAATACTGGGCAACGTTGATCCCGAAGCCGTCGAGAGCGCCGTCGTAATGCCTGCTGACGCCACGAGCGGCGCGACGCAGGTTTGTGCATAAACATTGGGAGGCAAGCATGGAGCGTGTATATACCCGGGATTAATGAAATGCAAGAAAGTGTTACAGCACCAGACTGATCAACACCGCCACTTCCAGCAGCTCCAACAGCGCGCCGGCGGTGTCGCCGGTGGTGCCGCCGAGGCGATTGACCATCAATTGGCGCAAGCCGATAAAACAAAGGGCAGCCACCAGCACGGCAATCCCGCCACTGAAACCGCCGATCAAGATACACGCCAGGCCGCTGAGGATCAGCACCTGTTGGCCGACGATCCGTGGCAAATGATCCGCCAGGGCCTGCCCCAGACCACCGGCGCGCACATAGCGCGTGGTGAGAAACAGCGCCAGCATCGAAGCGCGGCCAATCAACGGTGCAAGGATCAGCGCGGCGCCGTTGTGCTGCTCGATCAATGCCACCAGCGCGGTGAATTTGAGCAGCAACACCAGGCCCAGGGTGACCACCGCGATCGGGCCGCTGCGCGGGTCTTTCATGATGGTCAGGGTGCGCTCGCGGTCACCGAAGCCACCGAGCCAGGCGTCGGCGCTGTCGGCCAGGCCGTCCAGGTGCAGGCCGCCACTGAGCAACACCCACGCGGTCAACAGCAGCGCGGCGTGCAGCAGCAATGGCGCGCCCATCAACACGGCGTTCAAGCCCCACAGCAGTAGCCCGAACAGCAGCCCCACCACCGGATAAAACAGCAACGAACGCCCCAGTTCCTGGGGTTGCGGCATGCCCGGCAAGCGAATCGGCAGGCTGCTGAGAAACTGCAAGGCGATCCAGAACGGCAACATGCTCAGCGTCCTTCCCTTAATACGCCATCCGCCTCGACCTGCAGGCTGAACAGGCCACCATGGCCGACTTCGACATTCAACAGTTGCTCACGCGGCAGACCACGCGCCTGGGCCAGCAGCAAACGCATGACTCCACCATGGCTGATCAGCAGCACTCGCTGGCCGGCATAGGCTTGATGCAAGCGGCCGACAGCCCCCAAAACACGCGCGGAGAACTGCGAAACCGGCTCGCCCTGCGGCGGCGTAAAACTGTAGGGATCAGCCCAGAACAGACCCAGCGCGTCGGCGTCGGCTTCCATCAAGGCTGCGGCGCTCTGCCCTTCCCAGGCGCCGAAGTGCAGTTCCTGCAGATCCTTTTCGAGGGTTACCGGCAGATTCAGGCGCGTGCCCAACTCCTCGGCAAACCGCGCACAACGTTGCAGCGGCGAACTGACCAGACGCTCCCATGGGCCCTGCTCCACCACCGCCCCACGCATCTGCTCCCAGCCCTTGGCCGTGAGCGCATCGTCCAGGCTGCCGCGCAAGCCGCCGCCCAGTTCGGTTTCGCCGTGGCGCAGCAGGTCCAGGCGCAAAGTCATGCCGGGCGATCCGCTACGGCTGCTTCGGCGAAGGTCGCCATCTGCCCGTGCAGCGCGCAGGCCAGGCGCAGCAACGGCACGGCGAGCGCGGCGCCACTGCCTTCGCCCAGGCGCAGCCCGAGTTCCAGCAACGGCTCGGCGTTGAGGCTTTGCAGCACGTGACGATGGCCGGGCTCGGCACCGCGGTGGCCGAACAGCAGCCATTCACGGCAGCCGGGGTTCAGGCGCGTGGCGACCAAGGCGGCGACGGTGCAGATAAAACCGTCCACCAGCACCACGACACCTTCTTGGGCACAGGCCAGATAGGCACCGACCAGTGCGGCAATCTCAAAGCCGCCGAGGTTGAACAGGGTTTTCAGTGCGTCGTCGCGGTCGCCTGCGTGCAGGGCCAGGGCGCGCTGGATGACGGCGACTTTGTGGCTGACACCCTGGGCGTTCAAGCCGGTACCGGGGCCGGTCAGGTCGCTGACCTGGCAATCCAGCAGCGCGCAGGCCAGGGCACTGGCGGCGGTGGTGTTGCCGATGCCCATTTCGCCGCCGATAAACAGTTGCGCACCGCTTGCGATAGCGCGGTGCACGCTGTCGCGGCCGGCTTGCAGGGCAAGTTGGCCCTGGGCTTCGGTCATTGCCGGGCCGTTGACGAAGTTGGCGGTACCGAGACCGATATTCAGGTGGCGGACGCCCGGCAGGTTCAACGTCGGGGTGATGGTGCCGAGGTCGACCACTTCCAGCTTGGCGTCGAGTTGGCGCGCAAGCACGCTGATGGCGGCGCCACCGGTGACGAAGTTGTGAAGCATCTGGCCGGTGACTTCCTGGGGGAAGGCGGAGACACCCTCGGCGACGACGCCGTGGTCGCCGGCGAAGATCGCGATCCACAGGTGGTCGACGCTGGGTTTGACCTGGCCCTGGAGGCCGGCCAGTTGGACGGCCACGGCTTCCAGCCGGCCGAGGGAGCCGGCGGGCTTGGTCAGTTGCTGCTGGCGGGCCAGGGCTTGTTCGTGGGCTTGGGTGTCGATCGTTTTGCAGGGGTTGAGCCACCAGGTGTCGGTCATAACGCAGTACCTTTCAAAGTCAGGGGCAGGCCGGCGACGGTCAGGACAACGCGCTGACAACGTTCGGCCAAGGCTTGATGCAGCCAACCGGCTTCATCGACATAGCGGCGAGTCAATTCGCCCAGCGGGACGACACCCATTCCGGTCTCGTTGCTGACAAAAATGATTTCTCCTGGGAGGGTGGCCAGGGTTTGGAGCAAGGCCTCACGCTCTTCTTTGAGACGGTCGGGGTCTTCGAGCATCAGCAGGTTGGTGAGCCATAAGGTCAGGCAGTCGACCAGCAGGCAATGGTTCGGGGTGGCGTTTTCCTTGAGGACACGGGCCAGTTCGACGGGCTCTTCGATCAGGCCCCATTCGGATGGGCGGCGTTCGCGGTGGTGGGCGACGCGTGCGGTCATTTCGCCGTCCAGGGGTTGGCTGGTCGCTATGTAGGTGACGCTTAGGCCGCTGTCGGTGGCGAGTTTTTCAGCCAGGCGGCTTTTGCCGGAGCGGGCGCCGCCGAGGATCAACTGGAGCATGGGTTGTGCCTCTGTTTTTGACTGTGTGTATATCCGTTATTTAGGTAACGGCGACTATTGGTTCCGCTCTTACAGCGGCTCACTTTTGAAGAGCGCAAAAGTAAGCAAAACGCTCTTGCCCCACCACTCGGCACCTCGCTTAGGCTCGGTGTGCCCTCACTCCGGCTTTGGACCGTGGGCCGCCGCGATGGGCCATCCTTGGCCCAGCGCGGCTAACCCGGCGTCCTGCCGGGTTACCCACGCTCCAAAGCCTGCGTTCGGCCAGCGTGGTTTAACGGGGCGCCCAAGATCAAGATCAAAATCAAGATCAAAAGCAAGAGCACAGCGGCCTACCGGCCGGCTTGAGTGTGGTGAAGCAACAGCAACAGCAAGATCAGAATCGGGCACGGTCAAATGTGGGAGCTGGCTTGCCTGCGATAGCATCAACTGGGTGTACCTGATGCACCGAGTTGTCTGCATCGCCGGCAAGCCAGCTCCTACAGAAAAGCAGAGCCACACCGCCCGTAGCAGTTGTCGAGCGCCAGCGAGGCTGCGTGCTTTTGATCTTGATCTGCTTTTGATTTTGATCTGCGGGCCCCGTCAACCACGATGGCCGCAAGTAGGCAGGGTGGAGCGGGTAAATCGGCAAGGATGCCGATTTAGCCGCGCCGGGCCATGGATGGCCCGTCGCGGCGGCCCGCGGAACCGGGCCGGAGTGCGGGCATGCCGAGCCTAGGCGAGGCACCGAGTGGTGGGGCAAAGACCTTTTGGTTACTTTTGGGGCGTTTGCCAAAAGTGACCCGCTGTAAGAGCGGAACCATAAGCGGCCGTTACCGCAGCAACGGATATGTACACGGTCCATTACAACCAACTCAAACCCCACACAACGAACGCAGCAACCCGGTATCCAGGTGCCGCTCTACCAAGTCCGCCAACCGCTCAATATCCCGCTCCCGCAACCCGTGATAATCCACCTCCTGCACATCCTCCAACCCCGCCCACCGCAACAACGCACTACACGCAGCCGGCGTTTCAAACACCCCATGCAGATAGGTCCCGAGAACCTGCCCATCCTCACTCTGAGCCCCATCCAGGCGCCCATCGTCCAACTGCACCGCAGCCCGCACCAAGCCAGCGCCACTGGTTACACCCGCGTGGATCTCATACCCACTCACCTCGGCCTCCTCCAGCAACAACCGCCCCCGCACGTTACGCAGCTGCTTCTCCTCCTCCAGGGTCGTACTGAACGCCAACAACCCCAGCCCAGCGCTAGAACCACAAGGCCCTTCCAACCCCAGCGGGTCATGCACCTGCTCGCCGAGCATCTGCAACCCACCACAAATTCCCAGCACCTTCCCGCCATAACGCAGGTGCCGCGCCACCGCCGTATCCCACCCGTTGGCCCGCAAATACGCCAAATCACTGCGCACACTCTTCGAGCCCGGCAAAATAATCAGGTCCGCCGCAGGAATCGCCTGCCCCGGCCCCACAAACTGCAAATCTACCTGCGGATGCAACCGCAACGGATCAAAATCCGTGTGATTACTGATCCGCGGCAATACCGGCACCACCACCTTGAGCACCTGCGCCGCCTTGTCGATCTGGCGCTGGTCGATGCCGTCCTCGGCCTCCAGGTGCAAATCCATCACATACGGCAACACCCCCACCACCGGCTTGCCCGTGCGCGCTTCCAGCCAATCCAGCCCCGGCTGCAACAGCGCAATATCCCCGCGAAACCGGTTGATGATGAAGCCTTTGACCCGCGCCTGTTCGGTCGGCGACAACAATTCCAGCGTACCCACCAGGTGCGCAAACACCCCGCCACGATTGATGTCGGCAATCAGCAGTACCGGGCAGTCCACCGCCTCGGCAAAGCCCATGTTGGCAATATCATTCGCCCGCAGGTTGATCTCGGCCGGTGAACCCGCACCCTCGACCATCACCACCGGATACGCCGCACTCAAGCGCGCGTGGGAGGCAAGCACCGCCTGCATCGCGATGGCTTTGTAATCGTGATAGGCCACGGCATTCATGGTGGTCACGGCGCGCCCGTGGATGATCACTTGGGAGCCCGTGTCGCTGTTGGGTTTGAGCAGCACCGGGTTCATGTCGGTGTGGGGCGCCAGGTTCGCCGCCTGGGCCTGCACCGCCTGGGCCCGACCGATTTCGCCGCCTTCGGGAGTCACGGCGCTGTTGAGTGCCATGTTCTGCGGTTTGAAGGGCACCACCGGGATGCCCTGGCGCACCAGCCAGCGGCAGAGTGCGGTCACCAGCGTGCTTTTGCCGGCGTCAGAGGTGGTGCCCTGCACCATCAAGGTACTCATGAGGCTTCCTTGTAGGCCTTCAGTGCCTGTTCCAGCCGCAACCAGTCGGCCTCGGTATCCGGCAGGCCGAAACGCAGGCTGCTGTTGTCGACAAACAAGCGCAGCAGAATGCCGCGCTGGGCCATGAATTCATGCAGCTGCTCAGCCCGGTCCGTGATCATCCACTGGAACAACGCGCAGCCGCCCTGGGGCCGCAAGTCGTGGCGTTCAAGCACATCAAACAGGCGCTGGCTGGCCGATTCGCAACGCAGCCGCTGTTGCGCATGGCCGGCCGTATCGCGCAGGCATACTTGCCCAAGCACCCGCGTCGGCCCGCTGACGGCCCACGGCCCCACCTGTTCGGCGAGCAGCTTGAGCAGCTTGCGCTCGGCCAGCACGAACCCCAGCCGCACTCCGGCCAGGCCGAAGAATTTGCCGAACGAGCGCAGCACGATCAGGCCGACTTGATGGGCCTGGCCCGCCAGGCTCAGTTGCGGGGTGATGTCCATGAAGGCTTCATCCACCACCAGCCAGCCGCCGCGTTGGGCCAGGCGAGCATGCCAGTCCAGCAGGCGTTGCGGCGTCAGGCTCAGGCCGGTGGGGTTGTTGGGGTTGACCACCACCAGCACGTCGAGGCTGTCGAGGAAGAAGTCGACTTCCTGCTCCAGCACTTCGCGCACGATGTAGCCGGCGCGACGCCAGGCTTCTGCGTGTTCGGCGTAACACGGCGACAGCACACCGACCTTGCCGGCCCGGCGCAGGCGCGGCAATAACTGGATCGCGGCCTGGGAGCCGGCCACCGGCAATACGTGGGGCGTGCCGTAATATTCACAGGCAGCCTGCTCCAGGCCGTCGTCGTTTTCAGGCAGGCGTGCCCAAGCCCGCAGCGGGATTTCCGGAATCGGGAACGGCCATGGCGCCAGGCCGCTGGACAGGTCCAGCCAGTCTGCTTCTGGAATGCCGTACTGCATCGCCGCCTTGCGCAAGCGGCCACCGTGCTCAAGCATAAAACTCAGCCCCCACACACAGGATCAGCAACCACAGCCACACGCCGCGTTGCACCAGTTGCCAGCCACGCTCGATGGAATCCGCATCCGCCGGCGGGCCTTCGCCCAGTGGCGGGCGCTGGTGCAGCTCACCGTGATAAATCGCTGCACCGCCCAACTCCACGCCAAGGGCACCGGCACCCGCAGCCATCACCGGGCCGGCGTTGGGGCTGTCCCAGGTCGGGCCCTGGGTGCGCCAGCATTTGAGAGCCAGGCGGGTTTTGCCCAGCAGCGCGTAGGTCAACGCCACCAGGCGCGCCGGAATGTAGTTGAGCACGTCATCGATCTTTGCTGCGGCCCAGCCGAAACGCTCAAAGCGTTCATTGCGATAGCCCCACATGGCATCCAGGGTGTTGCTCAGGCGATAGAGCACCACGCCGGGCACGCCAGCGACCACAAACCAGAACAAGGCGGCAAATACCGCGTCGCTGCCGTTTTCCAGCACCGATTCGGTGGCTGCACGGGCGACTTCGGTGCGATCCAGCTCGCTGGTCTGGCGGCTCACCAGATAGCTGACACGCTTGCGGGCCTCGTCCAGATCATCACTGCGTAACGCTTGCGCCACCGGCAGCACGTGTTCGCCGAGGCTGCGCATGCCGAGGGCGCAATACAGCGCGAGGATTTCCAGGACCCAACCGATGTAAGGCGCCCACGAGAGGGCCGTGGCCAGCAGGGTCAGCGGCACCACCGCGATCACCCAGGCGGTGACGCCATGGCTGCGCCAGCCCCGACCGCCGGAGTTGAATCGTTGCTCGATGCGCCCGGCAAAATTGCCGAACGCCACCAGCGGATGCCAGCGCCTGGGCTCGCCCAGCAGCGCATCCAGCGCCACGGCAGCGACACTCAGCAAGGCCACACTCATTGACTCACTCCCCAAACATTCTCGTACAACATGTCACTCAGCGGCCGTGGTTCGGTCCAGCCTTCGAGCTGCAACATCGGTGCCGGGTAGAACTCGGCCACCGGGCCCAGGCACAACACGGCCAACGGCTTGGCACCGGGCGGCAGGCCCAGCAGATCGGCCAGGGCCTGGGGCTCGAACAGCGAGACCCAGCCCATGCCCAGCCCTTCGACACGAGCCGCCAGCCATAGATTCTGAATCGCGCAGGACAACGATGCCATGTCCATTTCCGGCAAGGTGCGGCGCCCGAAGATATGCCGCTCGCGGTCGTCCATCAAGGCAGCCACCAGCACTTCGGCGCAGTCGTTGATGCCTTCGACCTTGAGCTTCATGAACTGGTCGGAGCGCTCGCCGAGAGCCTCGGCGGTGCGTACGCGTTCTTCTTCCACTAGCTGCTGGATCTGGCCGCGCAGGTTGCGGTCGCTGATGCGGATAAAACGCCAGGGCTGCATCAAGCCGACGCTCGGCGCCTGGTGCGCGGCTTGCAGCAGGCGATGGAGCAATTGCGGCGCCACGCTGCCACCACTGAAGTGCCGCATGTCGCGGCGTTCGGCGATGGCGCGGTAGACGGCTTCGCGGTCGGCTTCCGGAAAGGCGTTGTCAGTCATGGCCTCTTCGCGAGCAAGCCCGCTCCCACATTGGATTGCGTTTCAACTCGGTCAAGTGTGGGAGCTGGCTTGCCTGCGATGGCGGTCTCAAGGCTTGGCGCAAACAAGGCAGCCACCGCCATCGGGTTGGACGGGAAGTAAAAGTGCACGTAGGAAGCCGTCATCCGGCCCTGACGATAAACCGCCTCGGCACCGCGCCCGCCATTCGGGCTCAGGCCCCGGGCAATCGGCTGCCACTCGGTGCTGGTCAGCGAGTGATGGTAGGTGTGACCGCGCAAGAGGCCTTCGGGCAGTTCGACGTTTTGCAGGGCCAGTGCCGCCAGACGCTTTTGCATCACGGCGTCGCCCTGGAGCAGGCCGACCAGTTCGGCACGGGTGCCGTCGACATCGGTGAGTGAGTCCAGCAGATAGAGCATGCCGCCGCATTCGGCCAGCAGTGGCTTGCCAGCAGCGTGGTGGGCGCGGATGGCGTCGAGCATCGCGGTATTTTCCGACAGCGCCTGGTGATGCAATTCCGGATAACCGCCGGGCAGGTAGAGGCTGTCAGCTTCGGGCAATGCGCGGTCACGAATCGGCGAGAAGAAGCGCAGCTCGGCGCCCATCGCTCGCAACAGGTCGAGGCTGGCGCCGTAGGTAAACGCGAAGGCTTCGTCGCGGGCCACGGCGATGCGCACGCCGGCCAGCAACGGTTGGGCCTCGATTACCTCGGGCGCAGCGAATTCCACCGGCGGTGGCAGCGCTACCTCACAGCTGCTGCCCAGGGCCTGGGCGGCGGCGTCGAGGCGCAGGTCGAGGTCGTTCAATTCGCTGGCCTGCACCAGGCCAAGGTGGCGGCTGGGCAATTCGATCCCGGTTTCCCGGGACAGTGCGCCGTACCAGCGCAGGCCTTCGGTCAGGCTGCCTTCAAGCAGTTGCGCATGGCGCAGCGTGCCGACGCGGTTGGCCAGCACGCCGGCAAACGGCAGGTCCGGCTGGTAACGCGCCAGGCCCAATGCCAGGGCACCGAAGGTCTGGGCCATGGCCGTGCCATCGATGACCGCCAGTACCGGCACGCCAAAATGCCGCGCCAGGTCGGCGCTGGACGGCGTGCCGTCGAACAGGCCCATCACGCCCTCGATCAGGATCAGGTCGGCTTCCCCCGCCGCTTCCCACAGCAATCGGCGACTTTCCTGCTCGCCGACCATCCACATGTCCAATTGATAGACCGGCGCACCACTGGCGCGCTCGTGGATCATCGGGTCGAGAAAGTCCGGGCCGCATTTGAACACTCGCACCTTGCGCCCCAGGTTGCGGTGCAAACGGGCGAGCGCGGCGGTGACGGTGGTTTTGCCCTGGCCGGACGCCGGTGCGGCGATCAGCACAGCAGGACAGTGACGGGGCTGATTCAAAGTTCGATGCCTTTCTGCGCCTTGATACCCGCCTGGAACGCATGCTTGAGCATGCCCATTTCAGTTACGGTGTCGGCCATTTCGATCAATTCGGGTTTCGCGCCACGGCCGGTGACCAGCACGTGTTGCATCGGCGGGCGGGCCTGCAGGTCGCTGAGTACCTGGTCCAGGTCGAGGTAGCCGTGCTTGAGGGCGATGTTCAGTTCATCCAGCACCACCAGGCCGATGGCCGGGTTCTGCAGCATTTCCCGGGAGACCGCCCAGGCGGCTTCGGCGGCCACGATGTCGCGGGCGCGGTCCTGGGTTTCCCAGGTAAAACCTTCGCCCATCACGTGGAAGCGCACCTGCTCGGGGAAACGGCGGAAGAACAGTTCTTCGCCAGTGCTGTTGCGGCCCTTGATGAACTGCACCACGCCACACTGCATGCCGTGGCCCATGGCCCGGGCGAGCATGCCAAAGGCCGAGCTGCTCTTGCCTTTGCCATTGCCGGTAAGCACCAGCAGCAACCCGCACTCGTTCGGTGAATTGGCAATGCGCTCGTCAATCACGGCTTTTTTGCGCAGCATGCGCGCCAGGTGGCGTTCGTCACGATCGGGGGATTCAGTCATGGCAGCTCTCCGTTGGGGCTGGACAAAAACGGCGGGCAGGAAAAAGACACATACAGACAGCCAAGCATCGCCCACCGTGATGCTGTTGGATGGATCAGGCCGGTCTCCGGGCTCATGAGTGGCATTGGATGCCGAAGGTGCGCCTTCCCATATCGCGGGCGATACAGTGGCTTAAGGCACCGTCTTGACTCATTTACCGTTGCGGGGGCAGCGCCGGGATCGTGGCAGCACTGTAGAAAAATGCGCTCACTCACCGGCTTCCCTGTTTCACTCAGTCGGCGCGTACGCCACAGAGCACCTGAAACAAGCCGCGAAGGTTAGTGGGTTGGGGGTGGAGCGTCAATTAAAGCCGGACATGCGCGTGAACCATCGGGCCGCTGCGTGCCTCTACCGCTACAGGTATTAAGGAGAAAACCATGCACAAGACCCGACTTTCCCTACTGATCATGCTCGCCGGCACCCTCGCCGCCTGCGGCGAAAGCTCTACCCTGCAAGTGTCCGACGGCACCGGGCCCTCGCCCAAACTGCCGGAACCGAATAAAACCCTGATCCCCACGGTGAATATCGCCCCGGCCATCGGCTGGCCCGAAGGCACCAAGCCAACGGCGGCGGCAGGCACTCAAGTAGCGGCGTTTGCCGAAGGCCTGGACCATCCGCGCTGGCTGTATGTGCTGCCCAATGGCGATGTGCTGGTGGCAGAAACCAATGCGCCGCCCAAACCGGACGATTCCAAGGGTATTCGTGGCTGGGTGATGGAGAAAGTCATGGGCCGCGCCGGGGCCGCCGTGCCGAGCCCCAACCGCATTACCCTGCTGCGGGACGCCGACCACGACGGCATAGCCGAAACCCGCACGGTGTTCCTGGAGAACCTGAACTCGCCGTTCGGCATGACACTGGTGGGCAGCGACCTGTATGTGGCCGATTCGGACAAGCTGCTGCGCTTCCCCTATCAGCCAGGCGAAACCTCGATCAAGGAAGCCGGAACCACGGTGACCGACTTGCCGGGCGGCAGCATCAACCATCACTGGACCAAGAACGTGGTCGCGAGCCAGGACGGCAGCAAGTTGTATGTCAGCGTGGGCTCCAACAGCAACGTCGCGGAAAACGGCCTGGAAGCCGAACAAGGCCGCGCCGCGATCTGGGAAGTGGACCGCGCCACCGGCCAGCACCGCATCTTCGCCTCCGGCCTGCGCAACCCCAACGGCATGGCCTGGGAACCGCAAAGCGGCAAGCTGTGGACGGCGGTCAATGAGCGCGATGAAATCGGCAGCGACCTGGTGCCGGACTACATCACCTCGGTCAAGGATGGCGCGTTCTATGGCTGGCCCTTCAGTTACTACGGGCAGCACGTGGATGTGCGGGTGAGTCCGCAGAACCCGGAACTGGTAGCCAAGGCGATTGCCCCGGACTACGCGGTGGGCCCGCACACAGCCTCCCTGGGACTGACCTTTGCCGAGGGCAGCAAGCTACCGGCACAATTCAGCAATGGCGCGTTTATCGGCCAGCATGGTTCTTGGAACCGCAAGCCCCACAGTGGCTACAAGGTGATCTTCGTGCCGTTTGAAGGCGGCAAACCCAAAGGCCAGCCGGTGGATGTGCTGACCGGGTTCCTCAATAGCGATGAGAAAGCCATGGGCCGCCCGGTCGGCGTGGTGATCGACAAGCAGGGGGATTTGCTGGTGGCGGATGACGTGGGGAACAAGGTGTGGCGAGTGTCGGCGGCTAAATAGCCAGCTTCGCAAACACCGCAAAACAAATGTGGGAGCGGGCTTGCTCGCGAATGCAGTGTGTCAGTCAGCTTGTTGTCGACTGATCCACCGCATTCGCGAGCAAGCCCGCTCCCACATTTGGTTTCGTGTTTTCCTAGGGGTTTCGTGCCAGGTGCTCGGCTGGCAACACACGCTTGGCGCTCAGGTAGGCGTTTTGCCAATAGGCTTTGGACAGCGTGTCCAGCTTCACCGTACCGCCGGTTTGCGGCGCATGCACAAAGCGCCCTTCTCCCACGTAGATCCCGGCGTGGCTGACCTGCGAGCCGCCACCCGTGGCGAAGAAGATCAGGTCACCGGTCTGCAGGTTGTTTTCGCTCACGTCCTGGGCGCGCATCACGATCAGCTCGCGGGTGGTACGTGGCAAGGAGATGCCCGCCGCGTCACGGTAGACGAAACCGATCAAGCCACTGCAATCAAACCCCGAGTCCGGCGTGTTGCCGCCCCAACGATAAGGCGTGCCGACCAGGCCCAGCGCACGAAAAAGCACGTCTTCGGCCGCAGGCGAGAAACTTTGGGTGGCATAGGTGTTGAACACCGGCTTGGGCTTGACGGCCACGGGAGCAGGCGGAGGACGACTTGCGCAGGCGCTGAGCAGCGCGGCGCAAACGAGAAGAATTAGGCGGGCCGAGGTCGACATGGGCAGAACAATCCTGATCTGGATGCGGCTTTCGCTGCCGAACGTTGAAAAACAGAACGCGCAAGCAAAGCTCGCGCGATCAATTTACAACAATGTCCAGGGATTCTAGCGCTTACACGTCAAACTTCAAGTATCACTTTAACTTTACTTGCTGGCGGTAACGGTAGTCGGGGCCATCGCCAGGGCGCGCTTGGCTTCGATGAAGGTTTTGCTCCAGTAGCTGTCACCCAGGTTGTCGACTCGCACACCACCGCTGCGGCGGCTGCTGGAGTGGATAAACTGGTTGTCGCCCAGGTAGATACCGGCGTGGCTGACACGACCACGGCCAGCCGTACTAAAGAAAAGCAGATCACCGGGCTTGAGGTTGTTCCGCGCGACCAACGGTGCATCCACGTTGATCATTTCGCGGGTGGAACGCGGCAGGTTCATGCCGGCTTCCTCGCGGAACAGGTAGCCGATGAAACCGCTGCAGTCGAAACCGGCTTCAGAGGTACCGCCGAAACGGTAACGGGTACCGATCAGGGACATGCCGCGTTCGAGAATGCTGTCGGCCAGAACGGGAAGCTGGTAAGGCTTGGCGCCGGCGAAGTCGGCGAGTTCTTTTTCAGTTGCGATCTCTTCCTGATAAACAGTGGAAGACTGCGACGCAACGAATTTTGCCTGGGACTGCTGTACTGGTTTTTGCTGCTCAGCCACGTTTTGAGTGTGGGTGGCGCAACCAAACAACAGGGTAACGAGTGCGAGAGGCACGAGGGGTGCGAAGCGATTTAGCATGGGCACGACCGTGGCTGATGTGTAAAGAAGCCGAGACTATGCCTTCTATCACATCGATTTGCAAATTCAATCGTGATCTATGTGACTTCTTGTTTGGACTATGACATCTAAGCCCTTAACACCCTATGCCAGCCATTTGCGTGGCCAAAACGGCCCAAACGCAGGTTTTCTGGCGCCTGTAATTTGCCGAAAGCCCCGGTTTTAAAGGGCTGGCTACCAGCCCAGGGTTTCTTTGAGGAAGGGAATAGTCAGCTTGCGCTGGGCTTGCAAGGAAGCCTGGTCGAGCTGTTCGAGCAAGTCGAACAGTGCGCTCATGCTGCGTGTACCGCGAGTGAGAATAAAATGCCCGACTTCATCGGTCAGGTGCAACCCGCGGCGCGAAGCACGCAGTTGCAGGGCCCGCAGTTTGTCTTCGTCGGACAACGGGCGCATCTGGAAAATCAGCGCCAGGGTCAGCCGCGACTTCAAGTCCGCCAGCTTCACCGGCAGCTCACGTGGCGAGGTGGAGGCGGCAATCAACAAGCGCCGGCCGCTGTCACGCAAGCGGTTGAACAGATGGAACAGTGCCTCTTCCCAATCTGCCCGCCCCGCCACTGCCTGCAAATCGTCCAGGCAGACCAGTTCGTATTGTTCAAGGTTGTCGAGGATCTCGATACCGCGGTCCAGCAGCTCCGCCAGCGGCAGGTACACCGCCGGTTCACCCATCTGTTCGAAGCGCAGGCAAGCGGCCTGTAACAAGTGGGTACGCCCCACGCCGTGCTTGCCCCAGAGGTAGATCAAGCTTTCGGTCCACCCGGCGTCGGCTTCGCAGAGCCGCTCGACATAGCCGAGTGCAGCGGCATTGGCGCCTGGGTAGTAATTGATAAAGGTGGCGTCGTCACGCAGACGCACACCTAGGGGCAGCTGAATCGGTTTCATGCTGACTGAACGGTTCCAATCGAACCGTTAGTGACCTCTGTGTAAAGTTTGCAAAGTTTATACCCGTGACGCCGGGCGCACAATGCAGCAGACCACAAGCAAAATCAAAGGTTTGCGTTAACTTGTTGGATTTGGTGAGGAATGTTTGACGCAATGGCGAAACGCCAGAGCCGATAAATGACAAACCCGGCCTTGAGCCGGGTTTGTGATGCTGCGGTTATAACTCCGGTTCGTCGGTTCCGGCGTACATGTCCGAGTCCTTGTACAAGTCGTGCACATGGCGCACCAGCACCATGATCACCGCCGCCACCGGCAGCGCCAGCAGGATGCCGGTAAAGCCGAACAGCTCGCCGCCCGCCAGGATCGCAAAGATCACCGCCACCGGGTGCAGGCCGATCCGGTCGCCCACCAGCAATGGCGTCAGCACCATGCCTTCCAGGGCCTGGCCGACCATGAACACCGCGACAATCCCGAGCATCGGGTACAGGTCGCCGTGGAACTGGAACAACCCGGCCACCAGCGCCGCACCGATACCAATCACGAAGCCCATATAAGGCACGATGGCTGCCAGGCCGGCGATCAGGCCGATCAACAGCCCCAGTTCCAGGCCGATCGCCATCAACCCCGCCGCGTAGATGATCCCCAGCGCCAGCATCACCAGCAACTGGCCACGGACGAAGGCGCCGAGCACCTCATGACACTCCTCGGCCAGGGAGACAATGCGCTCCTCACGGTCGCGCGGCAGCAGGCCGCGGATCTTGGCCATCATGATGTCCCAGTCCCGCAGCAGGTAGAACGCCACGACCGGGATCAGCACCAGGTTGGTCAGCCAGCCAATCAGCGCCAGGCTCGACGCCGTCGCCTGGCTCAGCACCACGCCGACAATGTCGGTGGTCTGGCCCATGTGCTCGCTGATGGCCGCCTTGACCTTGTCGAACTTCCAGAAGCCGTCTGCCAACCCCAGCTTGGCCTGCGCCCACGGCATGGCCGTGTGTTGCAGCCAGTCGAGCATCTGCGGCGCCAGCTCATAGAGCTTGAACAACTGCTTGGCCAACATCGGCACCAGCACCAGGACCAGCGCCGTGATGATCAAGGTGAACAACGCAAACACCGCCACCACGCCCCAGGTACGTGACAGGCCGATCTTTTCCAGGCGATCCACCACCGGATCGAACAGGTAGGCCAGCAGTAACGCGACCAGGAACGGCGTCAGGATCGAATGCAGCAGGAACACAAAAACGCACAGCAGGACAATCCCGCCAAGCCACACCCAACGACGCGTATCCGCCATAAACCACTCCCTCTGTTATTTGCTTCCTGCTTCTATATAAGAAGGAAGAACACTTACCAATGAAAACGTAGCTGCGGCGTCGGCTCGACCGGTGCCGGTTGCGCGCCTTCTACCACCGGCTGCGGAGCCGGAGCTTCACCTGCCGGGATTTCCTGCAACTTGGCCAGGCTCAACTGGGTGCGCAGCTGCTCGGCGCTGCCATTCACCCGATAAACGATGCGAGTGCCGTCCACGCGCACTGGCTGGGCACCGAACGGTTCCAGCAGATGGCCGAGGGCGGCGTAATGCTCGAGATTCATGCCCTGCACTTCCAGCAACTGATCACTGGTGGCAGCGCCGGCCTTGACCGCAAAGCGTGGTGCCAGGCGTTCGCTGACGGCCAGCAGCACAGCGTCAGCCAATGCGGCAGTATCAGTGCCGGTGGCGGTGCCCTGCTCGCTTTTATCCCCCAGCCACAGGCGCCATTTGGCCGACCATTGGCCGCCATCTTCGCGAGCATGCACCGCCAGCAAGGCATCGGCCCCATAACGCTCGGACGCGGCGCGCAGCGGTGTGGCGTCAGGGCTTTCAAGATTCGGGGCGGTGGCGACGATTTGTTCGTCCAGGTCACCCAGCGGCAGGCGCAAAGGCAAACCACGGTGCTGGGCCGCGCGGCGCAGCGGCTGGGCGACGGCCTGGCCATCACCGACCAGGCTGCTGCCTTCGACGGAATCGTTCAGCCACCAACCGAGGATCGATGGCCGATTGCTGCCCCACAGCGCCAGGCCCGCGCCACGCAACGCGCGGTCGGTGCTGACCGGGTCGAAATCCACCTGCAGGCTTTCCGGCGGGCCGGCGTCGTAGCCATACTGACTGATGATTTGTTGCGGGTCTTTGCGGATCGCCGCCAGGCCCGGGCCATCGGCGGCCTTGGCGTCGCCGGTCAGGCGGATCACCAGGGTTTGCAGGGCACGCTGGGTCGCCTGGTCGCGCTCCTGGGGAGACTGACTGCTGACCGGCTCCAGCACTTGATAGAGACCATTGAGGGTTTCGGCATGACTCGCCAGGCTGACCAACGACAAGCAGCCCACAAAAAAATATTTACTCAGACCCATGAAAGAAGATTCCCGAACGGCAAATAAGCGGTTGGAACAGACCGCGTGAACACTGTTGAGCAAGGCTGTGACCACAGCGACCGGCAAAACATTCACAGGGTCTCGGCAAGTTTTTGTACTGTCATAACGATAGCGAGTTAAAGGCTATACCTTAATAGGGCCTGTGACCGACTCGATTAGCGATTTTTTTAACAGCTATTGCCCCTGCCCGTCGGCCCGAGGATGGCCGCTGCCCCTCAAGCCTGATAAAATCGCGCGCCTTCGCAGACCGTCAATGGCAGGCCGTGCTGAAACTTCAGGTTTCGGTACACCCGCCGCATTCGGTCGTTACCCCTGAATCCCCCCTAAAGGCCTGGATCATGAGCAAGCAACCCTCCCTGAGCTACAAGGACGCCGGTGTAGACATCGACGCCGGTGAAGCATTGGTCGAACGCATCAAGAGCGTCGCCAAGCGCACTGCGCGCCCCGAAGTCATGGGCGGCCTGGGCGGTTTTGGCGCCCTCTGCGAGATCCCGGCCGGCTACAAGCAGCCTGTATTGGTCTCCGGCACCGACGGTGTGGGCACCAAGCTGCGCCTGGCACTGAACCTGAACAAGCACGACAGCATCGGCATCGACCTGGTTGCCATGTGCGTGAACGACCTGGTGGTGTGCGGCGCCGAGCCGCTGTTCTTCCTTGACTACTACGCCACCGGCAAGCTCAACGTCGAGACCGCTACCCAGGTGGTCACCGGCATTGGCGCTGGCTGCGAACTGTCCGGCTGCTCCCTGGTCGGCGGCGAAACCGCTGAAATGCCAGGCATGTACGAAGGCGAAGACTACGACCTGGCCGGTTTCTGCGTCGGCGTTGTCGAAAAATCCGAAATCATCGACGGTTCCAAGGTGGCTGCCGGTGACGCCCTGCTGGCCCTACCATCGTCCGGCCCGCACTCCAACGGCTACTCGCTGATCCGCAAGATCATCGAAGTGTCCGGCGCCGACATCGAAACCATCCAGCTCGACGGCAAGCCCTTGACCGACCTGCTGATGGCCCCGACCCGCATTTACGTGAAGCCGTTGCTCAAGCTGATCAAGGACACCGGCGCGGTCAAGGCCATGGCCCACATCACCGGTGGCGGCCTGCTGGACAACATCCCGCGCGTACTGCCTAAAGGCGCCCAGGCGATTGTCGACGTGGCCAGCTGGCAGCGCCCGGCAGTCTTCGACTGGCTGCAAGAGAAAGGCAACGTCAACGAAACCGAGATGCACCGCGTGCTGAACTGCGGCGTGGGCATGGTCATCTGCGTGGCTCAAGAGCACGTTGAAAGCGCGCTGAACGTATTGCGTGAAGCCGGCGAACAGCCTTGGGTCATCGGCCAGATCGCTACCGCCCCTGAAGGCGCGGCTCAGGTTGAACTGAAGAACCTTAAGGCGCACTGATGCCTGCAACCTGTGATGTCGTGGTGCTGCTCTCCGGCACCGGCAGTAACTTGCAGGCCCTGATCGACAGCACGCGCGCCGGCGACAGCCCGGTGCGCATCGCTGCGGTGATTTCCAACCGCAGCGACGCCTACGGCCTGCAACGCGCCAGGGACGCAGGTATCGACACCCGCTCCCTGGATCACAAGGCTTTTGAAGGCCGCGAGGCCTTCGACAGCGCCTTGATCGAACTGATCGACGCCTTCAACCCCAAACTCGTGGTACTGGCCGGCTTCATGCGCATTCTCAGCGCTGACTTCGTGCGTCACTACAACGGGCGTCTGCTGAATATCCACCCGTCCCTGCTGCCAAAATACAAAGGGTTACACACCCACCAGCGTGCCCTGGAGGCCGGCGACACCGAGCACGGCTGCAGCGTGCACTTTGTCACCGAGGAACTCGATGGCGGGCCTCTGGTCGTACAGGCAGTAGTTCCGGTAGAGTCTGCGGACTCTGCGCAGACGCTTGCGCAACGGGTTCACGCCCAGGAACACAGGATTTACCCGCTGGCTGTTCGCTGGTTCGCTGAGGGACGGTTGATTCTTGGCGACCACGGTGCATTATTGGACGGTCAGTTACTTGCGGCCAGCGGCCACTTGATTCGAACCTAGGAGACTTTATGCGTCGCGCCCTGCTCTTCGCTTTTGCGCTGTTCGCCTTGCCTGCCGTGCAAGCGGCAGACCTTCACCCTTTCTCCGCCAGCTACACCGCCGACTGGAAACAGTTGCCCATGAGTGGTTCGGCAGAACGCAGCCTGACCAAGAATGACAACGGCAGCTGGACCTTGAATTTCAAGGCTTCCATGATGATCGCCAGCCTGACTGAAACCAGCGTGATCCGCTTCGACAAAGACGCCCTGCAACCGGTGAGCTACACCTTCGAACGCGGTGGCCTGGGCAAGACGAAGAAGATCAACCTCGACTTCGATCAGACGGCCAAGAAAGTCACCGGCTTTGAAAACAAGGACCCGGTCAACGTGGCCCTTCAAAGCGGCATGCTCGACAAGTCGACCTACCAGTTGGCATTGCAGCGCGATGTGGCAGCCGGCAAGAAAAGCATGAGCTACAACGTCGTCGAAGGCACTGATGTCGATACCTACGACTTCCGCGTGATCGGCCCGGAAAAGGTCCAGACCAAAGCCGGCTCCATCGATGCGATCAAGGTTGAGCGCGTGCGTGACCCGACTCAAAGCAAGCGCATTACCCAAATGTGGTTTGCCAAGGACTGGGGCGGCATCCTGGTTGCCCTGCGCCAGGTCGAGACTGACGGCAAGGAATACAACATCATGCTGCAAGACGGTACCGTTGACGGCAAGGCTGTCAAAGGCAGCTGATCCTCTGCGCAATGAAAGAGCCTCGCGTACGCGGGGCTTTTTTTCGCCTGTCGCCTGACGCCAACATGAAACTTTTGTCATAAAACTCAGCGCCCTGCGACGCAATGTCGCGGTTTGCGTGGGCTCGCGGGATTACTCCAGTTTCTGTAAAGGTGTGTTGCAATTCCTGGTTATTTACTTAGCAAGCTAACAAACCATATAACAAAGGCCTGCGACGCCTTGCCGCAGATCAACCAGAGATTGGAGCAAGCAGATGACTGTAAAAGTAACTGAACGCGACGATGAACATATGTCCCACGAAGCAGTAGCCCACGGGATTCACATCTGGGATGTACACCAGCAAGACCTGCTGGTCGGCATGTTTCACGACGAGGCCGAAGCTCATAATTATAAAAACGAGCTCGAGACCCTTGAGATGAAACGCCAGGCGCAAAGCTCCTGAAACTCTGAAATCCTGTAGATAACCAGCCCCACGCAGCTGGAGTGTCTATAAACACAAACCCCGCCTTTTGAGCGGGGTTTGTGTTTTGGGGGTTGGGGGTTGGGATTTTGGGGGCGCTTCGCGCCCCAGCGGGAGCAAGCTGCCTCGCCACAACAAGCCGTCTCGCCACAATGTGTGTTTCTAACGCATTACCACATCAGGTCGTCAGGGATCTGGTAGGCGGCGTACGGATCATCCTCATCCGGCACCTGGCTTTCGGTCAGCACGTTCATCTGGACGATGCGCTCCGGCGCCCGCTCCTGGATCTTCAGCGCGGCTTCGCGCGGGATCACCTCGTAACCGCCACCGTGATGCACGATCGCCAGGGAGCCGTTGCTCAGCTTGTTACGCATCAGCGTGTTGACCGACAGGCGCTTGACCTTCTTGTCATCCACGAAGTTGTAGTAGTCCTCGGTGGTCAGCTTGGGCAGGCGCGAGGTTTCGATCAATTGCTTGACCTGCGCAACGCGGGCCTTGGCCTCGGCCTTTTCTTGCTGCTGACGGTTCAGCTCCTGGTCGCGCTTGACCTTCTCGGCATGCGCCTGGATGGCCAGGCGCGCCTGGCTGTCGTCCGCTTCGGCCTGGCCTTTATGCACCAGGCGCTGCTGTTTCTGTTTCTCTTTGCCGACCTGCTTGGCCTGCTTTTGGTTGACCAGGCCTGCTTTGAGCAACTGGTCGCGAAGGGAAATGCTCATGGTGCTTACTCACTTGGGCAACGGCTCAGCCGCAGCTGGACAGATTCTTTTCCTGGCGTTTGGCTTCGCCCCACAGGGCGTCCAACTCTTCGAGGGTGCAATCTTCTATGGGACGGTGGGTCTCGCGCAATGCCTGTTCGATAAATCGGAAACGTCGTTCGAATTTAGCGTTGGCTAAACGCAAGGCTGCTTCCGGGTCGACCTGGAGGTGACGGGCCAGGTTGACCGCCGCAAACAGCAGGTCACCTACTTCATCGGCGATGGCGGCCGGGTCGTTATCGGCCATGGCTTCGAGCACCTCATCCAGCTCTTCGCGCACGTTATCCACCACGGGCAACGCGGCCGGCCAGTCGAAACCCACCTGCCCGGCGCGCTTTTGCAATTTGGCGGCGCGGGAAAGCGCCGGCAAGGCCGTGGGTACATCATCCAGCAAGGACAGTTGCTCCGGTGCGTCGGATTTTTCCGCACGCTCCTCGGCCTTTATTTCTTCCCAACGCTGCTTGACCTGCTCTTCGCTCAGCTGCGGAATATCCAGCGGCGCGTACAAGTCTCCCGTGGGAAACACATGCGGGTGACGGCGAATCAACTTGCGGGTAATGCTGTCGATCACCCCAGCGAATTCGAAGCGCCCTTCTTCCCGCGCCAGCTGGCTGTAATACACCACCTGGAACAACAGGTCGCCCAGCTCACCTTGCAGGTGATCAAAATCCCCGCGCTCGATCGCATCGGCGACTTCGTAGGCTTCTTCCAGGGTGTGGGGGACGATGGTGGCGTAGGTTTGCTTGATGTCCCACGGGCAACCGTATTGCGGGTCGCGCAGGCGGTTCATCAGGTGCAGCAGGTCTTCAAGTGAATACATCAGTCTCTTTCCGCAGAAGTGGGAACGCTGAGGATCAAATGTGGGAGCGGGCTTGCTCGCGAAGGCGTCGTGTCAGTTGCCTGATATTTGACAGACACACCGCCTTCGCGAGCAAGCCCGCTCCCACAGTTCAGTCCGCGCTCGTCCAGCTACTCATGGCGTGCGATTACGCCGGGTCTCAATGATGTTCGGCAACTGGGAAATACGCCCCAGCAACCGACCCAACGCGTCCAGCCCCGGAATTTCGATGGTCAGGGACATCAGCGCCGTGTTGTCCTCTTTGTTCGAGCGGGTGTTGACCGCCAGCACGTTGATCCGCTCATTGAGCAGCACCTGCGACACATCACGCAGCAGCCCGGAACGGTCGTAGGCACGAATGATGATGTCCACCGGATAGGTCAACACCGGCACCGGGCCCCAACTGACCTGGATGATCCGCTCCGGCTCGCGCCCGCCCAGTTGCAACACCGAGGCACAGTCCTGGCGGTGAATGCTCACCCCGCGGCCCTGAGTGATGTAACCGACGATGGCGTCGCCCGGCAATGGCTGGCAGCAGCCGGCCATTTGCGTCATCAGGTTGCCGACGCCCTGGATCTGGATATCGCCGCGCTTGCCCGGCTTGTAGCCGGTGGCCTTGCGTGGAATCAGTTCCAACTGCTCGCTGCCCCGCTCCGGCTCAACCAGTTGCTGGGCCAGGTTGACCAACTGCGCCAGGCGCAGATCGCCGGCACCGAGGGCGGCGAACATGTCTTCGGCGATCTTCATGTTGGCCTTTTCGGCCAGCTTGTCGAAGTCCACCTGCGGCAGGCCCAGGCGTGCCAATTCGCGCTCGAGCAAGGTCTTGCCGGCGGCGACGTTCTGGTCGCGCGCCTGCAACTTGAACCAATGGACGATCTTCGCCCGCGCCCTGGACGTGGTGATGTAGCCCAGGTTCGGGTTCAGCCAGTCGCGGCTCGGCGTACCGTGCTTGCTGGTAATGATCTCGACCTGTTCACCGGTCTGCAGGCTGTAGTTGAGCGGCACGATGCGCCCGTTGATCTTGGCGCCACGGCAGTTGTGGCCGATCTCGGTGTGCACCCGGTACGCAAAATCCAGCGGTGTGGCGCCCTTGGGCAGGTCGATCGCGTGGCCGTCGGGGGTGAAGATGTAGACCCGGTCAGGTTCGATATCTACCCGCAGCTGGTCGGCCAAACCGCCGATGTCGCCCAGCTCTTCGTGCCACTCCAGCACCTGGCGCAACCAGGAGATTTTCTCTTCGTACTGGTTCGACCCGGCCTTGACGTCGGTGCCCTTGTAGCGCCAGTGAGCGCATACGCCCAGCTCCGCCTCTTCGTGCATCGCGTGGGTGCGGATCTGCACTTCCAGCACCTTGCCCTCGGGGCCGATCACCGCCGTGTGCAACGAGCGGTAACCGTTTTCCTTGGGGTTGGCGATGTAGTCGTCGAATTCCTTGGGGATGTGCCGCCACAGCGTGTGCACGATACCCAGCGCGGTGTAGCAGTCGCGCATTTCCGGCACCAGCACACGCACGGCGCGCACGTCGTAGATCTGGCTGAAGGCCAGGCCCTTGCGCTGCATTTTGCGCCAGATGGAATAGATGTGTTTGGCCCGGCCGCTGATGTCGGCTTCAACGCCGGTGGCCTGCAATTCCGTGCGTAACTGGCTCATCACGTCGGCGATAAAGCGCTCACGGTCCAGCCGCCGCTCATGGAGCAGCGTGGCAATCTGTTTGTATTGATCGGGTTCGAGGTAACGGAAGGACAAGTCCTCCAGTTCCCACTTGATATGGCCGATGCCCAGGCGGTGGGCGAGCGGCGCGTAGATGTCGAACACCTCGCGGGCGACGCGGTTGCGCTTTTCGTCGTCGGCGGTTTTCACCGCCCGAATCGCGCAGGTACGCTCGGCCAGCTTGATCAAGGCGACGCGCACGTCGTCGACCATCGCCACCAGCATCTTGCGCAGGTTTTCCACCTGGCCCTGGGTGCCCAGCACCATCGACTGGCGCGGGCTGAGGCTGGCACTGATCGCCGCCATGCGCAGCACGCCGTCGATCAGCTTGGCCACCACGGTGCCGAAACGCTGGCTGATGGTGGGCAGCTGAATGTGCCCTTCGCGCACGCCGCGATACAGCACCGCCGCGATCAGCGAATCCTGATCGAGCTTGAGATCGGCGAGGATCTCGGCGATTTCCAACCCGGTGCGAAAGCTTGAAGTGCCTTCGGCCCACAGGTTCTTCGCCGCATTGTCTTGCTGTTCAGACTCACGAGCGAACTCGCAGGCTGCTTTCAAGGCTTCACGGTCCAGTGCCGGGTCGACACTGATGGCATGATCCAGCCATGCCTCGAGATTGATACTGCCGTCGGTGTTGATCGGCTGGTGTGCTCTCACCTGTACCATCTTGCTTACCTTCCCTACGACGCACCTTTTAGTGCGTCAAAATCATCGCTGACCTGCTTTACAAAAAAAGCTTGTGCACGCTCCCTGGCAGGTCACAGGCCCAGGAGATGCAGGCCAGTCGGATTAAACGGGCATCCTAGCCCGCTTCAAATAACGCCATGGCCTCGACATGGGCCGTCTGGGGAAACATGTCGAGGATCCCGGCACGTTTTAGCCGGTAGCCTTGCTTGACCAACTCGACCGTGTCCCGCGCCAGCGTTGCCGGATTACAGGACACATACACCAGGCGATCAGCCCCCAGGGTAGCGAGCTTGCGCACAACCTCCAGGGCACCATCGCGGGGTGGGTCCAAGAGTACCGCAGAAAAGCCCTGTTTGGCCCATTCCGCGTCGGTCAAAGGCTGGGACAAATCGGCCTGAAAAAACTGAACATTATGCAAATTATTGCTGACGGCATTCTGTGCCGCCCGGTCCACCATGGCCTGCACGCCTTCCACCGCCACCACTTCCCGCACTTGGCGGGCCAGCGGCAAGGCGAAGTTGCCCAAGCCACAAAACAAATCCAGCACCCGCTCGCCGGGCTTCGGCGCCAGCCAATCCAGCGCCTGGGCGACCATCGCCTGGTTGACCCCGGCGTTGACCTGCACAAAGTCTCCCGGGCGGTACGCCAACTGCAAATCCCACGGTTCCAGACGATAGCCCAAGGCCTGGTCTGGTTCGACCGGTTGCGGCTGGCCCTCGCCATGCAGCCACAGTTGGGCTTCATGGAACGTGCAAAATTCCTGCAGGATCGTCAGGTCCGCTTCGGACAAGGGCGCCATGTGTCGCAACAACACGGCAATCGACGAACCACTGAATAATTCCACATGCCCCAACGCCTGAGGCTTGCTCAAGCGCCGCAGCATGTTGGGCAAACGCTGCATGATCGGTTGCAAGGCCTGTACCAGCACCGGGCAATCGTCAATGGCGACGATGTCCTGGCTGGCCACGGCACGAAAGCCGACCTCGAGTTTCTTCGCCTTGGCATCCCAGCGCACGGCCACGCGGGCGCGGCGACGATAGCCGAATTCCGGCCCGCTCAAAGGCGCGGCCCACTCCTGGGGTTCGACACCTGCCACACGGGATAATTGCTCGGCGAGCATGCGCTGTTTCAGGGCGAGTTGTTCGTCATGGGGCAAGTGTTGCAGGCTGCAACCGCCACAGCGGCCGGCGTGCACACAGGGTGCCGGACGGCGCAGTTCGCTGGCGGTAAATACGCGCTCGGTGCGCGCCTCGACCACTTTGCCGTGGGCGCCCAACACCCGCGCTTCCACCTCTTCGCCGGCCAGCGCACCCACGACAAACCAGGTGCGGCCTTCAAAGAACACAATGCCACGGCCGTCGTTGGCCAGGCGCTCGATGGTCAGGCGCTGCTTCTTGCCTACAGGAATCTGTGGGGCCCGGCTGCCGCCCGTCGGTTGGAAGCGCAGGCCTCTCTCGTGCTTGGCCATCAGTTGGGCGCGTCGAAAATGCCGGTCGACAGGTAACGGTCGCCACGGTCACAGATGATCGCGACGATCACCGCGTTTTCCAACTCCTGGGACAAGCGCAACATCCCGGCCACCGCGCCACCGGACGACACGCCGCAGAAGATGCCTTCTTCACGGGCCAGGCGGCGGGTGGTGTCTTCGGCTTCACGCTGGGCCATGTCGATGATGCGATCGACGCGAGCCGCGTTGTAGATCTTCGGCAAGTACTCCTCGGGCCAACGACGGATCCCCGGGATCGCTGCGCCTTCCATCGGTTGCAGGCCGACGATCTGGATCTCGGGATTCTGCTCCTTGAGGTAGCGCGAATTGCCCATGATGGTGCCGGTGGTGCCCATCGAACTCACGAAGTGAGTGATGGTGCCCTGGGTCTGGCGCCAGATTTCCGGGCCAGTGGTGGTGTAGTGCGCCTCGGGGTTGTCGCCGTTGGCGAACTGGTCCAGCACCAGGCCACGGCCTTCGGCAGCCATACGCTCGGCGAGGTCGCGGGCGCCTTCCATGCCTTCTTCCTGGGTGACCAGGATCAACTCGGCGCCGTAGGCGGTCATCGCCGCCTTGCGCTCGGCGCTGCCGTTGTCGGGCATGATCAGGACCATCTTGTAGCCCTTGATCGCCGCGGCCATGGCCAGGGCAATCCCGGTGTTACCGGAGGTGGCTTCGATCAGGGTGTCGCCGGGCTTGATCTGCCCACGCAACTCGGCGCGGGTGATCATCGACAACGCCGGGCGGTCCTTGACCGAGCCGGCCGGGTTGTTCCCTTCGAGCTTGAGCAACAAGGTATTGCTGGTGTTGCCCGGCAGGCGCTGCAAGCGGACCAGCGGGGTGTTGCCGACGCAATCGGCGATGGTGGGGTACTGCAAGGTCATGGCGTATTCGCAATCCAGACTGCGGGGGCGACTATCATACCGGGAAAGGCTGGCGGGCCATATCACGCAAAGTGTGGTGCTTATCGCTTAATGGAATAAGTCAGGCGGGGCCGTGGTTTCTCTGGAACACTTCATCGCCCATCGCGGCAATCTGTCCTTCGATCAATGCCTCGAACGGTTTCAGCAGCGGCTCAAATGAGGTGGGCGCTTCAAGCACCTGCAACGCCTGCACGATGGCCTCCACCGTCGACAACGCTCCGGGCCCCGGTGCCTTGCGCAGCCGATAACGGGACACGGCGCCTTCCGCCAGCGTCACCCGAGGCAGCGCCGCCAATAAAGGATTGAGGTGCAGCAACTTGCGCGCCTTGCGCCAGGTACCGTCCGGCACCACCAACAGCAACGGTTCGTCGGATGGCGTATAGGCCTGCAAGGGTTGGGCATTTTCATCCGGAAACAACAGACGCGCCTGATAACCCGGCGGATTCAACAACGCCTGCAAATCCTCAAACACCTCCCCCACCACCAACTGCGCATTCACCAAGCCAAGCGCCGCCAACCGCGCGGTATTCAAGGCGTGATTGACCTCACTCGGATGCTGCAACAGCAACACCCGGGTTCGGCTATCCAGCCGGGGAATCAGCGCGCACAGGCAATGGGTGGTGGGCCGCAGGCAGCGGGAGCATTGGGGTCTGGACATGGGTTTTCAGGCCTGGTTGAGCTGGGCTTTGAGTAAATCGCGGAAGGTCTGGATCAGGGGTTCGCGGCTGCGGCCCCGGCGCATGATCATCGAGAACGGCGCCTGGTAACCAAAGGTCGCCGGCAGCAGTACCCGCAAATCCCCTTTGTCGGCCCAGGCCTGGGCGTAGTGTTCCGGGAGGTAGCCGATATAGGCGCCGGACAGCACCAGGATCAATTGCGCCTCCATACTTTCCACCGTGGCGGCGCTGTGCTTGAAGCCGTGACGCGCCAGTTCGGCCTGGCTCCAGTAACCACGACCGACCATGCGTTGCTGGGTGATGACTTGTTCGGGAATGCGCCGCTCGTTGAACAATGGGTGACGGGTGCTGCAATACAGCCAGTGCTGTTCGCGGTACAGCGGCATATAGATCAGCCCGCTCATCCGGTTGGAAAACGCACCGATGGCCAGGTCCAGGCGATTATCCTGGACGCCGAGTTGCAACTCGTAAGGACTCATCACCGACAGGTGCAAATGCACCGCCGGGTGTTCCTGACTGTAGGCGCCGATCACTTCGGCAAACGGCAAGGCCTTGTCGCTGACGGTGGAGTCGAGTACGCCGAGTTTCAGGGTGCCGCGCAGTTCGCCTTTGAGCGCGGCGGCGTATTGCTCGAAGCCTTCCAGCTCGCCCAGCAGGCGCAGGGTTTCCTGATGGAACAACTCGCCCTTGCTGGTGAGGCTGAACCCGCCCCGCCCGCGATGGCACAGCACCAGGCCCAACGCGGCTTCCAGCTGGCTCATGTAAGTGCTGATGGCCGAGGTCGACAGGTTGAGTTCGTGCTGGGCATTGGCGAAACCCTGGTGCCGCACGACGCTGACGAAGATGCGCAGGAGTTTCAGGTCGGGCAAGGCGTTGGCCATGGGCTCTCCAGAGGCAAACATAAAACCTGTGGGAGCGGGCTTGCTCGCGAATGCGGTGGATCAATCGAACCCTCCGTGACTGACACACCGTATTCGCAAGCAAGCCCGCTCCCACATTTGAACCGAGTTTACCTCAGGCATTAGTTTAGAAAAATCTGAACTAAGTATTTGCCCCTGCCGATTCTTCCCTTCCCATGCATTTCGCAGAATCGGCTTCTAATAAACAAAACGATGAGGCAATCCCGTGGACAAGATTTTCCACCAACCACTGGGCGGCAACGAAATGCCGCGCTTCGCCGGCATCGCCACCATGATGCGTCTTCCCCATCTGCAATCGGCCAAGGGCCTGGATGCCGCCTTCGTCGGCGTGCCCCTGGACATCGGCACCTCCCTGCGTGCCGGCACCCGCTTCGGGCCGCGGGAAATTCGCGCCGAATCGGTGATGATCCGCCCTTACAACATGGCCACCGGCGCCGCGCCGTTTGACTCGCTGTCGGTTGCCGACATCGGCGACGTGGCGATCAACACCTTCAACCTGCTGGACGCCGTGCGCATCATCGAAGAAGCCTACGACGAGATCCTCGAACACAATGTGATCCCGATGACCCTGGGCGGTGACCACACCATCACCCTGCCGATCCTGCGGGCGATCCACAAGAAACACGGCAAGGTCGGGCTGGTGCACATCGATGCCCACGCCGACGTCAACGACCACATGTTCGGCGAGAAAATCGCCCACGGCACCACCTTCCGCCGCGCGGTGGAAGAAGGCTTGCTGGATTGCGACCGCGTGGTGCAAATCGGCCTGCGCGCCCAGGGCTACACCGCCGAAGACTTCAACTGGAGCCGCAAACAGGGCTTCCGTGTGGTCCAGGCCGAAGAATGCTGGCATCACTCGCTGGCGCCCCTGATGGCTGAAGTGCGCGAGAAAGTCGGCGGTGGCCCGGTGTACCTGAGCTTCGACATCGACGGCATCGACCCAGCCTGGGCGCCCGGCACCGGCACCCCGGAAATCGGTGGCTTGACCACGATCCAGGCGATTGAAATCATCCGCGGCTGCCAAGGCCTGGATCTGATTGGTTGCGACCTGGTAGAAGTTTCGCCGCCGTACGACACCACCGGCAACACCTCGCTGCTGGGCGCCAACCTGCTGTACGAGATGCTCTGCGTACTGCCGGGCGTGGCGCACCGCTGATGAACGCCCAGGCCGAGGTATTAAAAGCCGCGGCCGACCTGGTGTCGGCCTTCGCCCGCAATGATCGCGATGCCTACTTCGGTGCGTTCAGTGCCGACGCCAGCTTCGTGTTCTACACCCTCCCCCAGCCGCTGCTGAGTCGCGATGCCTACCAGGTGTTGTGGGACAGCTGGCGCCGGGACGAGGGATTTGAGGTGCTTTCCTGCACCTCAAGCAACGCTTTCGTCAGCCTGCACGGTGACGTCGCGGTATTTGTGCATGACGTGGCCACCGAGCTGCGCATGAACGGGGAGCAATTCTTTAGCCAGGAACGCGAGACCATTGTCTTCAAGCGGCAAGGGGTTCGCACACAACAAAAAGAAGGCCTGTGGCTGGCCTGTCACGAACATTTGTCCGCTATGCCGGAAGGGCTGCCGCCCCATTAGCCAATGTGATCGGAGCAGATCATGAATAATAAAAACAACGAAAACAGTATTCGCAACATAGAAACCAACGGCGTCGAACAGATCCCGGACCACGAACGTACCGCCGGGCCGAAGGATTTGTTTCGCCTGATTTTCGGCGGTGCCAACACCTTCGCCACCGCCGTGCTGGGGAGCTTTCCGGTGCTGTTTGGCTTGTCGTTCCAGGCCGGCGTCTGGGCGATTGTGCTGGGCGTGCTGGTGGGTGCGGTGATCCTCGCCCCCATGGGTCTGTTCGGTCCGATCAATGGCACCAACAACGCCGTGTCTTCCGGTGCGCATTTTGGTGTGCACGGGCGGATTGTCGGCTCGTTCCTGTCGCTGCTGACCGCTATTGCGTTCTTCTCACTGTCGGTGTGGAGTTCAGGCGATGCGCTGGTGGGCGGTGCGAAACGTCTGGTGGGCTTGCCGGAAACCGACCTGACCCTGGGCCTGGCCTACGGCGTCTTCGCCATTCTCGTGCTGACGGTGTGCATCTACGGCTTTCGCTTCATGCTGTGGGTCAACCGCATCGCAGTGTGGGCGGCGAGCCTGCTGTTCCTGCTGGGGATCTTCGCCTTCGCGCCGGCCTTCGACAGCCACTTCGCCGGCACCGTTGCCCTCGGCCAGACCGGCTTCTGGGCGGCGTTTATCGGTGCAGCACTGGTGGCCATGAGCAACCCGATTTCCTTCGGCGCGTTCCTCGGTGACTGGTCGCGCTACATCCCGCGGGAAACCTCGAAGGTGCGGATCATGCTGGCGGTGGTGTTCGCGCAGATCGCCACCTTGATCCCGTTCCTGTTCGGCCTGGCCACCGCGACCATTGTGGCGGTCAAGGCACCGGACTATATCGCGGCCAACAACTACGTCGGCGGCCTGCTGGCGGTGGCACCGAGCTGGTTCTTCCTGCCGGTGTGCCTGATCGCGGTGATCGGCGGCATGTCCACCGGCACCACCTCGCTGTATGGCACCGGCCTGGACATGTCCAGCGTATTCCCGCGCCTGCTGTCCCGGGTCAAGGCAACGCTGCTGATCGGGGTGATGTCGATTGCCTTCATCTTTATCGGACGTTTCGCCGCCAACCTGGTGCAGAGCGTGTCGACCTTCGCCGTGCTGATCATCACCTGCACCACGCCGTGGATGGTGATGATGATCATCGGCCTAATCGTGCGCCGGGGTTACTACTGCCCGGATGACCTGCAGGTGTTCACTCGCGGCGAAACCGGCGGGCGCTACTGGTTCAGCCATGGCTGGAACTGGCGCGGCCTGGGGGCCTGGATCCCGAGTGCGCTGGTGGGCCTGTGCTTCGTCAACCTGCCGGGGCAGTTTGTCGGGCCGCTGGGCAACCTCGCCGACGGCATCGACATCAGCTTGCCGGTGACCCTGGGCCTGGCCTCGCTGGTGTACCTGACACTGCTTCGCGTGTTCCCTGAACCGGCTGCCGTCTACGGACCGACTGTGGCGAGGGAGCCTGCTCCCGTTCGACTGCGCAGCAGTCGCGAGGCTGCCTGATGAATTGCGTGGAATGGATTGGGGCTGCAATGCAGCCCAGCGGGAGCACGCTCCCTCGCCACACAGCCCCCTTTAGCCCCACATAAAAAAGATAATCGGAGACTCGCCGTCATGGCCTTAGATCTATTCGTCGTCCTCATCTACGCCGCCGGCATGCTGGTGCTCGGCTACTACGGCATGCGCCGCGCCAAGACCCATGAAGACTACCTGGTGGCCGGCCGCAACCTCGGCCCGACGCTGTACATGGGCACCATGGCTGCCACGGTGCTGGGCGGTGCGTCCACCGTCGGCACCGTGCGCCTGGGCTATGTACATGGTATTTCCGGTTTCTGGCTGTGCGCCGCGCTGGGCGCGGGGATCATTGCGCTGAACCTGTTCCTGGCCAAGCCGCTGCTGAAGCTGAAAATCTTCACCGTGACCCAGGTCCTGGAGAAACGCTACAACCCCATGGCCCGCCAGGCCAGTGCGGTGATCATGCTGGCCTACGCGCTGATGATCGGCGTGACCTCGATCCTGGCCATCGGCACCGTGCTGCAAGTGTTGTTCGACCTGCCCTTCTGGATGTCGGTATTGGTAGGCGGTGGCGTGGTGGTGGTGTACTCGACCATTGGCGGCATGTGGTCGCTGACCCTGACCGACATCGTGCAGTTCGTGATCAAGACGGTCGGCCTGATGTTTATCCTGCTACCAATCTGCCTGTACCGCGTCGGCGGTTGGGATGAATTGGTGGCCAAGCTGCCCGCGTCGAATTTCAGCTTCACTGAAATCGGCTGGGACACCATCATCACCTACTTCATGATCTACTTCTTCGGCATCCTGATCGGCCAGGACATCTGGCAACGGGTGTTCACCGCCCGTGACGAAAAGGTCGCCCAGTACGCAGGCACCTTCGCCGGTTTCTACTGCATCCTCTACGGCCTGGCCTGTGCGCTGATCGGCATGGCCGCCCACGTACTGATCCCGGACCTGGACAACGTCAACAATGCGTTCGCCGCCATCGTCAAAGTCTCGCTGCCCGACGGTATCCGCGGCCTGGTGATCGCCGCTGCACTGGCTGCGATGATGTCCACCGCCAGCGCCGGCTTGCTCGCCGCTTCCACCGTATTGACCGAAGACCTGCTGCCGCGCCTGCGTGGTGGCAAGCAGTCAAGCTTGAAGATCAACCGTCTGTTTACCTTGCTGACCGGTATCGCCGTGTTGGGTATCGCGCTGGTGGTGAGTGATGTGATCAGCGCACTGACCCTGGCGTACAACCTGTTGGTGGGCGGCATGTTGATCCCGCTGATCGGGGCGATTTTCTGGAAACGTGCGACGACTTCCGGGGCGATCACCTCCATGACCCTGGGTTTTGTGACCGCGTTGGTGTTCATGATCAAGGATGGTTTGGACGCCAATACACCAATCTACTACAGCCTGGGCGTGGGCCTGGTGAGTTTTGTGCTGGTGAGTTTGCTGTCCCGTCGTCCGGAGGCTGTTGCGGCTCGGGCGATCTGAACGAATAGTTGAAAGTAGCTTTCTTCAGCGGGTGCGACGTCGGATGTCGCACCCGTTTTTTTTATTCCCATACTGCCGAAACGGCCGGCGCTCTGGCCTGGATGACTTCCTGGACCAAAGACGCCCATACCAATCCCTGCGTGGTGCCCCCGGCATAAGTTGCCCCCGCGACAATGCGGTTGTAGGCGGACCAATGCACGATTGAAAGTCCATCTGCGGTGCCGGGCCTGGCACATTCGATTTGTTGCAAGTCGCCACGTTCGATTGCGCGGCTGCAGGACTTTGGAAAGTGTCGAGAAACGGCAGCCAGGCACGCCGCCCGTATCTGTTCCTTGTACTGCGGCGTCGAATCGGGCGGCACCTGCCCGGCGGAAACAAGGATGCAGTTCCCGTCCAGGCGGCAATTCATGACGCCGATTGGCAGGTCGTACTCCAGCTTGAGTCCGCGCATGTCGACACCTTCATCATCAACGGCGCGCAGCTTGAAAAACCAGCCAATGATCGGGATGACCTCTGGCTCGTCCACCCCCATGGCCGTGACGACAAAGTGCTCTCTACTCAGATCGGCAATTTGGACCGGACTCAGGTGCCGTGGCAGGAACTCAACCCCTGAGCGCTGCAAAAGCGTCACCATCTCATCCATTAAATGGATAAATTCCAGATCGTAGCCCGACACCTCAATCGCCCGCCCGACCTCGGGAACTCCATACATTGCCTGGAATTGCAGCTGACTGATCTCTGCAAGCTCTCGCCCCGGCTTGCCACTCGGCCAAGGCCTGTTTTCAATATCCCATTGCTCGCGGATTGCGGCCTCCGTGCCACTGGAGTCGTCCACATAGGCTCGTACAATTCGCGATCGTGCAAATCGTGCCAGCGATGGGTTGTCGGCCAGGAATTTTTCAAACAGCTCGATGCCTGCGCGATTGCACTCAATGGCCAGGTACTGATTTGCGGGAGTCAGGTAATCGTTAGGCAGCGGTTTTGCAGTCGTCTCCGTTGCTGACAGATGACGCATGTTCACCTGCTTGTGACTGACACCATCGCGCTGCTGATTTCCTCCGTAAACCGTGACCTGATAATTTGCCAGGCGGAACATCACGGCTTGGAGCAGCCCGTTGATACCTCTGCCGATGATCGACACACGCGGCGCACCGGCATCGGCTTGCCGAGAGGGGATCGCCAATGAGTGTGCAAGCTTGCGCCGGACAAGGCCGCGCAAGGCCATCAAGCTCAGTTGCACCGAGACCGCATAGTCGAGGTCGCAATGGCAGGCTTCGGTGGTGGCCGCCTGTGTGGTCAGCGTCGCCGGCTTGTACCATGTGGAGACACTGCAGCCGAGCGCTTGTGTGCGCACCCGAAACGCATCCAGTGTCCTGGGGCCGTAGTCCAATATGAGCTGGATATCTTCGGAGACTGCCAGGGTCTGCAATGCATCGTCGCTAAAGACATCCGGCTTGGCGACACAGACAAGGCGAGCCTTTCTGTGCAGGCACTGAATGAGGGTCCGATCAATGCGATAAATGGATTCATCATTCAGGGATAAGCATAGGGCGACTGCATTGGCCCCCTCGAGCGCCTCAAGCCAGTCGTCAACCAATGAAACCCTACAATCGGAAGAGGCTTTCCCGAAACTGTCCGACACTCGATCGCGTCGATCCAACACCTTAATCCGAACATCCGGATCTCGAGCAAGCAACAACTTAACAAGCTCTTTCCCTACATTGCCGTATCCCAGCACACAGATGTCATGGGGCAAGGAGCCATCGGCCAGCGTCAGCCAGTGCGCAATATAGGCAGCAACATGCGGCGCATTGACCCCTGGCGTGTTAATCACTCGAACATTGTTGCGCTCGCACAGATCCAATCGGATCTTATCCAGACTTGTACCTCTGCGGACCAAATAGAGTTCGCCAAATGGGTGGGATATACGCCATTGGTTGATGACGTCGGCATCAATAACCTGGTCTGCGACAACGAGCGTTGATGGGCGCAGCAGTGCAATCTGTATAAGCAGAGCCTGCTTGGTTAACGTCGGCGGGAAAAACACCACGTTGCCGGGTGCATCAGCTTTCCAGCCACGCGATGCAGGGGCGATATGCAAGATGTTTTCGGTGGTGGCAATGAGTGACGCGGCGACTGGCGGAACGGAAGAGAACATCATGGTTTTGTCTCCAACAGTTCTGACTGGCTCCTACTCCGGAGAGCGCAACTCAATGAAGTTGGGGGCTTGCAAGAACTGCAAACGCTACAAATCTTTTCGTGATGAAACTCAACCTACGCCTATCCTAATAATCAAATAAGCCCGTCGACTCTGACAAACAGGTAGTCCAATTCCGATACTTAATGGCTAAACTCGACTGACGCGCACACGTCCGGAATACCAATCGGTATGACCGTGGCGTTATTAAATTAAATATTTGAAGGATTATTCCGAAAGCAGGCGTCTTGAGAAAATCACCAAACCCCGGAAATGAAAACGTCCGGCCAAAGCCAGACGAAGAATTGAAGTACACAGCAACGGGTCATGATCAATCATGACTCCAATACATAGGCAAACCTCCTGGCCGCGCCCAAACAAACATGCTTGAGCGCTTTCCAGGACTTACCTGCGACGCGGGCGACGCTGCTCGTCATCGGTGCGGATTGGCACCGGTTGCAACGGTGGCTCGATCAAGCCGAGTGCGACGCCGAGGTCGTGCAGCCAGTTTTGCAGTTTCTCTTTCATGGTGCCCCCTTGGGGTAATGCCGAGCGGCTGGAATTCTGTGGCCGCTTCCTACAGATAGTAGTCTTAAGTCTTACGTATTGCTTGAACGAAACCACAACGAACTATTACTGAATTGATCAAAATCCTGACGGATCGTTCAAGCAATCGCTCGGGTTTCGGTTTCCGGTAGCACCTTGCCCTCCTGCTGCAGGTCAATCCACGCATTGAGGTTAGCGCCGAGCATGCCCTTGCGCCACATCAACCAGGTGGTGGCGCTGGCAAAAGGCTCGGCCAGCGGATGAATGGACACGCTGTCCTTGCCCGGCAGGCTGTCGAGCATCGATTCCGACATCAACGCCACGCCGGAACCGGCGATTACACAGGCCAGCATGCCCTGGTAGGACTCGATCTCGATGGCCCGGCCCATGGCCACGCGATCGTGGGAAAACCAGGCTTCCAGGCGCGCCCGATAAGAACAACTGCGTCGGAAAGTGAACACCGAACGGCCGGCAACATCCTGCGGCCCACGCACCGGCGGATGATCCGCCTCGCAGATCAGCAGCAGGCGCTCTTCGCACAGCGGCACGCCGTCTAGGGTGGCCAGGGTCAACGGCCCATCCACCAATGCGGCGTCCAGGCGCCCGGTGATCAAGCCTTCCAGCAGTTCACCGCTGGGCGCTGACTGCACCTGCAGGTTCACCATCGGATACGCCTTGTGGTAACGCGCCAGCAGCTTGGGCAAATGAATCGCCGCCGTGCTGTACATGCTGCCGAGCACAAAGTCTCCAGCCGGTTGCCCGCCTTGCACCGCGCCATGGGCTTCGTCATGCAAGGCCAGCAGGCGCGCACTGTAGTCCAGCAGCACTTTGCCTGCAGGAGAAAGCTGCAAGCGCTGGCGCTCGCGCACGAACAGTTCGACGCCCAGCTGTTCTTCCATCTGTTTAAGCCGGGTCGACAGGTTGGACGGCACCCGGTGCAAGCGCTCAGCGGCACGGGTGATGGAGCCTTCCTCGGCCACGGCCTGGAAAATCCGCAATTGACTGAACTCCATCATCATTCTCCAAAACTGAACAAGTTACTCACTATTATTCATTTTTAAAGAAAGTCAATCCGCTTTAGCCTGATGGTCACTCGCTGCTCCCAGGAAAAACCACCATGTCACCGCTGATCCGCTTACTCGCCAGCTTTATCGCCCTGATGATGGCCATGGGCATAGGTCGATTCGCACTCACCCCGCAAATGCCGCATTTGCTCAGTGAAGGGCAGATCGACCTGACCGGCGCCGGCCTGATTGCGGCCGCCAACTACCTGGGTTACTTCGTCGGCGCGGTGGATTCGATCTTTGCCCGCAGCCATCACCATGTACGCGGGCGTTTGTACGGCGGGCTGTGGCTGTGTGTGCTGCTGACCCTGGCGTCGTACTGGGCCCACGGGTTCTGGCCGCATCTGTTGTTGCGCTTTGGTACCGGTGTAGCCAGTGCCTGGGCGCTGGTGATGATTACCAGCCTGAGCCAGCCGCTGGCCATTGCGGCCGGGCGCCCACGCCTGGGTGCGCTGGTATTTGCCGGGCCGGGGCTGGGAATTCTCTTGACCGGGTTGCTGGCGCTGGGCTCCAACCTGTTGGGGCAAGACTCTGCAACCTTGTGGCTGGTGTATGGGGTGGTCGCCCTGGTCATGCTGCTGGCAATCCTGCCGTTCCTGCCCAAGCCTTCCGCTGCCGACTCGCCCGTTGCCAGCCACACCGCCGTGGCCAGCAACGGCAGCATCACACATCTGTGCTGGATCTACGTGTTGTATGGCCTTGGCTACATCATCCCGGCGACATTCCTGTCACAGATGGCCAGCGCGCAATTCAAGGGAGCATGGCAAGCAGACCTGTTCTGGCCCTGCTTTGGCCTGGCTGCCGCGATTGGCGTGGTGGCGGCCAGTTTGCGCCGCAAGGACCCGGACACTACCCGTCGCTGGCTGATGACCACCCTTTGGCTGCAAGCGGCAGGCGTGTTTGCCTGCCTGCTGGGCAACGGTTGGGGGCTGGCGCTGGGGGTGTTGCTGTGCGGTGGGCCATTCCTGGCGTGCATGCAACTGGTGATGGCGCGCTTGCGTGAGGTCGCCCCCCACGGCTACCAGCGCAGCACCGGGTTGCTGACCGCCAGCTTTGCGATCGGCCAATTGAGCGGTCCGTTGCTGGCGTCGGTGAGCAGCCACCTCAGCGGTGGCCTGCAACCGGCGCTGGTGGTAGCAGGCGCCGGTTTGTTGGTGGCCGGATCGGTGCTGGTCAGCCGGCAACCATCGACACAGGCGCGCGAACCTGTTCACGCCGCGCCAACACCAGGAAAAACAGCCCACCCAGGAAGCAGCCGGTAAACCAGGCGAAATTGGCCATGCCCTGCAGCACCGGGGTGAAGGTAATCGCGACGCCCACCAGCGTCGCTGGCACCAGCGCCTTGACCGCCGTCCAGTTCACGCCGCCGTCAAAGTAGTAGCGCCCGCTCGGGCTGTCATCGAACAGCGCATCCACGTCGATCTTCTGTTTTTTGATCAGGTAGAAATCCACCAGCAGAATCCCGAACAACGGCCCGATAAACGCGGCGAGGATATCGAGGGTGTAGTGGATCATCAGCGGGTTGTTGAACAGGTTCCATGGGGTGATGAAGATCGAGGCCACCGCCGCAATCATTCCACCGGCACGCCAGCTGATTTTGCTCGGTGCCACGTTGGCGAAGTCAAAGGCCGGCGAGACGAAGTTGGCGACGATGTTGATGCCGATAGTCGCAGTGACAAAGGCGAACGCCCCCAGCAACACAGCCATGTCATTGTCGATGCGCGAAACGGTGGCAATCGGGTCGTGGAGCATTTCGCCGAACACCGGCAAGGTGCCCGAGACGATCACCACGGTGACCAGGGAGAACGCCAGGAAATTCACCGGCAGGCCCCAGAAATTTCCGCGACGCACGTCTTTCATCGTGCGGCAGTAGCGGCTGAAATCACCGAAGTTCAAGGTCGGCCCGGAAAAGTACGACACCACCAACGCGGTTGCCACGATGATTTGGCCAAACGCCTGCCAGCCTGAGAGGGATTTTTCCGCCAGGGTGAAGCTGATATTGGCCCAGCCAGCCTTCCAGACGATCCAGCCTGCCAGGGCAAACATCACCGCATAGACCACAGGCCCCGCCCAGTCGATGAAACGACGGATGGACTCCATGCCCGCCCAGAACACCAGCGCCTGGAGCGTCCACAGGCTGAGGAAACCGAACCAGCCCAGGTACGACAGGCCGGCAAAGTGCGGTTCTGCGTATACCGCCATCTGTGGGAAAAAGCGCAGCACCACGATGATCAATGCACTGGACGCCAGGTAGGTCTGGATCCCGTACCAGGCCACTGCGATCAACCCACGAATCACCGCCGGGATATTCGCCCCGAATACCCCAAAGGCCAACCGGCAGATTACCGGGTACGGCACTGCCGCCTGCTGGCTCGGCTTGGCCACCAGGTTGGCGATCAATTGCACAATGCAAATCCCGGCGAGCAAGGCGATCAATACCTGCCAACTGGCCAGCCCCAGGGCGAACAGGCTGGCGGCGAATACGTAGCCGCCGACGCTGTGCACGTCGCTCATCCAGAAGGCGAAGATGTTGTACCAGTTCCATTTTTGCGGCAGCGGTCCCAGGTCCTGGTTGTACAGGCGCGGGCTGTAGCCTTTGGGCAATTGTTCGGTCATCGCAGGGCTCCTCGTAAATACCGGCCTGCCACCCGCGACGGGAGTGCGTACGGGAGGCGACATGGTTTGTATACGAGTTGTTGAGCAGAATGCGTGCCAATGCAATAAAACTCGGCACAATCCCCCGTGGAGCTTGGCTCTTCAGGCGGCGTAGAGACGATTGAACGGTGGTGATTCGCTCAGGGATGGTGCAGGGCAATCCTGTACACAATCAATTGTGCACCCTGCGCGCACATTGATAGCCCACGGTGCAGCAAACGGCAGTCAGGAAGGTGCCCCAGGCGATGTCCATGAAGGCCAAACCGGCGGACCAGCCCTGCAGGGTTGCCCAATTGCTCAGGTCATAGGTGCCGTAGGCTACCAATCCCAGGAGTGCACCAAGCCGCGCGGCACGCTGCCAGCCGCCGCTCGCCAACGCAGGCAGGACGACAAGCACCACACAACCGAATACATAGAGGAGATAGAACGCCACGGCTGGGAACAGGCGCGGCTGATCAAGCATCAACGGGCCGAGCAGCGCTTTGTAGGTCGGGCCCATGAGGACACCGAGCCACAGGCCGTCAAGCATCAGAAAGGCAAGCAACGTACCGAGGTAGGCGAAAAGCGTTTTTCTGGACATTGAGGCGGCCTTCTGCAGGAGCAAGCGTGCTCCTACAGAAGAGCAAACCGCGATCAGCTTAGTTCAATGCGATCCGCGTGGATCACAATCTGACCCTGCTTGTAGAGGGCGCCGATGGCCTTCTTGAAGTTGCCTTTGCTGACACCGAACAAACTGCTGATCAGTGCCGGGTCGCTTTTATCGCTGACCGGCAAGGTGCCGTTGTTGTCGCGCAACTTGGCGAGGATCTTGGAGTTCAGGCTGGAGGCCGCTTCTTCACCCACAGGCTGCAGGCTCAGGCTGATATTGCCGTCGGCGCGGATTTCCTTGATGAAGCCTTTCTCTTCCTTGCCCGGGCGCAGGAACTTGAACACTTCGTTCTTGTGGATCAGGCCCCAGTGCTTGTTGTTGATAATGGCCTTGAAGCCCATGTCGGTGGCCTCGGCTACCAGCAAGTCAACTTCCTGGCCGACCTTGTAGGTGGCCGGGGTCTTGTCCAGGTAGCGGTCAAGGCGTGCGGTGGCGGTGATGCGCTTGGTGTGTTTGTCGAGGTAGACGTGTACCACGCAATACTCACCGGCGGTCAGCTGGCGCTTTTCTTCGGAGTAAGGCAGCAGCAGATCCTTGGGCAGGCCCCAATCGAGGAATACACCGATACTGTTGACTTCAACCACTTTCAGACTGGCAAATTCACCCACCTGTACTTTTGGTTTTTCGGTGGTCGCGATAAGTTTGTCATCGCTGTCCAGATAAATGAAAACGTTGAGCCAGTCTTCATCTTCACTGGGAATATCTTTGGGGATATATCGGTTGGGCAAGAGGATTTCGCCCTCTTGATCACCATCCAGGTACAAACCAAAGTTAGTGTGTTTAACCACTTGCAAGCTGTTGTAGCGCCCGACTAAAGCCATCTCAAATACCCTCATTGCGTGGGCGGCATTCTACCCGAGTTGACGACGGCGGTCCCGCGTACCGGCGTACAGGCCTGAAAAATCATGGGTTTGCCGAGAAGCGCCCCGCTCGTCAGGTCATCGGGCTGAATCCGGCCAGTACTCACGGCCGGATTTCCTCGAGGGATTCGAGTTAAAACAGCAAGTTAGGTGAGTATTTCACTTAATAATCCAGGCGATTCATAAACCCTGCGTATATTTCAGGGGGATATTTGCCAAGCAATTGTCAAGCATTTCATGTACGATGCATGGCCAAGTTAATTTTCTACAGGTTAGTGGCCGCCATGCGCGTAAAAGCATCCAACAGCAAAGCAAAGCCAGCTCCCGCCGTTGAAACCAGCGAATCGATCAACAGCCAAATTGCTGCATTCCTCAAGCAGGGCGGCGAAATCCAGCAGATTGCCAAAGGCGTAAGCGGCCAGACTTTCGGCCCGTCCAAGCAGATCACCCTGGGTAAAAAGTAAGACTCGCGCATTACACCTGGTCCCTATGCGCTTTGCCTTTCAAGGCGCTAGGACTAGAGCCCGCACTACCCCCTGATACACCCCTTTATTACGCCAATCGACGAACGGGCCTCATCTGCGAACCATCGCCGGTATGCTTGCACACGTCTAGATCGGGCATTTGCCTGATATTTCCCGTTACTGCTCCTCGCTTTTCATGGAGTGAAGCATGCTCAAATCCTGCATATTCCTGGCCGGTGCCCTGTTGGCCAGCCCCCTCGCCGAAGCGCAGGTTTTCCAGCGTGAACTGGGTGATTTCGACCTGAAATTGGGCACGACACCCAGCCGAAGCATGGCTCAAGGCCTGGTAAAGCCCACGGCACCCGGGAGCGACTCGTTCCATGGCGGCCTGGACCTGAGCCACGGCAGCGGCCTGTACCTCGGCCAATTCTCACCGAGCATGGGCATTTCCCCGACCAGCAACCTGGAAGTCGACTCCTACCTGGGTTTCAAACGCCCCTTCGACCAGACCCTGGGTTATGAACTGGGGATGATTCACTACAGCTATCCCAAGCTGAGCCCCCTCGACAGCCAGGAGTTCTACGGCGGCCTGACCTTGCTGGGCAATCGCTTCGGCGCCTCCTTCAGCAACGACCCGGACCGGCAGGACAGCACCCTGTTCGCCGACCTCGGCGGCACCAAGCCGTTCGGCATCGGCGTCAGCATGAAATACACCACCCACCAGCTCGGCACCCCGGTCTCGGTGGCCGATGGCAGCTCGATCCGCAGCTTCAGCGACTGGTCGGTACAATTTTCCAGGCCATGGATGGGCGTCGACCTGAACCTGATCTACAGCGACTCCAGCCTCAGCGGCGGCGATTGCTCGGCCTACTCCGGACACAACTCGCAATGCGACGGGCTGTTGACCCTGAAGGCCGAGCGGGCGTTTTATTGATGGGCTGAACTGTCGCTGCCCTGACGGGTTCAGATGCAATACTCTCGTCTGCGCAAGGACTCGCTCATGCTGCGTCGGTTAAAATTTCTGGTGATGTTGCTGACCCTCAGCCTGGTGCTTGCCGGCTGCAATCGGGTGGGCCTGGCCTATCGCAATCTGGATGTGATCATCCCCTGGACCCTCAGCGACTACCTGGAAATGAACGCCGGGCAGAAGAGCTGGTTCAACGACACACTCAAGGAACACCTGGCCTGGCATTGCACCACCCAGTTGCCGGGCTACCTGGACTGGCTCGATCGCCTGCAACAGATGGTCGACACCAACCAGGTGACCGACGCCGCCCTGCAAACCCGTACCGCCGAAGCCAAACAAGCCATTGCCGAGAGCGCCCGGGCGATCACGCCGTCCGCCGTCGAGCTACTGCAGGGGCTGGACGACCAGCAAGTACAGGATATGGAGCAAGCGTTCGCCAAGGACCTGCGCAAGCGTCAGGACGAATACCTGAAACCGCCCCTCGAGCAGCAGATCAAGGAACGCGCCGAGCGCATGAACAAGCGCCTCGATGCGTGGCTCGGGCCGTTAAGTGCCAGCCAGCAGAATCGCGTCACCGCCTGGTCGATCGCCTTGGGTGAGCAGAACCAACAATGGATTGGCAACCGCGCCCACTGGCAAACACTATTTATCGCAGCCGTCAAAGACCGCCACAGCAGCGATTTCCCACAGAAGATCGAGCAACTGCTGGTGAACCGCGAAAGCCTGTGGACGCCGGAATATCGCCAGGCCTACGCCCAGACCGAAGCCGCTGCCCGCAGCCTGATCGTCGACCTGATGGCGGAAAGCACCGTGCAACAACGCCAGAAGCTGACACAAAAGATCGACAAGGTGCGCAGCGACTTCAAGGCACTTAAATGCCTGAAGGCTGGCACCCCATAGTCATCAGGCAATCTGTGGTTTGGAAGCCAGTTCATCAAACGTCGCCGGATCCAGCGCATCCGCCTGCTCGTCCAGCACCTGACGCGGGTGATTATCACCGGGGATACAGCTGTCGATCAGGCTCAGCAACTGTGAGCCGCGCTGGGTCAATTTGAAGTTCTCACCATTGCCGCACTCTTCCTCTGACCGCGACTCAATAAAGCCGTGCTTGAACAACAACGCCTCGTAATCCGCCGCGAGCTTTTTAAACTCATCGAGATTACCGATGGGCTCTCCGGCGGCGGCCCTTTTAGTCGCTTCTTCCTCGGCGTATTTGCGTGGGGCGAAGCTGGCGCCACCGTTCTGTACCTCATGCAGCAGTCGTTCGATCAAATCCCAATCGTAAGTCGTCATCCTGATTCCTCCTGAAGGCACACGAAATAGGCCCTTCAAAGGTGTGACATGCCGGACCCGTCGTCCGTTCAGCCTAGCGTACGGACGCGATTTCGCTGAACTTTTCAGTGCTCACGGCCCTCAACCGTTCATCACCGCCATGGAGGTCCGAATCATGAAAACCCTGCTGAATATGGCCGTCGCCACCACGCTGCTTGCCGCCCTGCCCGCCTGGGCCTGCACGCTCGAAGAAGCCACCGCCAAACGTGAACAACTGGCCAAGGAAGTGACCAAGCTCACCCAACAGAACCCGGAGAAGGCCAAGGAGATCAACGAAGAATTGCAGAACATGAAGTTGGAAACCGCCAGCGCGGACCTGCCCGACAAGTGCCAACTGATCGACCAGCGCCTCAAGGAAATGGACGAAGCAGCGGCCAAGGCCAAAAACTGAGGCGAAAAAAAACCGGACATTGTCCGGTTTTTTTATGGCTCAAGCCTTACTCGGCAGCCGGTGCTTCCGGCTTGCGGCGCTTCAGAGGCGCCATGCCGTCCTTGCTGACCAACGACAGGTTGTCGGTCTTTGGACGGTTGGCAATCTTGCGCTTGGTCGGCGACTTGGCACCGGCCTTCTTCTTGTCGCCCTTGGCGTCGACCTTTTTCTTCTTCACGCCAACGGCCTTGCCCGATGCCTTGACCTTCTTCGGCCCGCCGTAGGTGCCTTTGACTTCCTTGATGGTGCGGCGCTCGAACGACTGCTTCAAGTAGCGCTCGATGCTCGACATCAGGTTCCAGTCGCCATGGCAGATCAGCGAGATCGCCAGGCCATCGTTGCCGGCACGCCCGGTACGACCGATACGGTGTACGTATTCGTCGCCGCTGCGGGGCATATCAAAGTTGATCACCATGTCCAGGCCATCCACGTCCAGGCCGCGGGCGGCAACGTCGGTGGCGACCAGGATCTTCACGCCGCCTTGCTTGAGGCGGTCGATGGCCAGCTTGCGGTCCTTCTGGTCTTTCTCACCGTGCAGGACGAACGCCTTGTACTCCTGAGCCACCAGGCGACCGTAGATGCGGTCGGCCATGGCCCGGGTGTTGGTGAACACGATAGCCTTCTGATAGGTCTCGTTGGCCAGCAACCAGTTGAGGATCTGCTCTTTGTGCACGTTGTGGTCAGCAGTGATGATCTGCTGACGGGTGGTCGAGTTCAGGTCGCTGACGTTGTTGACCTGCAGGTGCTCAGGGTTGTTCAGGACCTTGGCGACCATGTCGCGCAGGGTCGAACCACCGGTGGTGGCCGAGAACAGCATGGTCTGCTGGCGGTTGAGGCACTCTTGCACCAGGCGCTGCACGTCGTCGGCAAAGCCCATGTCGAGCATGCGGTCGGCTTCGTCGAGCACCAGGACTTCAACTTCCTTGAGGTCCAGGTTGCCGGCGTTCAGTTGTTCGATCATCCGGCCCGGGGTGCCGATCAGGATGTCCGGCACCTTGCGCAGCATGGCGGCCTGGACCTTGAAGTCTTCGCCGCCGGTGATCAGGCCGGACTTGATGAAAGTGAACTGCGAGAAGCGCTCCACTTCCTTCAAGGTCTGCTGGGCCAGTTCGCGGGTCGGCAGCAGGATCAGGGTCTTGATGCTGACACGAACTTTCGCCGGGCCGATCAGACGGTTAAGAATCGGCAGGACGAAAGCGGCGGTCTTGCCACTCCCGGTTTGAGCCGTCACCCGCAGGTCACGCCCTTCGAGCGCGAGCGGGATGGCCGCTGCTTGCACAGGCGTTGGCTCGACAAATTTAAGCTCGGCCACGGCTTTGAGCAGGCGTTCGTGCAGGGCGAATTGGGAAAACACGGGTGCTACCTCGAAGAAATACAAAAAAACAGCTGCATAGGGTAACGGTTTCGGGCGCCGAGGCCGAGTTTCTTTACGCGAACTGGGTTAATCAGGCGCTTTTTTGTCAGGGGATTTGTCCACAACCACAACTTTGACGTACTTAAATGCTCTAATCGGCCCGTCACGTCTTACAGAAGAATCGCGTTTACCCATGGATATCAAACAGCTCTGGCTCAACGTCAAAGACCTTTGGGGCACCCTCGACGAACACCCGCTGCTGCATTCCAGCCTCGCGCTGATGGTGTTGCTGGTAGTGGCATTGCTGCTCGGACGAGTGGCCCGCTACCTCATCCTGCACGCCGTCAAGCTGCTGGGCCGGCAACCCGCGCTGCACTGGCTCAATGACCTGCGGCACAACAAAGTCTTCCATCGCCTGGCACAGATGACGCCGTCACTGGTGATCCAGTTCGGCCTGTACCTGGTGCCGGACCTGAGCAAGACCGCCACCCTGTTCATCGGCAATGTCGCCCTGGCGTTCACCATTCTGTTCATGGTGCTGGCGATCAGTGCACTGCTCAACGCCCTGCTGGACATCTATGCCCGCACCGAACACGCCCGCACCCGCTCGATCAAGGGCTATGTGCAGTTGGCGAAGATGGTGCTGTTCGTGTTTGGCGCAATCATCATCGTCGCCACGTTGATCGACCGCTCGCCACTGCTGCTGCTTTCCGGTCTGGGTGCAATGTCGGCGGTGATTCTGTTGGTCTACAAGGACACCCTGCTGTCGTTCGTCGCCAGTGTGCAACTGACCAGCAACGACATGCTGCGGGTCGGCGACTGGATCGAAATGCCCCAGGTCGGCGCCGACGGTGACGTGGTCGACATCACCCTGCACACCGTCAAAGTGCAGAACTTCGACAAGACCATCGTCTCGATTCCCACCTGGCGCCTGATGTCCGAGTCGTTCAAGAACTGGCGCGGCATGCAGGCCTCCGGTGGCCGGCGGATCAAGCGCAGCCTGTATATCGACGCCAGCGGCGTGCGTTTCATCCGCGACGACGAAGAACTGAAGCTCACCCAGGTACACCTGCTGACCGACTACATGAGCCGCAAGAAGGCCGAGCTCAAGGCCTGGAACGAAGCCCAGGGCAATGTCGCGGCGATGTCCGCCAACCGCCGACGCATGACCAATATCGGCACCTTCCGCGCGTATGCCCTGGCCTATCTGAAAAGCCATCCGGAGATCCAGCCGAACATGACCTGCATGGTGCGGCAGATGCAGACCACCGCCCAGGGCATTCCGCTGGAGATCTACTGCTTCACCCGCACCACCGCGTGGGCCGACTACGAGCGGATCCAGGGCGATATCTTCGACTACCTGCTGGCGGTGCTGCCGGAATTTGGTTTGAGCCTGTACCAGCAGCCGAGCGGCGGTGACTTGCGGGCCGGGATGTTGCCGGCGGTGCTGGGGGCCAGTCACCTGCCCCCGGCGGAAAAGGCAGTGATGTAACAACAAAAAACGGCACAACCCGAGTTGTGCCGTTTTTTTTGCGTTGGACCTTACTTGACCTGACGCTGCGGCGCGCCGTGAACCATGGTGTAGGCGTAATCCACGCCCATGCCGTAAGCGCCGCTGTGCTCCTGTACCAGGCCCATCACCGCGTCGTAGGTTTCCTTGTGAGCCCAGTCACGCTGGTATTCCAACAGCACTTGCTGCCAGGTGACCGGTACCGCGCCCGCCTGAATCATCCGTTGCACCGACATGTCATGCGCTTCTTTGCTGGTGCCGCCGGAGGCGTCGGTGACGATGTACACCTCGTAGCCTTCGGCCAGGGCTTCCAGGGCCGGGAAGTTCAGGCACACCTCGGTCCACAGGGCCGCCATGATCAGCTTCTTGCGCCCGGTGGCCTTCACCGCGGCCACCAGCGCCTTGTCTTCCCAGGAGTTCATCGAGGTGCGCTCGATCGGCTGCTGGTCCGGGAACACGTCCAGCAGTTCCGGCCAGATGTAGCCGCTGAAGCTCTTGGTCTCAACCGAGGTCAGGATGGTCGGCACGTTGAAGATCTTCGCCGCCTTGGCCAGCGCCACCGTGTTGTTCTTCAGGGTCTGGCGATCGATCGACTGCACGCCAAAGGCCATCTGCGGCTGGTGGTCGATCAGGATCAGGGTGGAGTTGGCTGGGTTGAGCAATTCGCGAATAGACATGGTGACTTCCTTTTAATGGTTTCGATTCGGTAAGGGGTGCGTTCAGCGCCGCTGTGAAGCTTGGCTGGCGGCTTGGAAGTAACTTTATGGGATGGATAAAATCGAGACAATTACCTAAAATAGAGAATCATTGATTCTAAAAAAGGGACAATCATGGACCGTATCGAATGCATGCGGGCGTTTGTCGTCACGGTCGGCGAGAACGGCTTCGCGGCCGCCGCGCGAGCCATGGACGTACCGCGCTCAAAAGTCAGCAAACAGATTCAGGCGCTGGAAGAAGCCATAGGCGTGCAACTGCTTCAGCGCACCACCCGCAGCCTGCATTTGACGGAGGCCGGGGCCGAGTATTTTGAAGCGGCGCGTGAAGTACTGGCCGCCCTGGACGAGGCCGAACAGCGAGCCAGAGACGGCATCGGGGAGTTACGGGGCGTGTTGCGGGTCAATGCGCCGATGTCGTTCGGACTGCATCGCCTGGGAAGATTGATTCCGCTGTTCCATGAACAGCATCCGCATATCGAGCTGCAACTGGTGCTCAGCGACCAACAGGTCGACCCGGTACGCGGTGGTTTCGACGTGACTATCCGCATCGCCAGCATGCCCGACTCAACGATGATCGCCCGCCAGTTGGCACCTGCGCCACGGATCATGGTGGCTGCGCCAGCCTACCTGGCACGCGCGGGCATACCGCAGACCCCGCAAGACCTGCGCCAGCACCAGTGCCTCAATTATGGGTATCTGCAAAGCGGCGTCAGCCTGCAATTGAGCAAGGGCCAGGAAACCCAGCGGGTCAACGTTACCGGCCCTCTGCACGCCAACAACGGCGACCTGCTGGCCCAGGCGGCAGAGGCCGGGATGGGCATCGCGCTGTTGCCGGACTTTATCGTCGAAGACGCCCTGAGCGCTGGGCGCCTGGTGCCGGTGCTCTGCGAATGGCAGGCGCCGGCAATCACCATCAATGCGGTTTATTCGTCAGCGCGACGCGTGCCGCAAAAGACCCGCGCATTCATTGATTTTTTGCTGACGCAATTGGCGCCGACGACCGCAGGCCCAGCCGGCTGATCCACACCGCCCCGAGAATCACCAAACCGCCCAGCAGCAACCTGCCCAACGGTTCATGCTGATTCCAGATCAGCAAGTTCAGCAACAACCCCACCGGCACATGCAGGTTGTTCATCACCGCCAACGTGCCACCGTTGACCATGCACGCGCCCTTGTTCCACCAGTACATACCCAGTGCCGTGCTGACCAGACCGAGGAACACCAAAACGCCCCACTGCAACGGCGCTTCCGGCAGGTAGTTGGCCTTGCCGAACATCAGGAACGCCGGCAACGCCACCGCCAACGCGCCGAGGTAGAAGTAGCCAAAGCGCCGGTAATGCGGCAGATCACTCGGATGACGGGCCACCAGATGCTTATAAAGCACCTGCCCGGCGGCGTAGGTGAAGTTGGCCAGTTGCAGCAGCAGGAAGCCCATGAAGAAGTTCGGGGTGATCTGGTCGAAGCGAATCACCGCTGCCCCCGCCACCGCCACCAGTGCGGCCACCAGCGCCCACGGGTTGAAGCGGCGGTTCAGGGCGTCTTCGATCAGGGTCACGTGCAACGGTGTCAGGATGGTGAACAGCAACACCTCCGGCACCGTCAGTACGCGAAAGCTCAGGTACAGGCACACGTAGGTCACGCCGAACTGCAGTGCGCCGATCAACAGCATGCCGCGCATGAACGCCGGCTCCACCGAGCGCCAGCGGGTCAGCGGGATAAACACCAGCCCGGCCAACAGTACACGCACCAGCACCGCGAAATAACTGTCGACGTGACCGGCCAGGTATTCGCCGATCAAGCTGAAGGAAAACGCCTGGATCAGCGTCACAACAAGTAGATAGCCCATGCTCGCCTCATTTTGAATGGGCGCGACATTAGCGGTTTTCCGCGCGTTACGAAACTCAAGGCAAAAAAAACCCGACCTCGCTAAAAGCGTCAGTCGGGCGGGAGCACTCAGGAGCAAAAAGTGCAAAGGGAGGTTCGATACGCGTACTTGAAGGGTTGCGTGGAGCTATCTAAACAGCGGGCGATTATCTGACGATTAACATCTCACGCCACTTGGGCCAACAACGCCTTGGCCTGGTTCAAACCCTTCTCCTGGAAATCACCGCCCAGGTTCACCCCTTCGGCATGAATGAACGTAACGTCATGGATGCCGATAAAGCCCATGACCTGACGCAGGTACGGTTCTTGGTGGTCGGTGCTGCCACCGGCGTGAATGCCGCCGCGGGCGGTCAGCACAAAGGCACGCTTGTCGGTCAACAGGCCTTGGGGCCCGGTGGCGGTGTATTTGAAGGTCACACCGGCACGCAGCACATGGTCGAGCCAGGCTTTGAGGGTGCTGGGAATCGCGAAGTTGTACATCGGCGCGGCCATCACCAACACATCGGCGGCCAGCAACTCATCGGTCAGTTCGTTGGAGCGGTCCAGGGAGGCCTGTTCAACCGTGCTGCGCTGCTCGGCAGGTTTCATCCAGCCGCCCAACAGATTGGCATCCAGGTGCGGAACCGGGTTGATGGCGAGGTCTCGTACGGTGATCTGATCAGCCGGATGGGCGACTTTCCATTGGCTGATGAATTGTTGGGTCAGCTGGCGGGAGATTGAGTCCTGCTGACGGGCGCTGCTTTCGATGATCAGAACACGGGCCATGATTATGTAAGCTCCATCGGTGAATGCTGTAAGGCGATGGAGTGAAGGTTAGACAGGGTCCGTTCGATTAAAAAGCGTAAAAAACTGCTATAACCCATCTAGAAATTTGTTTATAAGCGGAGTATTGCTGTACGCAAGCTCCGCTTTTGCCTTATTTCGGTGCGCAGGTCAGCTGGATACGCATCTTGATGATGGCACGGCTGAAATTGGCCGTGGTGTTGGTGGTTTTCCCTGCCGCGACCGTGACCTTGCGCGTACGCGGGGCTTCCGGACCATTGGTAAAGCGTACCTTGCACTCCGCGTCATTGGGGCCGTAGTTGGTGAGTTGGATCGAACTGATAGTGCTGTCGACGTCTGACGCGCTGTAATCGATCTTCACGCCCTGAATGTCTTTCGTCACATCGGTACTGAATGCAAACGCACTCAACGGCAGCAACGCCAGCAGCACACAACAGAATTTTCTCATTCGGCAGTCTCCAATAAGGACCGCCAGCTTAGGACAAGAGGAGCTCATCTTGAAAGCGCCCCGCGTTACCCTTGATCAATGGCGCACCTTGCAAGCCGTGGTCGACCATGGCGGCTTCGCCCAGGCGGCCGAAGCGCTGCACCGCTCGCAATCCTCGGTGAGCTACACCGTGGCCCGCATGCAGGATCAGCTCGGCGTGCCGCTGCTGCGCATTGACGGGCGCAAGGCCGTGCTCACCGAAGCCGGTGAAGTGCTGCTGCGCCGCTCCCGGCAACTGGTGAAAAACGCCAGCCAACTGGAAGACCTGGCCCACCATATGGAACAAGGCTGGGAAGCCGAGGTGCGGTTGGTGGTCGATGCCGCTTACCCCAACGCCCGCCTGGTGCGCGCCCTCACTGCCTTTATGCCGCAAAGCCGTGGCTGCCGGGTGCGTTTGCGCGAAGAGGTGTTGTCCGGCGTCGAAGAGCTGTTGATGGACGGCATGGCCGACCTCGCCATCAGCGGGTTCATCATTCCCGGTTACCTCGGTACGGAAATGAGCGACGTCGAATTTGTCGCCGTGGCCCACCCCGAACATCCGCTGCATCAATTGCACCGCGAACTGAGCTTCCAGGATCTGGAAAGCCACATGCAGGTGGTGATCCGCGACTCCGGCCGCCAGCAGCCACGGGACGTCGGCTGGCTCGGCGCCGAGCAGCGCTGGACCGTCGGCAGCCTGCCCACCGCCGCCACCTTCGTCAGCAGCGGCCTGGGCTTCGCCTGGCTGCCGCGACACCTGATCGAACGCGAACTCAAGGAAGGCCTGCTCAAGCTACTGCCCCTGGAACGGGGTGGCAGCCGCAACCCGACCTTCTATCTTTACTCGAACAAGGACAAACCCCTGGGCCCGGCCACGCAGATTCTCGTCGAGTTGCTGCGCACCTTCGACACTGCACCACTGGACGCGCCATTCGCCGCACCGCAGCAAGCCTGAACAAGGAGTTCACGTGGCCTATTTCGAACATGAAGGTTGCACCCTGCATTACGAGGAATATGGCCACGGCGCGCCGCTGATCCTGATCCACGGCCTGGGCTCCAGTTGCCTGGACTGGGAACTGCAAGTGCCCGTGCTGTCCCATCACTATCGCCTGGTGGTGGTGGATGTGCGCGGTCACGGCCGCTCCGACAAACCCCGTGAGCGCTACAGCATCGCCGGCTTCACCGCCGACCTGGTGGCCTTGATCGAACACCTGCATTTGCCGCCGGCCCACGTGGTCGGCCTGTCCATGGGCGGCATGATCGCCTTTCAACTGGCAGTGGATGAGCCGCAAATGCTCAAGAGCCTGTGCATCGTCAACAGTGCGCCCCAGGTCAAGGTTCGCAGCGCCAGCGACTATTGGCAGTGGGCCAAGCGCTGGAGCCTGGCGCGCATCCTCAGCCTGAACACTATCGGCAAGGCCCTGGGCAGCCTGCTGTTTCCCAAGCCCGAACAGGCCGAACTGCGGCGCAAGATGGCCGAACGCTGGGCAAAAAACGACAAACGTGCTTACCTCGCCAGCTTCGATGCGATTGTTGGCTGGGGCGTACAGGAACAACTTTCGAAAATATCCTGTCCAACCCTGGTCATCAGCGCCGACCACGACTACACCCCCGTGGCGCAGAAAGAAATCTATGTAAAACTGCTGCCCGATGCGCGGCTGGTGGTGATCGAGGATTCCCGCCATGCCACGCCGCTGGACCAACCCGAACGCTTCAACAACACCCTGCTCGATTTTCTCAAGACAGTCGAAACCACAACCCAGGATCACTGACCCATGCTGAAAAAAATCGCCTTCTTTGCCGGTTCCGTACTGTTCGCTGCCAACCTGATGGCGGCCGAACCCGCCAAGGCACCCCACGTCTTGATCACCACCACCAATGGCGACATCGAGATCGAACTGGACCCGGTCAAGGCCCCGATCAGTACCAAGAACTTCCTGGCCTATGTCGACAAGGGCTTCTACACCAACACCATTTTTCACCGGGTAATCCCGGGCTTCATGGTGCAGGGCGGTGGTTTTACCCAGCAAATGTCGCAAAAGCCGACCGAAGCACCGATCAAGAACGAAGCCAGCAACGGCCTGCATAACGTGCGCGGCACCCTGTCGATGGCGCGTACCAACGACCCGAACTCCGCCACCAGCCAATTCTTCATCAACGTTGCGGACAATGCCTTCCTCGACCCGGGCCGTGATGCCGGTTACGCGGTGTTCGCCAAAGTGGTCAAGGGCATGGACGTGGTCGACATCATCGTCAACTCGCAGACCACCACCAAACAGGGCATGCAGAACGTGCCAATCGATCCTGTCCTGATCAAGTCGGCCAAGCGCATCGACTGAAGGCTACAGGGAGTTTCGCGCGGGGCCCGCAAGGCGTCGCGCGCATTTGAACAGGAGAGCCCGCCGCGCGGGCGTCAGACCTAATGCTCTATCGTCGTTTTGAACAACTGATCGACATCTTCCGCGAACCTCCCAGCGCGGCCCCTCCAGACAAAGTCCTACCCTTCTACGTCTATTACCTGCGCCAGGTATGGCCAAGCTTTGCCGCCTTGCTGGTGGTGGGCCTGATCGGCGCGCTGATCGAAGTGGCGCTGTTCAGCTACCTGAGCCGCATCATCGACCTGGCCCAGGGCACGCCGCCCGCCAACTTCTTCCAGATCCACGCCACCGAGCTGATCTGGATGGCCGTGGTCGCCCTGCTGTTGCGCCCGATCTTCGGCGCCCTGCATGACCTGCTGGTGCACCAGACCATCAGCCCCGGCATGACCAGCCTGATCCGCTGGCAAAACCACAGCTATGTGCTCAAACAGAGCCTGAACTTCTTCCAGAACGATTTCGCCGGGCGCATTGCCCAGCGCATCATGCAAACCGGCAACTCCCTGCGCGACTCCGCAGTGGCCGCCGTGGACGCGATCTGGCACGTGGCGATCTACGCCATCAGCGCCCTGGTGCTGTTCGCCGAAGCCGACTGGCGCCTGATGATTCCGCTGATCACCTGGATCGTCGCCTACAGCCTGGCCCTGCGGTACTTCGTGCCACGGGTCAAGGAGCGCTCGGTCATCTCCTCCGAGGCACGCTCAAAACTGATGGGGCGGATCGTCGACGGCTACACCAACATCACCACCTTGAAGCTGTTCGCTCATACCAATTTCGAGCAGAACTACGCCAGGGAAGCGATCGTCGAGCAGACCGAGAAAACCCAGCTGGCCAGCCGCGTCGTGACCAGCATGGACATCGTGATTACCACCATGAACGGCCTGCTGATTGTCACCACCACCGGCCTTGCCCTGTGGCTGTGGACCCAATCCCTGATTTCGGTGGGCGCCATCGCCCTGGCCACCGGCCTGGTGATTCGTATCGTCAACATGTCCGGCTGGATCATGTGGGTGGTCAACGGCATTTTCGAAAACATCGGCATGGTCCAGGACGGCCTGAAAACCATCGCCCAGCCGCTGGCAGTGACCGACCGGGAAAATGCCCCGCGCCTGGAAGTGCCCCATGGCGAGGTGCGGTTCGATCAGGTGGATTTCCACTACGGCAAGAAGAGCGGGATCATCAGCGGCTTGAACCTGGCGATTAAACCGGGTGAAAAGATCGGCCTGATCGGTCCGTCCGGCGCGGGCAAATCCACCCTGGTCAACCTGCTGTTGCGCCTGTACGACCTGCAAGGCGGCCGTATCCTGATCGACGGCCAGAACATCGCCGACGTCGCCCAGGAAACCTTGCGCGAACAGATCGGCATGATCACCCAGGACACCTCGCTGCTGCACCGCTCGATCCGCGACAACTTGCTGTATGGCAAGCCGGACGCCACCGACGAAGAGCTTTGGGCCGCCGTGCACAAGGCCCGCGCCGACGAGTTCATCCCATTGCTGTCGGACGCCGAGGGCCGCACCGGCCTTGACGCCCACGTCGGTGAACGCGGGGTGAAACTCTCCGGCGGGCAACGCCAGCGCATCGCCATCGCCCGGGTACTGCTCAAGGACGCGCCGATCCTGATCATGGACGAAGCCACCTCCGCGCTGGATTCGGAAGTCGAAGCGGCGATCCAGGAAAGCCTGGAAACCCTGATGCAGGGCAAGACAGTGATCGCCATCGCCCACCGGCTTTCCACCATTGCCAGAATGGACAGGCTGGTGGTGCTGGAAAAAGGCCAGATCGCCGAGACCGGCAGCCATGCCGAATTGCTCGCACACGGCGGTTTGTATGCGCGATTGTGGCAACACCAGACCGGTGGCTTCGTCGGAATAGACTGATTCCGTTGGTTAACTGCGACCTCAATTCCGAACAATTCTGACAGTTTTCTCTATCCCGCTGGTCTTGCGACACAATCCTGCTGTACTCCAATCAGGCCCCAGGAGGGCCCTGATTTAAGGCAGCAGGGATGCATCACAGACCCGTTAATCAGATAGAGCAATCTATTAAGGATGTGTTCATGTCACTGTTCAAACGTTCCGTTACGGAAGGACTGGGTACGTTTTGGCTGGTGTTGGGTGGCTGCGGCAGTGCGGTACTGGCCGCATCGTCCCCGGTCGGGATCGGTGTGCTCGGTGTGGCCCTGGCGTTCGGGCTCACGGTGCTGACCATGGCATTTGCCATCGGGCACATCAGCGGTTGTCACCTGAACCCTGCAGTGTCGGTGGGGCTGGTAGTGGGCGGAAGATTTCCGGCCAGGGAGTTACCGGCGTACATCGTGTCCCAGGTAATCGGCGGCGTCGTTGCCGCTGCATTGTTGTACTTCATAGCCAGCGGCAAGCCGGGGTTCGAACTGGCTTCGGGCCTGGCCAGCAACGGCTACGGCGAGCACTCACCTGGTGGTTATTCGATGGCAGCGGGGTTTGTGTGCGAGTTGGTGATGACGGCCATGTTCGTGCTGATCATCCTCGGCGCCACCGACCGTCGTGTGCCGACGGGCTTCGCGCCCATTGCCATTGGCCTGGCGCTGACGCTGATCCACCTGATCTCGATCCCGGTCACCAACACCTCGGTCAACCCGGCCCGCAGTACCGGCCCGGCGCTGATTGTCGGCGGTTGGGCGCTCCAGCAGTTGTGGATGTTCTGGCTGGCGCCGATCCTCGGTGCAGTGGTCGGCGGCATTACCTATCGATGGCTCGGCACGGAAAAAACCGCCTGAGCCAGACAGGTTCAGCCCTGCCGATAAGGCAGGGCTGCCCTCGCCAGTGCTCTATCAGCCTTGATGTGCCTGCATATACTGGCGCAGCAACTGATTGATGCGCGTCTGATAGCCAGTCCCTTGCCCCTTGAACCACTCAAGAACGTCAGCATCCAGACGGATAGTAACTGCCTGCTTGACCGGCACACGCAATTCGGCACGACGGAAGAAGTCTTCTCCCAATTCGGGGATGTCGCTGGTATCGATCTCCCGATCGTCCATCTTAGCCAGGCGCTCCCAGTCAGTTTTCGATGCTTTCGACATAGTATTTGGCCTCCTGTTTGGTTGCTTTTCGGGCGGAAATAATGCGAATTACGTCACCCCGCCTCTCGGTGTATACAACTACACCTACCAGTAATTTTATCCAGCCAATGCTGACCCAGCGTTCTTCGTCATAATCCGTTCGAGGATCACGTTGTGACAATATTGGATGTTGAAAAATATCCGATACGTCGTTGAAGTCTATGCCGTGCTTGCGGATGTTTATTTGGTTTTTTGGATTCATCCCACTCAAAACGCATGGTGCATACTGTATTTACTTTTGTACATACACTATAGCGAAGTGCTCCCGCCCTCGGCACCTGTCAACCGATCAGTGGTTCAGCCCTGCCGATAAGGCAGGGCTGCCCTCGCCTCCTCGGCATATGCCAGGATCCCCACGCTTTCGCGCTCCAGGAAATCCGCCACGGCGGTCTTCAATCCCGGGTGTCGCAGGTAATGCCAGGAGTGCGTGATCACCGGCTCAAACCCGCGAATCAACTTGTGCTCGCCCTGGGCGCCGGCGTCGAAACGCTGCAGGCCATGGGCAATCGCGTAATCCATGCCTTGGTAGAAGCAAGTCTCGAAATGCAGCCGGTCGAACTCGGCCAGGCAGCCCCAGTAACGCCCATAAAAACTGTTGCCGCCGATCAGGCTGAAGGCCATGGCCACCGGCCGTGAGCCTTGCTTGGCCAGCACCACGCGAATCGCCTCGGGCAGGCGCTCGGCCAGCAGACTGAAAAACGCCCGGGTCAGGTACGGCGATTGTCGGCGTATGGCGTAGGTATTGGCGTAACAGGCGTAGACAAAATCCCACTGCGCCTCGCTCAACTCATGACCTTGCAGCCACTCGAAATCGATGCCCTGCCCCGCCACTTGCTCGCGCTCCTTGCGCATCTGTTTGCGCTTGCGCGAACTCAGCGCGTCGAGAAAGTCCTGGAAGTCTCGGTAGCCGCGGTTTTGCCAATGAAACTGGCAGCCCAGGCGTTGCAGCCAACCCGGCTGCCGGGCCAGTGCGGTGTCTGCCAGGGCGTCGGTAAAGTTGATATGGGCGCTGGAAAGGCCTTCGATTTCCAGGTAACCGGGCAGGCTTTTAAGCAATTCGAAACCGTCCTCGGCGCTGGCGGCCAACAGGCGCGGGCCGCTGACCGGGCTGAAGGGCACGGCCGTCAGCAATTTCGGGTAGTAGTCGATGCCCGCCCGCTCGCAGGCATCGGCCCAACCGTGGTCGAACACGTACTCGCCATAGGAATGCCATTTGCGATAGCTGGGCAACGCGGCAATCAGCCGTCCACCTTCATAGTGCAGCAAATGCTCGGGCTGCCAGCCGGAGTGCGCGCCGATGCTGGCGCTGTCTTCCAGGGCACTGAGGAACGCATGGCGCAGAAACGGCTGATCGACGGGGACCAACGCGTTCCATTCATCGGGCGCAATCTCGGACAGGTTATTCAAACGTTGTAACGGCATCCCATTCCCCGACGGTCACGGCTTTGTGTAGGAGCGAGCGTGCTCGCGATGATCGTTAACGACAACGCGACCATTCTGACAGAACGCGGTGATCTCGGGTTCTTCGCGAGCAAGCTCGCGCCTACAGGACACGGCGCAAAAAAAAGCCCCGCCAAACGGCGGGGCAAACCAAATGAGGAGCGCTTTGACGGATGAAGAAAGAGCGCTTTGGAGCGGTATTACAGGTGCCTAGAACACGTATTGCACGCGGGCCACGATGGCGTCGCCGCTGTCGTCGCCATTGGCGTTCTGGATCTTGTCAGTGCTGACCTTGAGGTAGTTGGCAGACACCTTCACCGCTTCGTTGGCGTACCAGTTGACACCGATGGTGTTCAGGCTTGCCTTGGCGTCACCCACTTCACGGGTCGCGCTGTTACGCACCACGTTTTTGTCGTCAACGCTGATGTTGTCGTAGCGGTAGAACACTTCCCACGCACCGAACTGCTTGTTCTGCGGCTTGATGGTGTCGAACTTGGCGCCGTCGAGTTTGTAGACCCGGGACTCGCCGGTCAGCGTGTATGCCACCTGGCCGTAGAAACCCGTGGCCTTCACATCCTGATAAGCGCTGCTGTCGGCCTTCATCTTGCGGTTCAGGTATTCGGCCTGCAGGGACAGCGGACCGCGGGCGAAGGCAAATTCGCCGCCGAACACCGTGTCGGTGTCGTAGGCGTCGTTCGCGGTCAGGTTGCCGGAGTCCAGCCCTACACCGCCGCCGAAGGTCGCACGGTTGCCGTTGGCCCCGGCATCGTTACCGCCGTTGGTGGCAACGCCACGAGCGTCCAGGCGAGGACGGATCCGCGAGTCGAACGAGGTGTCCTTCAGGTCACGCACCGCCACGTCCACACCCAGGTGCAAAACGTTGCCGCTGTCGTGCATCGGCGCAAACACGGCACGGCCGTTGAACTGCTTCACGCCTTTGCCGTCCTTGTCGTTGATGTCCTTGGACGACACGCTGGAGGACAGGTAGGCCATGTCAGCCACCACGGCGCTGACCTGCAGGCCCATGCCGTTCTCGTGGGAGTTGATCCAGTCGGCGACTTCATAACCGAGGTTACGCTCGATGGCGGTCACCCACTTGGAACTGGTGGCTTTTTCCAGGCCGAAGTCCTGGTCGAAACGACCCGCGCGGATCACCACTGGCTTGAAGCCTACGTACGAGAAGGACGCTTCGTCGAAGTAGCCATCATCGGCATTGCCGGAGTTGTGGGAAAAGTCGTAGTTGATCTGGTATTTCCAGTCCTTGTACACCGTGCCGCCCAATTCGAGGTAGGCGCGTCGGAAATACGTGGCGTCCGCCGAGTTGCCATTCTTGGTGTAAAAGCCATCAAACGTGCCGTAATCGGCCTGCAAACGACCACCCAGCTTGAAGCTGAAATTCTGGTCGGTGGTTGCAACCTCAAGGCCGCCCTTGGTTTTGACAACGATATCGGCACCGTCAGTAGTGACAGTACCGGCGAAAGCCTGGGCGGTAACAGCCAGGGCCAAGGCGCTGGCCGCGAAACCGGCGAAGTGCTTGCGGATCATCGAAGAATTCCCCTAATTGATGGTCTTGTGCATTGGTAAAACACGCGGTTTAGAGCCGCTGGTGTTGGGGGGCGATCTTGGCGAGGGGATATTTCAGCTGGGTTGCCGGAACATAAAGATTTTGTTACTCGGGAACTTTTTAATAGCCATTCGAAATAAGCCAGAGCCTACGGAAATCAAGGCTCCAGCCCCGGAAACTGGTGAAAATGTCAGATGATACAAAATGTAAAAACACCCGAGAAAAATGAAATATTTTTCATTTTGGTTGTTTTTTGAGCAAAAAAAAGCCCGCATCTTTTATCGATGCGGGCTTCGTTTAAGTGTGAAAAGTGATGGATATTATTGGTCGCGGGAGCGCTCGGCGGCCAGGCGTTCGGCCAACGCATCAACATCGGCGATAGGCGGCTCGGGCAGGATCTTCAGCGTCGCCTGCATCAAGCGCATCTGCCGGATAAAGCGCCGGCAGTTGGGGCAGAACATCAGGTGATGGCGCACCAGCAGGCGCTCGCGAAAGGTCAGTTGCCCATCGAGATAGTCACTGGAACGTGCCACTTGTTCCTTACAGGTCAACATTCGCCGGTTTCCTCAAAATGCTCCACCGTGGCGAAGACTTTAAGCCGTGCTCGATGCAACAGCACACGAACATTGGAGAGCGATAGCGTCAGAAGATTACAAATCTCCTCCAACTCCAGCCCCTGGCGCTCACGCAGCAGCAGTACGCTGCTTTGCAGTTCGGAAAGACTGGCCAGCGTGTGCTCCAGGCAATTACGCAGTTCGTCTTCGGTAAGCAGCGCTTCGGGAGTGTCCTGATGCCAGGCAAACGGCGCGACGGCCCAATGGCCATCGTCGGGCACAAAGCGATCATCACCGATGGTGCCATGGGGCGCCGGCAAGTCATCGAGCAGTACTTCCCGGCGGTTCTGCTTGTAGCGGCCCTTTGCCGAGTTGGCAGTAATGGTCAGCAGCCAGGTCTTGAGGCTGGAACGCCCCTCGAACTTCGCCAGGTTACGCACCACCGAGAGCCAGGCGTCCTGCACCACCTCATCGGCATGGCGCTGGCCAACGATGGCATAGGCCACGGCACGCATCGCGCTCTGGTAGGTGGTGACCAACTCCTTGTAGGCCCGCTGCTCACCCTTGAGCAATCGTTCAAGCAGGTGCGCGTCGTCCGCTGCTGCCATTCAAGACCTCGATTTCAAAACATGATCAGCGTTTGCGCAGGATCACGCTACCAATCGAATACCCTGCGCCAAACGAGCTAAGCACAGCCACAGCGCCCTTGGGCAAGTCGTCCTGGTAGGTGTGGAACGCAATCACCGAACCCGCCGAACTGGTGTTGGCGTAAGTATCGAGGATCACCGGCGCCTCTTCCACAGAAGCCTCGCGGCCCAGCAGTTTCTTCACGATCAGGTGATTCATGCTGAGGTTGGCCTGGTGCAGCCAGAAACGCTTCACATCGCCAACATTCAGCTGGTTTTCCGACAGGTGCTTGCCGATCAACTCGGCGACCATCGGGCAGACATCACGGAAGACCTTGCGGCCTTCCTGCACGAACAGCTTGTCCGGGGCACCAATCCCCTCTTCCGCCGCGCGGTTGAGGAAGCCGAAGTTATTGCGGATGTTGTTGGAGAACTTGGTCAGCAACTTCGTGCTCACCACGTCGAACTGATGCTCGGAAGTGGCCAGGTCGGCCCGCTCCAGGATCACGGCGGTGGCCGCATCGCCAAAGATGAAATGGCTGTCGCGGTCGCGGAAGTTCAGGTGGCCGGTGCAGATCTCCGGGTTGACCATCAGGATCGCCCGCGCCTGGCCCAGCTGGATGCTGTTGGCGGCGTTCTGGATACCGAAGGTCGCCGAGGAACACGCCACGTTCATGTCAAAGCCAAAACCCTGGATACCCAGCGCTTCCTGGACTTCGATGGCAATCGCCGGGTACGCCCGCTGCAGGTTGGAACAGGCGACGATCACACCGTCGATATCGGCGGCGGTCTTGCCGGCGCGCTGCAACGCTTGCTCGGCAGCACTGACGGCCATCTGGCAGAGGATCGACCATTCGTCGTTGGAGCGCTCGGGCAGGCGTGGCGCCATGCGTTGCGGGTCGAGAATGCCGGCCTTGTCCATGACAAAGCGGCTCTTGATGCCCGAGGCCTTCTCGATAAAGGCGGCGCTGGATTCGGTCAGGGCCTCCACGTCACCGCGTTCAATGGCGGCGGCGTTATCCAGGTTGAACTGTTGCACGTAAGCATTGAAAGACTGCACCAGCTCTTCGTTGGAGATGCTGTTGGCCGGGGTGTACAGGCCTGTGCCGCTGATGACGACGTTATGCACGGTCGTTCCTCTAAATCTGTTCAGGCAGAAGGGTATTGGTACCGTCGTACCAAACCGTAAGTAGTTTTATGCCGCCCAGCGGCCTTCAAACTGGAAACGCTTTATTCCATCGCGCCACGGCTGCACCAGCCCAACTCGACGATCCCGGCATTTATAACCGCGAAGTTTGCCACAACATCGGACACTTGGCGCCTATCCCGCGCAAACACCTTCCCTGTGGCGAGCGAGCAAGCTCGCTCGCCACAGTTGCTTGCCGCACGTCGGTCACGCTTCGACCAGGCTCCATTGCTTGCTCAGGCGCTTGTCGGAAATCGGTACCTTGGTGCCCAACTGCTGGGCAAACAGCGAAACCCGGTATTCCTCCAGCCACCAGCGATACAGCTCCAGCTGAGGGTCGCGCTTGCCTTCCTGGGCGTGTTTGTTCAGGCGGTTCTGATACTGGCTCCACAAACCGCCCAACTCGGTACTCCAGACCCGGTCCTTCTGCACCTGGCTTGGCAATTTCTCCAGGCGCAGCTCGATGGCCTTGAGGAAGCGCGGCAGTTCCTTGAACCATTGCGCCGGGGTTTCCCGTACGAAACCGGGATACACCAGATTGCTCAGTTGCTGCTTGATATCATTCAGCGCCACCGCCTGGGCCAGGTCAATCTTGCCCTTGAAGCGTTTTTGCAGGCCATGCCACAGTTTCAAAATTTCGAGGGTCAGGCGCGCCTGGCGCTCGGCGTGCTCGGTCCAACTGCCACGCTTGCGCTCGGCCAGGGCGGCCAGGCCGGCGCCGTCCCGCGGCAGGCTGGCTTCGCCTTCCAGCACGCAACTGTCGAGGCTGGCCAACAGAATGTCTTCCACCAGGGCTTCGATACGCCCCAGCTCGCGGTACATCAACCCCAACTCGGTCAGGCCCGGCAATTTGCCCCGCAGGAACTTTGCCGGCTCGGCCAGTTGTTGCAGCAGCAGGCGCTGCAAGGCTCGACGGTGCTGGAACTCAGCCTCGGCAGCGGTAGAGAAACGCCCTTCCTTGACCGTGCCGTTTTCTTCGACCAAGGCCGGATACACCGTCATCGAAAGCCCGGCGATGTTTTGCTGGGTTTTCTCGGCCACCGCCGCAAACACCTTGGCCTCCACCGGCTGCTGGCTCTTCGCAGTCTGCGGCACCGCCAACGCAGCTTGGCTGGCCTCGGCGAAACGCGCGGTCAACTCGGCCAGGTCGCGGCCTTCACCGAGGAACTTGCCCTGGCCGTCGACCACTTCCAGGTTCATCTTCAGGTGGCTCTCCACCTGCTGCGCAGCCTCGGCCCAGGCTTCATCGCTGACCCGTGCCCCGGTCATGCGCAGCAACTCGCGCCCCAAGGCCTGAGGCAACGAGCCTTGGCCGAACTCGATACGTTGCAACGCCGCCTTGACGAAATCCGGCACCGGCACGAAGTTCTTGCGCAGGGCCTTGGGCAGGTTGCGCACCAGGGCAATGCACTTGGCCTCGATCACACCCGGCACCAGCCATTCCAGGCGCTCGGGCGGCAAGGCCGGCAACAACGGCGCCGGTACGCGCAGGGTCACACCGTCCCGTGGATGGTTGGGTTCGAAGTGATAACTCAAGGCCAGCGCCAGGTCGCCCAGGTGCAAGGTGTCGGGGTAATGGGCAGCGGTGACTTCGCTGGCCTCGCGGGCCAGCACGTCTTCTTCGCGCATGATCAACAGTTGCGGGTCTTTCTGGCTGTTGACCTTGTACCAACTGTCGAAGGTCGCAGTCTGGTGGATCTCGGCGGGCAGGCGCGCATCGTAGAAGGCGTACAGCGTTTCCTCGTCCGCCAGGATATCGCGCCGGCGGGCCTTGGCTTCCAGTTCGTCGAGCTGCTCCAGCAATTGCTGGTTGGCCGTCAGGCAGCGGGCCCGGGACTGGATCTCGCCGCGCACCAGGCCTTCGCGGATAAACAGCTCGCGAGACGTCACCGGATCAATCGGCCCGTAATGCACCGGCCGGCGCCCGACGATGATCAACCCGAACAGGGTGATCTGCTCAAACGCCACCACCTGGCCGCGCTTCTTTTCCCAATGAGGTTCGAAGTGGTTTTTCTTGATCAGGTGCCCGGCCAACGGCTCGATCCAGTCGGCGTCGATCTTGGCCACCATCCGCGCGTACAGCTTGGTGGTTTCCACCAGCTCGGCGGTCATCAGCCATTGCGGACGCTTCTTGCCAATACCCGACGACGGGTGAATCCAGAAACGCCGCTGACGCGCGCCGAGGTAATCGCCCTCTTCGGTCTTCTGGCCAATCTGGCTGAGCAGGCCGGACAGCACCGCCTTGTGCAGTTTGGGGAAGTCCGCCGGTTCTTTATTGACGGTCAACTGCATGTCGCGACAGATCAGGCTCAACTGGCGGTGGGAGTCACGCCATTCCCGCAGGCGCAGGTAGTTCAGGAAATTCTTGCGGCACCAATTGCGCAGCGGGCTGGCGGTCAATTCCTGGCGCTGCTCTTCAAAACCACGCCACAGGTTCACCAACCCGGCGAAGTCCGAATCCGCGTCCTTCCATTGTGCGTGAGCCTGGTCGGCGGCTTGCTGGCGCTCCGGCGGACGCTCGCGCGGGTCCTGGATCGACATGGCGCTGGCGACGATCAGCACTTCCTGCAGGCTGCCAAGCTTGGCCGCCTCCAGCAACATGCGGCCCATGCGTGGGTCCACCGGCAGACGCGCCAACTGGCGGCCCATCGGTGTCAGCTGGCTGTTGCGGTCAACGGCGGACAACTCTTGCAGCAGGTTGAAACCGTCGCTGATGGCCTTGCCGTCCGGCGGCTCGATAAACGGGAAATCGGTGATCTCGCCCAGGCGCAGGTGCAGCATCTGCAGGATTACGGCCGCGAGGTTTGTGCGAAGAATCTCGGGGTCGGTAAATTCCGGGCGCCCGATAAAATCCTCTTCGCTGTACAAGCGCACGCAGATACCGGGTTCGACCCGCCCGCACCGGCCTTTACGCTGGTTGGCACTGGCCTGGGAAATCGCCTCGATCGGCAGTCGCTGCACCTTGGCCCGGTAGCTGTAGCGGCTGATGCGCGCGGTGCCACTGTCGATCACATAACGAATGCCTGGCACGGTCAGCGAGGTTTCCGCGACGTTGGTCGCCAGCACCACACGCCGGCCTGGGTGCGACTGGAAAATCCGCTGCTGCTCCGCCGGTGACAGGCGCGCATACAGCGGCAGGATTTCAGTGTGCTTGAGCTGGGCCTTGCGCAGCATGTCGGCAGCGTCGCGAATCTCGCGCTCGCCGGGCAGGAACACCAGCACATCGCCGGGGCTCTTGCGCTCGCTGCGCTCGAAGGCGGCGATCTCATCGAGGGTGGCGAGAATCGCCTGGTCGACGGTCAGGTCGTCCTCGACGCGGTTGCCCTCCTCGTCCTGCTCCAGGGTCAGCGGGCGGTACCAGGTTTCCACCGGGAAGGTGCGGCCCGACACCTCGACAATCGGCGCATCGTCGAAGTGCTTGGAAAAGCGCTCCAGGTCGATGGTGGCCGAGGTGATGATGACCTTGAGGTCCGGGCGACGCGGCAGCAGGGTTTTCAGATAACCCAGCAGGAAGTCGATGTTCAGGCTGCGTTCGTGGGCTTCGTCGACGATGATCGTGTCGTAGCGTTCGAGGTAGCGGTCGTTCTGGGTTTCGGCCAGCAGGATGCCGTCGGTCATCAGCTTGATCAGGGTGTTGGAATCACTCTGGTCTTCAAACCGCACCTGATAACCCACCAGGGAACCCAGCGGCGTCGCCAACTCTTCCGCGACCCGGCTCGCCACGCTGCGCGCCGCAATCCGCCGCGGCTGGGTGTGGCCGATCAGGCCGTATTGGCCGCGGCCGATTTCCAGGCAGATTTTCGGCAACTGGGTGGTTTTACCCGAACCGGTCTCACCGGCAATGATCAGCACCTGATGCTTGAGCAACGCTTCCTTGATCTCGTCACGCTTGGCGGCGATCGGCAGGCTGTCGTCATAGCGAATCACCGGCAGGCTGGCGCGCCGCGCCGTCACCTGGGCGCAGGAGGCCTGCATCCGCGTCACCCACTGCGCAAGTTTTTCCTCATCGGGTTTCTTGCGCAGCTCAAGCAGCTGCCGCCGCAAGCGGTGGCGGTCGGCGAGCATGGCGTGATCGAGGTTTTTCAGCAGTTGGTCGATAGCGGGCGCTTGGTCAGTCATCAGGTACGCAAAGGTCGTCTATGTAGGCAGGGGGCGGATTGTCGCAGAAAAGCGCCGCCGCGCGCTCCCCTCATTCATTGTCCAGGCCCTTGCGCCGGTAAGGAAACACATCGATTACCTTGCCGGCGCGAATCGCCTCTTGCAGGCCTTTCCAGTAGTCGGCGTTGTACAACTCGCCGTGCAGTTCGTCGAACAGGCGGCGCTGGCCGGAATCAGCAAACAGGAATGGCGGGAACTCCTCGGGGAACACGTCCAGCGGACCGATGGAATACCAGGGCTCGGAGGCCATTTCATCTTCCGGGGTACGCGGCGCGGGGATGTGGCGGAAGTTGGCCTCGGTCAGGAAACAGATTTCGTCATAGTCGTAGAACACCACGCGACCGTGGCGGGTGACGCCAAAATTCTTCAGCAGCATGTCGCCCGGGAAAATATTCGCCGCCGCCAGTTGCTTGATCGCCAGGCCGTAGTCTTCCAGGGCTTCGCGCACCTGGGCTTCGTTGGCGTTTTCCAGGTAGAGGTTGAGCGGGGTCATGCGCCGCTCGGTCCAGCAGTGGCGGATCAGTACCGTATCGCCTTCGACTTCGACGGTACCGGCGGCGACTTCCAGCAGTTCGGCCAGGCATTCAGGCTCGAATTTGCTCAACGGAAAACGGAAGTCGGCGAACTCCTGGGTGTCGGCCATGCGCCCTACCCGGTCGACACTTTTCACCAACCGATACTTCTCGATCACGGTGGCGCGGTTGACGTTTTTCGACGGTGAAAACCGGTCCTTGATGATCTTGAACACGGTGTTGAAGCCCGGCAGGGTAAACACGCTCATGACCATGCCGCGCACGCCCGGCGCCATGATGAACTGGTCATCGGTGGTGGCAAGGTGGTTGATCAGCGCCCGGTAGAATTCGGATTTGCCGTGTTTGTAGAAGCCGATGGAGGTGTACAACTCGGCGATGTGCTTGCCCGGCAGGATGCGCTTGAGGAAGCCGATAAACTCCGCCGGCACCGGCACGTCCACCATGAAATAGGAGCGGGTGAACGAGAAGATGATCGACACATCGGCCTCGTCGGTGATCAGCGCGTCGATCTGGATGCCGCGCCCTTCCCGATGCAGCAGCGGGATCACCAGCGGCCACTGTTCGTCGCGGGTGTAGATGCGTCCGACGAGGTACGCGCCTTTGTTGCGGTACAGCACCGAGGAAAACAGTTCGACGTTGAGGTCCGGGTCCTTGCACACCCAGTCCGGCAGGTTTTCGCGCAATTGCGCCTCCAGGCGGCGCAGGTCGGCGGGCAAGTCGGCGTAGGGTTCGCTGAAACTGTAGTCGGCGAAAATCTGTTCCAGCATGCCTGCCAGCTTGCCGCCCGGCTTGTAGGTTCGGGTCTGCGCCGCCCGGGCGCGGCGCAGGCTCGGCCGGGTGGTATGGATGAACATGCAGCCGTCGCTGATCAGGTCATGGCTGAACAGCCCGCAAAACGTCGAGTTGTACCAGGTCTCGGACAGCTCATCGTCAAACCGCAGGTCGATCAGGCTGATGTAGGCACTTTTCACCAGCGGCCAGTCGGCAATGTCGAGCAACACGGCTTCATCGAAAGCCGCCCGCAGCCGCGCCGTGACTTCGCTGACCTTCTCTTCGTAAAGATTGATGCGCGCAGCCGATGCCGCCTGCCCTTGCTGCCACTGCGCCTTTTCAAAGCGCTCCCGGGCGCCGTCGGTGATCTGGCGGAAGTGCTCGCGGTAGTCGTCGAAGCCGTCGAGGATCATCTGCGCAATGTCGAGGGCGGGCGTTGGCTGCGGCATTCGGGAAACCTCTGCGGGCATTTGGAGTGAGCTGAGCTTAGCCAGTGTGCGGGAACAGGAGAAGGATCATTTTTCATTCAGACTTGTACAAGATTGTTCATTTCGTACATTTATTTACTCTTTATTTAATTCGACTAACCGGTCAACAAAAAACCCGCGCGTCACCCTCCCTGCATCAAACGTTTCATCTACAGGCCTTGTGTGACGTGGCCTGCCTGTGCGAGCCGGGGTAAATAAGAGTCTTTGCTCTACTGCTTCGGTACTGGTGGCTTCTCGACCATTGGATCCAACGTAAGGGAAACCCTGACTACCCTAGCTAGTGGCACTTTGCTATATAGCGCGCCCTCTCCCACCTAACAAGGTCAGAAGACCGATCCGGGAACAGGTTCTAACCGCCAAAGGAGCATTGAGATGTCATTGAGGAATATGGGGATCGGCCTGCGCGCCAGTCTGAGTTTTGGGGTTTTGGCCAGCCTGTTGATCGTGGTCGGCCTGTTTGGTTTAGGCCAGATGGCCAAGCTGCGGGAAAGCGCACTGATCATCGAAGAGGCGTGGATGCCGAGTATTGAAAACATTCACGACAGCGCCGCCTACGTCGCCAGCATCCGTCTGGAAGCGTTGCGCTTGCTCACCACCGATGAGTCCCGGGTGCGTGACAACAGCAAAAACCTGATCACCCGCCAGCGTGGCGACCTTGAAGAACTGCTGAACCGTCACGAAACCCTGCTGAGCAACGAGCAGGAACGCGACCTGCTCAAACAGTTGAAAGCCAACGTTGCGAGCTATATGACGATCGTCGGCCAGATGATTCAACTGGTCGACCAGGACCAGCAGCAAAACGCCATGGACCTGCTCAACAGCCGCCTCGCACCCCAAGGCATGGTCCTCAATAAAAGCCTGGAAGACATGATCACCTTCAACCAAAAAGGTGTGGAAGACGCCGCAACGTCGGCGGCGCAGATGTACACCAGCGCCCAATGGGTGGTCGGCACCATCATCGTCACCGCCCTGATGGCAACTTTACTGCTGGCCTGGCTGCTGACCCGCAGCATCACCGCGCCCATTGGCCAGGCACTGACAGTGGCCCGCACCATCGCCTCCGGCGATCTGAGCCGGCCGATCGTCGTGGAGGGCAAGGATGAGCCGGCGCAACTGCTCACCGCGCTGGCCACCATGCAGGCCAACCTGCAGGAAACCATCCGTGGCATCAGCGAATCGTCGCAGCAGTTGGCCTCGGCGGCGGAAGAGATGAGTTCGGTAATGGAGCAGAGCACCCGCGGCCTGCAAGCGCAGAACGACGAGATCGAACAGGCTGCCACCGCCGTGACGCAGATGAGCGCGGCAGTCGATGAAGTGGCGGGCAATGCGGTGTCCAGCGCCGAAGCCTCCAAGGCCTCCGACGAAGACAGCAAGCACGGTCACTACCAGATCAGCGAAACCATCAGCTCGATCCAGAACCTGGTGGACGAAGTCCTCGGTGCCTCGACCAAGGCCGAGGGCCTGGCGGCGCAGGCCCAGGACATCAGCAAGGTGCTTGAAGTGATTCGCGGGATTGCCGGGCAAACCAACCTGCTGGCACTCAACGCAGCGATTGAGGCGGCCCGCGCGGGCGAGGCCGGTCGTGGTTTTGCCGTGGTGGCTGACGAAGTGCGCTCCCTGGCACAACGCACCCAGGACTCCACCGAAGAAATCGAGCAGATGATCAACGGTATCCAGCAAGGTACCCAGGACACCGTCGGCGCCCTGAACAGCAGCGCCGAACACGCCGGCCAGACCTTGCAGCGAGCCAACAGCGCCGGCAGTGCACTGGAGAAAATCACGGCGGCAATCTCGCAGATCAGCCAGCGCAACCTGGTGATCGCCAGCGCCGCCGAACAGCAAGCGTTGGTGGCCCGTGAGGTGGACCGCAGCCTGGTGAACATCCGGGACCTGTCGACGCAAACCGCCGCCGGTGCCACCCAGACCTCGGCGGCCAGCCAGGAACTGTCGCGGCTGGCGGTGGACCTCAATGGCTTGGTGACGCGTTTCGTGCTGTAAAACATGTATTAGCGATTGTGTCAGACAGGTCGGTGGGCAACACTTCCGCCCTTATCAAACTGGAGTTCCTCCGTGAGACCTGTCGACACCCTGCACCTGTTGGTGCTGGCCGCTATCTGGGGCGCGAGTTTTTTGTTCATGCGAATTATCGCGCCGGAAATCGGCACCCTTCCTACCGCGTTTTTCCGGGTGTCGATTGCCGCCACCGGCCTGCTGGTGATCCTCGCCATGATGCGGGTGAGTTGGGATTTCCAGGGCAAGTTCAAGACGGTCCTGTTGCTCGGGGTGATCAACTCGGGCATTCCCGCGACCATGTATTCAGTGGCGGCCCAAGTGCTGCCGGCCGGTTACTCGGCGATCTTCAATGCCACGACGCCACTGATGGGCGTGCTGATTGGCGGGTTGTTTTTCAGTGAGCGCCTCACGCCGTCGAAAATCGCCGGGGTATGCCTGGGCCTGTTCGGCGTTGGCATCCTGACCCGCGCCGGGCCGGTGGCCTTCGACATGGAATTGCTGATGGGTGCGCTGGCATGCCTGTTGGCGACCACCTGCTATGGCTTTGCCGGCTTTTTGGCACGCCGCTGGCTCGATCAACAGGGCGGGCTGGACAGTCGCCTGGCGGCCCTGGGCAGCATGCTCGGGGCCACGCTGTTCCTGTTTCCACTGTTTGCCTGGAGTGCCATCAGCCATCCACCGGTCAGCTGGGGTGGCTGGCCTGTTTGGTTGTCGCTGCTGGGGTTGGGGCTGGTATGCACGGCGTTTGCCTACATCCTGTACTTCCGCTTGCTGACGTCCATCGGCCCGGTGAAGTCGATGACCGTGACCTTCATGATTCCGCCATTCGGGGTGTTGTGGGGCGCGTTGCTGCTGGATGAGCCGTTGTCCATGGCGCATCTGTATGGCGGGTTGTTGATTGCGGGGGCGTTGTGGCTGGTGCTTCGGCCGGGGAAATTGGCCAGCAAGCTGTAGGAGCTTTTTGGCTCCTACAGCATTGGGTTTATCAGCCCTTACGGAACACAAAAGCCAATCCGACGATGATCAAGCCCATCCCCAGCAAGCTCAACATTGCCAGCTTGTTGCCGAAGATCAGGTAATCCATCACCGCCGTCACCGCGGGCACCAGATAGAACAAGCTGGTGACATTCACCAGGTTGCCCCGGGCAATCAGCCGGTACAGCAACAGCGTCGCCAGCAATGACACCACCAGCCCCATCCACAGCACCGGCACGAAAAAGCCGGTGTTGTGTTCAAAGTGGAACGGCTGGAACGGCACAAACACCGAGCACAACAGCAAGCCGGCCAGGTATTGCACAGGCAGCGTGCCCAACGGGTTATCGGTGATGCGCTTCTGCATGATCGAACCAAAGGTCATGCTGGCCAGGGCCAACAGGCCAAAAAGCATGCCTGCCAGGGACATGCCGGACATCCCGATGCCCTGATACACCACCATGATCAACCCCGCCAATCCCAGCGCGAGGCCGAACATCCGGCTCCAGGAGCGCCGACGCTCCATCAACACCACGGTCAGGATCGGCTGCACGCCCATGATGGTTGCCATCATGCCGGGCGTGACTTTGAGGTCCAGGGCCAGCAGATAGAAAATCTGGTAGGCCCCCAACAGCACCAGCCCGGTAGCCGCCGCGTAAAGCATCGGCTTGCCGGGACGCGGCAACTTCAGCTTGAGGATCGGTACCAGTATCACCAACCCCGCCAGGGCGATGGCGAAACGGATCAGCAGAAACGTAAAGGGTGAAGCGTGGGCCAGGCCCCATTTGGAGAAAATCGCCCCGCTGCTCCACAGCAAGACAAACAGGCTCGTCGAGGCCGCCGCGGCCACGGATTGTTTCGAAAGAACAGACATGGATACCACCTGTGATCAGGCAAAAAGCCAACTCAGCAACAGCTGAAATTCAGTAGGTTTTTTCAGGCGGGCACAGGGGAACAGCCATCAGCTGATCAGCCCGAAATACCAACACCCGGCGGTGATACGACTGCGTACACCGGCGTGCTACTGACAGGTGGGGGGTAGTGACTGATCTGCGCAGGCTGCTGGCTCCCGCACGGCACGACCGCAGCGTTGACCGCTGAATCGACTACCGCTATGCGCAGGGAAGCTGGCATGTGCTGATCTTTTATGAAGGGATGAACAAGGTGTCTGGAAACACCTGCGGCCGACTATAACCAGCTGGGGACATGCTTTGCAATAACTTCGCCCGCACAAATCCAGCGCATAAAAAAACCGCTCATCGGAGCGGTTTTTTCGTGCCAGCAAAAGCCTTAACCAAACAACCAATACCCCAGCGCCGTCAGCACCACCACCGCCAGCACTGGCCGCAGGATGCGATAAGCCTTCGGATGCTTGCGCTTCCACTGCTTGACCACGCCACTGAAGCTGTCGCTGAAGCGCTTGCTCCAGGCATACGCCTGGTTGATCCCGCCAACGCGTTCGTCATCCAGGTTCTGCGGCGCGGTGGCGCGCCCCAGTTGCGCGCTGACCCAACGGTTGATGCGGGTCATCAGGCGGTTGCTCAGCGGGCGTTCGATGTCGCAGAACAGGATCACCCGGGTGTGCTCGGTTTCGTTCTTCACCCAGTGCACGTAGGTCTCGTCGAACATTACATCTTCACCGTCGCGCCAGGCGTACACCTGGCCGTCGACGAAAATACGGCAGTCGTCGGAGTTCGGCGTGGACAGCCCCAGGTGATAACGCAGGGAACCGGCAAACGGGTCACGGTGCGGGTTGAGGTGGCTGCCACCTGGCAACAGGGCGAACATCGCGCCCTTGACGTTGGGAATGCTGCTGACCAGGGCCACGGTTTTCGGGCACAGCAGTTCAGCCGACGGCAACGGTTTGTCGTACCACTTGAGGTAGAAACGCTTCCAGCCCTTCTTGAAGAACGAGCCGAAACCGGCGTCGTTGTTCTTCTCCGCGGCGCGGATGTAGCCCTCGTCGAACAGGTGCATGGCCTCTTCGCGAATCACTTCCCAGTTGTCCTTGAGCACGTCCAGCTCCGGGAACTTGCTGCGGTCCAGGTACGGCTTGGACGGCACGGCGGAGAAGATGTACATCAAGGCGTTGTACGGGGCGAACAGCGCTGAATGGTTGACGAACTGACGCAACATCGGCAAACGGGCCTTGCCACGCAAATGCACATACAGCGTGCTGCCGATAAACAGCAGCAACACCGACAGTTTGGCGGCCAAAGAAAAGGTCATGCAGCAACTCCTGGAAATAGGCGTCTGGCCATTAGCCTCCCGTTAAGGGGAAACCAGACGTAGCAGCCGGCCATGATAAACACTCCGGGCCTCGGGAAAAACCCGCGCACTCCAACAATCAGCATCTAGCGGTGCGCGATAACGGGCCAATTATGCATAAGGGCCACGCCATCGCGCTGATTTGAATCAAGCCTGGTTTTCCTGATCGGTGAACAAATCGGCGAACAGCATGCTCGACAGGTAGCGTTCACCGGAGTCCGGCAGCACCACGACGATGGTCTTGCCCTGCATTTCCGGCTTCTGCGCCAGTCGCACCGCCACGGCCATCGCCGCGCCGCAGGAGATACCACACAGAATCCCCTCCTCCTGCATTAGGCGCAACGCCATGGCCTTGGATTCTTCGTCGCTGACCAGTTCGACCCGGTCGACCATCGACAGGTCGAGGTTCTTCGGCACAAAACCGGCGCCGATACCCTGGATCTTGTGGGGGCTGGGCTTGATCTCTTCACCGGCCAGTGCCTGGGTAATCACCGGCGAACTGATCGGCTCCACCGCCACCGACAGGATCGGCTTGCCCTGGATGTTCTTGATATAGCGCGACACCCCGGTGATGGTGCCGCCAGTGCCCACGCCCGCTACCAGCACGTCCACCGCGCCATCAGTGTCATTCCAGATTTCCGGACCGGTGGTTTTCTCGTGGATCGCCGGGTTGGCCGGGTTTTCGAACTGGGCCGGCATAAAGTACTTGGCCGGGTCGCTGGCAAGGATTTCGCCGGCTTTTTCAATCGCGCCCTTCATGCCCTTGGCCGGCTCGGTCAACACCAGTTCGGCGCCGAGGGCCTTGAGCACCTTGCGGCGCTCGATGCTCATGGAGGCGGGCATGGTCAGCAACAGCTTGTAACCACGGGCGGCGGCAACAAATGCCAGGCCGATCCCGGTGTTGCCGGAAGTCGGCTCGACAATGGTCATGCCCGGCTTGAGTTTGCCGCTGCCTTCGGCATCCCAGATCATGTTTGCGCCAATCCGGCACTTCACCGAATACCCCGGGTTACGCCCTTCGATCTTGGCCAGGATAGTCACGCCACGCGGCGCGATACGGTTGATCTGAACCAGGGGCGTGTTACCGATGGAGTGCGCGTTGTCTGCAAAAATGCGGCTCATGACGGGTCCTTAAGGCAATTTCAGGAAGGCCCCAAGGGTATGCCTCGTGCTGCAAGGCGTCCAGTCAAGCGAACGTCCGGCGGCGCCAGCAGTCAATCGCCTACACGGATGGAGAATTTTCCTATGAAACGTCGCTACAGTTGGCCGCTCTGGACCCTCGTCGGGGTCGTGGTACTGCTGGTCGTCCTGGATATCGCCCTGCCCTATCTGGTGCGCAATTACCTGAATGACAAACTCGCCGACATGGGCGATTACCGCGGCCTGGTCACCGATGTCGACCTCGCACTGTGGCGCGGCGCCTATCGGATCAACGGCTTGCAGATCGTCAAGGTCGACGGCAAGGTGCCGGTACCGTTCGTCAAGGCGCCGGTGATCGACCTGTCAGTGAGCTGGCATTCGCTGTGGTACGACCACGCAGTGGTGGCCGAGGCACAGTTCATCAAGCCGGAGCTGAACTTCGTCGACGGCGGCACCAACAAACAGGCGTCCCAGACCGGTCAGGGCACCGACTGGCGGGCCCAACTGAGCAAACTGTTGCCGATCACCCTCAACGAGGTGCGCATCGACGACGGCAAGATCGCGTTCCATAACTTCAGTTCGAAACCGCCGGTCAATATGTACGCGACCCAGGTCAACGCCAGCTTCTACAACCTGACCAACGTGGTGGATGTCAAAGGCCAGCGCGACGCGCGCTTCGACGGCAAGGCGCTGTTTCTGGGCCAGGCACCGCTGGAAGCCACCGCCACGTTCGACCCCTTGAGCAATTTCGAAAACTTCGAATTCCGCTTCCGGGCCCGGGATATCCAACTCAAGCGCATGAATGACTTCGCCTCGGCCTACGGCAAGTTCGACTTCAATGCCGGCAACGGCGACCTGGTGGTTGAAGCCCAGGCCGAAAAAGGCCAGTTGACCGGCTACATCAAGCCTTTGCTGCGCAATGTCGAAGTGTTCAACTGGCAGCAGGATGTCGAGAACAAGGACAAGGGCATCTTTCGGTCGATCTGGGAGGCGGTGGTTGGCGCCAGCGAAACCGTGCTGAAGAACCAGCAGAAAAACCAGTTCGCCACCCGCGTGGAGCTCAGCGGCAACGTGCACCAGCAAGATATCAGCGCGTTCCAGGCGTTTTTGCAGATTTTGCGCAATGGTTTTGTCCAGGCCTTCAACGCCCGCTATGAACAACCCAAGCCCTCGACAGATTGATCTTCAACGTGACTGCCCATTCAGAGACTGAATAGCCCGTCTGCGTTCACAGTCGCCGGGGCTGCGCGGTATAGTCGGGCCAAGCTGATTACTCGCCCGCTTCGGTCCTGCACCGTTCGGCGTCACGTTCGAGGATTGATAGATGAAGTTCGAAGGCACCCAGGCCTACGTTGCCACCGATGACCTGAAACTGGCCGTCAACGCCGCCATCACATTGGAGCGGCCACTGCTGGTCAAGGGCGAACCGGGCACCGGCAAGACCATGCTCGCCGAGCAACTGGCCGAATCCTTTGGCGCCAAGCTGATCACCTGGCACATCAAGTCCACCACCAAGGCGCACCAGGGCCTGTACGAGTACGACGCGGTGAGCCGCCTGCGGGACTCGCAACTGGGCGTGGACAAGGTGCACGACGTACGCAACTACCTGAAAAAGGGCAAGCTCTGGGAAGCCTTCGAGTCCGAGGAGCGGGTCATCCTGCTGATCGACGAAATCGACAAGGCCGACATCGAGTTCCCCAACGACCTGCTGCAAGATCTCGACATGATGGAGTTCTACGTCTACGAAATCGACGAGACCATCAAGGCCAAGAAGCGCCCGATCATCATCATTACCTCCAACAACGAAAAAGAGCTGCCGGACGCGTTCCTGCGCCGCTGCTTCTTCCACTACATCGCCTTCCCGGACCGCACCACCCTGCAAAAGATCGTCGACGTGCACTACCCGGACATCAAGAAAGACCTGGTCAGCGAAGCCCTCGACGTATTCTTTGACGTGCGAAAAGTACCGGGCCTGAAGAAAAAACCGTCCACCTCCGAACTGGTGGACTGGCTGAAACTGCTGATGGCCGACAACATCGGCGAAGCGGTGCTGCGCGAGCGCGACCCCACCAAGGCCATCCCGCCCCTGGCCGGTGCCCTGGTGAAGAACGAGCAGGACGTGCAGTTGCTGGAACGCCTGGCGTTCATGAGCCGTCGCGGTAACCGATAAGGGCGATTGCCATGCTGCTCAACCTGTTCAATGAAATGCGTGCAGCCAAGGTGCCGGTGTCGGTGCGTGAGCTGCTGGACCTGATCAACGCGCTGAAACAGCGCGTGACCTTCGCCGACATGGACGAGTTCTACTACCTGGCCCGGGCGATCCTGGTGAAGGACGAACGGCATTTCGACAAGTTCGACCGGGCCTTCGGCGCCTACTTCAATGGCCTGGAAAAACTCGACGATCACCTGCAGGCACTGATCCCCGAAGACTGGCTGCGCAAGGAATTCGAACGCTCGCTGACCGACGAGGAACGCGCACAGATCCAGTCCCTCGGCGGGCTGGACAAGCTGATCGAAGAATTCAAGAAACGTCTGGAAGAACAGAAAGAACGCCACGCCGGCGGCAACAAGTGGATCGGCACCGGCGGTACCAGCCCGTTCGGCTCCGGCGGCTTCAACCCCGAAGGCATACGCGTGGGGGATGCCGGCAAGCGCCAGGGCAAGGCGGTCAAGGTCTGGGACCAGCGCGAGTACAAGAACCTCGATGATTCGGTGGAACTGGGCACGCGCAACATCAAGATCGCCCTGCGCCGCCTGCGCAAGTTCGCACGCCAGGGTGCGGCGGAAGAGCTCGACATTGACGGCACCATCGACCATACGGCCCGCGATGCCGGGCTGCTGAATATCCAGATGCGCCCGGAGCGGCGCAACACCATCAAGCTGTTGCTGCTGTTCGACATCGGCGGCTCGATGGATGCCCATGTGAAGACTTGCGAAGAGTTGTTCTCGGCGTGCAAGACCGAGTTCAAGCACCTGGAGTATTTCTACTTCCACAACTTCATTTATGAATCGGTGTGGAAGAACAACATGCGCCGGGGCTCGGAACGCACCTCGACCCAGGATTTGCTGCACAAGTACGGCGCCGACTACAAGGTGATCTTTATTGGTGATGCGGCCATGGCGCCGTATGAAATCACCCAGGCCGGCGGCAGCGTCGAGCACTGGAATGAAGAGCCCGGGTATGTGTGGATGCAGCGGTTCATGGAGAAGTACAAGAAGCTGATCTGGATTAATCCGTACCCGAAAGATACCTGGGGCTATACGGCGTCCACCGGGATTGTCCGGGATTTGATCGAGGACCAGATGTTTCCGTTGACGTTGCGCGGGCTTGAGGAAGGGATGCGCTTTTTGTCGAAGTAAGTTGTTTCCCAGACAACCACGATCAAATGTGGGAGCGGGCTTGCTCGCGAAAGCGCAGTGTCAGTCACCGAATATATTGGCTGATACACCGCCTTCGCGAGCAAGCCCGCTCCCACATTTTGTCCTGCGGCGGTCTTTAGTTTCTGGCAAGGTACTGCAAATACTCCACTTGCTGGCGATGCGCCGTTTCCTGCACCACCGGCGCCAACCTCACCTTCTCCCCCGGCAAGCACTGCGCCAGCCGCGCCAACGCCAATGGCGTCAACGCGCCCAATCGTGGGTAGCCGCCAATGGTCTGCCGGTCATTGAGCAACACAATCGGCTGCCCATCCGGCGGCACCTGGATCGCCCCCAGCGGGATGCCTTCCGAGATCAGCGACGGCCCCTGATACTCCAGCGGCATGCCAAGCAAGCGCATGCCCATGCGGTCGGCACGGCTGTCGAGGGTCCACTCGCTGTTGAACACATCAAACAGACTCTGCCCGCCAAACTGACCGATCTGCGCCCCGAGGATCACCTCCAGTGGCGCCTTGGAATCCAGCTTCGGCAATTGCCCGGCGGACAACACCTGCATCGCACCGCCCACGCCCGAATAGGTCAATTGCGCACCTTCGGCCAGTGACCGGCCAAAGCCATCCAGCCCGCCCAGTTCTTCACGGCCCACCGTGGCGCAACTGCCCAGCACCTGCGGCGCATCAAACCCGCCCGGCGCTGCCAGGTAAGCCCGCGCACCGCTGAAAGGCTGAGTAAAACGCAAGCGCTGGCCCTTTTGCAGAATAAAGCTGCGCCCCGGGCTGATCGCGCGCTCGTCGACATACGCGCCCAAGTCCGCCCCGGCCAGCGCCAGCAGGCAATAGGCCTCGGCCTGCACGGTGAAGCCACCCAAGGTGATTTCCACCACCGGCGCATCCAGGGCATTGCCCAGCAACCAATTGGCCCACGACATCGACACCCAATCCAGCGCGCCGCCCTGGGTCACGCCCAAATGCCTGACGCCAAAACGTCCGGCGTCCTGCAACAGGCACAGCGGCGTGCTGGCCTCGATCAGCAAGCGGCTCATGCCTGCGCCTCCAACGGCGTGTCATCGCCACCCAGGTTGATGAATTCGCGATGGCTGACCGCTTCGTAACGCACGGTGTCCCCCGGCTGCATCAGGCTGTAGCCGTCGCGTTCGCGGTCAAACAACTTGGCCGGTGTGCGGCCGATCAGGTTCCAGCCACCTGGCGAGACCACCGGATAAGCCGCCGTCTGCCGCTCGGCGATGCCCACGCTGCCCGCCGCCACCCGCTTGCGCGGGGTGTTGAGCCGCGGTGTCGCGAGCTGTTCATCCACCAGCCCCATAAAGGCAAACCCCGGGGCGAAGCCCAAGGCGAATACCTGGTACTCATGCTGGCTGTGACGGCGAATCACCTCCTCCACTGCCAGGCCACTGCGCTGCGCCAGCAACGCCAACTCCGGGCCGACACTCAGGTCATACCAGACCGGCAACACATGGCATTGCCCGCTGCCCTTGGGTTCGGGCTGCAATTCCTTGAGCGCCTGGTCGATCAACGCCCGTGCCTGGCCAGGGTCCAGCGCCAGCAGGTCGTAGTGCACCATCAGGGTCGTGTAGGACGGCACCAGGTCCACCAGCGCCGGGCCAAAACCTTCGCGCAAACGGCGGGTGGCGGCGAGCATCCAGGGCATGTTGTCTTCGGCGATCACCTCAAACAGGCGCACCATCAGGCAGTCGATGGCCACCACTTCAATCCGTGGCTTCATGCTGGGGTCAACGCCTCGCGGATGCGCTGCACGGCAGCCACTGAGCTAGCGTTATCACCATGCACGCACAAGGTATTGGCTTGCAGGTGCAACGGACTGCCATCACTGGCGACCAACTGTTCTCCCCGGGCGATGATCAAGGCCTGCTGGATGATCTTTTCCGGGTCATGATGCACCGCGCCCGGCAACTGGCGGGAGACCAGATGGCCGGCGCTGTCGTAGGCACGGTCGGCAAAGGCTTCGAACCACAGGGTCACGCCATATTCGTCACCCAGGGCCTGGGCGGCGCTGTTGTCGCGGGTGGCCATCAGCATCAATGGCAGGCTGGCGTCGTAGGCCGCCACGGCCTGGATCACCGCACGCAATTGCGCAGGTTTGGCCATCATGTCGTTGTACATCGCGCCATGGGGTTTGACGTAGCTGACCCGTCCGCCCTGGGCCCGGCAAATACCGTCGAGGGCGCCGACCTGGTAGTGCAACAGGTCCTGGATTTCCTGCGGGGTGTAGGCCATGGAGCGGCGGCCGAAGCCCTGCAGGTCCTGGTACGCCGGGTGCGCGCCCACCTGCACGCCATGCTCGAAGGCCAGGCTGACGGTCTTGCGCATGATGCTCGGGTCGCCGGCGTGGAAACCGCAGGCTACGTTGGCGCAATCAATGAACGGCATGACTTCGGCGTCCAGACCCAAGGTCCAGTTGCCAAAGCTTTCGCCGATGTCGCAGTTCAATAGCAGGCGGCTCACGGTAGGGCTCCTGTAGGCTTTATTTTTTTGTAGTGTGGGATCTTTTACCAAGATCTCGCAACGATGTTGTCCCGAGCCCCAACGACGCTTATCGTGAGACAGCTCGATTTTTGGCGGTTGCGGCACGCTGCGTCCAACTAATAAAAAACAATCCATGCATAAGAAAAGTTGATCCCATGAATTTGAAGTTCCTCGAAACCTTCGTCTGGGTGGCCAAGCTCAAGAGCTTTCGCCTCACGGCAGAGAAGCTGTTCACCACCCAGGCCTCGATCTCCAGCCGCATCGCCGTGCTGGAAAGCGAGTTGGGGGTGAAGCTGTTCCTGCGCGATTCCCGAGGTGTGAGCCTGACGCCGGAAGGCTTGAAGGTGCTCGATTATGCCGAGCAGATGATGGCGACCATGCAAGGGCTCAAGCAGTCCCTGGAAACCACCAGCAGCAAGGTCGGGCGTATCCGCATCGGAGTGATGGACACGGTGATTCACACTTGGCTGAGCGCGCTGGTGGCAGAACTGACGGACAACTTTCCGCGGGTAGAAATCGAGTTGGTCGCCGATACCGCGTTGAACCTCAGCGATCAGTTGCAAAAGGGCTTTCTCGACCTGATCCTGCAAACCGACCTGCTGCGCCAGGAAACCTTGCGCAGCCTGGAACTGGCCAGCCACCCCATGGGCTGGATCGTCGCCAGCCACTCGATCTACAACCGCGACTACGCGTCCCTCGCCGAACTGGCCCAGGAGCGCATCATCACCTACTCGAAAAACTCCTGTCCGCACCAGGACGTGCTCAGCCTGATGCAGGCTAACGGCGTATCCGCCCCACGGATGAACTGTGTGAACTCGGTGTCAGCGATCACCCGCCTGCTGCGGGACGGGTTCGGGATTGGTGCGTTCCCGCCCGTATTGGTCAGTGAAGAGCTGGCACGAGGTGAATTGACCATGCTGCCCATGGAACAACGGCCGCCGAACCTGCAGGTGGTGGTGTCGTGGCGAGTGGGCGTGGAGTTGGTGGAGGAGATTGTGGCGCTGTGCCAGAGCGTGGTGCAGCAGTACGCGCAGAAGGTGGGCGAGGACTTGATGGTGTTGAGCAAACCCATGCCACTGAAGGAACCGATTTAAAACTGTGGGAGCGGGCTTGCGCGCGAATGCGGTGTGCCAGCCACCCCATATGTCACTGACGCACCGCATTCGCGAGCAAGCCCGCTCCCACAATTTGACCGCGTCAGCCTTTAAAGCCCCTTGAGGTCCCGCTCTTCAATCGGTCGGCTCTGGCGCAGGCGCTTGCCGCCCAACACCACCCAGTCGATCAGGCGGAACAGGCACTCGATGCCGAACGACAACAACATCGCCCCGCCCAGGCCCCAGCCCATGGCTTCCGGGGTCAGCAACAGCATGTAGCTGTAGCCGTTCCAGGTTTCCTGGCGAATCGCCGGGTCGGCGGCCACCGCCACTTGCAGCGCGCGGATGTACCACGGGCCCTGCATCGCCTGGAACTGCTTATCCAGCGCTGCCTGGCGGTCGAGCAAGGTGCCCAGGCTGTTGGCATCGCTGCGAAACACCGGGTCGTCACTGGCACGGTAATGGGCCACCAGCGCCTGCAAGTCACCGTTGAAGAACTGTTGCGCCGTGGCATCGAAGCCGCGCAAGCCGGTCTGGGCTTCGATCAAGTGGGCTTCGACGCGCTTGGCGTAGTCGCTGATAAACCCCGGCACCTGCACACCGACCAACAGACCCACGGCAAACAACACCAGTCGCAAATAGCTGAGCAACATATTCGACGTCCTTATTCCGTTTTACCTTGGCTGACACATTCGCCGCGTCGCCACAGGCTCCACTGGCCCGGTTCGTAGCGGGTCCAGGTCTCGTTTTCGGTCAGGGGTTCGGTGGCAATTACCGTCACCACGTCATTGGGGGTGGTTTCGGCCTGAAAATCGACGATCACGTCGACATCTTTCAACCGTGCAGGGCCAAATGGCGCACGCCGGGTGATCTGTGCCAGTTTGGTCGAGCAATAGCAGAACAGCCAGTCACCGTCGCTGAGCAGGCAGTTGAACACGCCCTTGCTGCGGTATTCGCTGCAGGCGGCGATCAGGTCCGGCAGCACCTGTTCGATGTCCACCGGTTCCGGGAACGCTTCACGGACTCGGTTGAGCAAATCGCAGAACGCCGCTTCGCTGTCGGTATCGCCCACCGGGCGGTAGAACGTGGCGCGGGGGTTGAAGTCCGCCAGTTGACCGTTATGCGCAAAGCACCAGTTACGGCCCCACAGTTCACGGACGAACGGATGGGTATTGGACAGGCACACCTTGCCCACATTGGCCTGGCGGATATGGCCAATCACCACTTCACTCTTGATGGGATAACGCTGCACCAGCAGCGCGACTTCCGATTCGCTGCTGGCCGCCGGGTCCTGGAACAACCGCAGGCCACGGCCCTCGTAGAAGGCGATGCCCCAACCGTCGCGGTGGGGCCCGGTACGTCCGCCGCGCTGCATCAGCCCGGTGAAGCTGAAGACGATATCGGTCGGTACGTTGGCACTCATGCCCAATAATTCACACATGCCAGGCTTCTCGATACAGGGCGTACAACGTTAAAGGCGCGGTTCGACCCGCATACCGCTGACAGGTGCCGGGCGACCGTAACGCTCATCGGCGAAGGGTTCGTCGTCATCCTCCGGCTCGGCGGCAGCGGCTGCCGCAGCGGCGGCCTTCTGCTCACGACGAACCCTGGCGGCACGCTCGATGGGCCAGCGGATCAGCACGAACACCAGGTACACGCCGAACGCGATCATGCAATACATGAACAGATCGGAGATCGCCCGCCAGGCGTTGTTGCCGACCTTGAGCACCAGGTCCAGGGCGGTGATGGCCACGGCCGGGGCGAACTGGGTCTTCACCGGATCGACGATGGTCGGGCTGAACAGCAGCACCGCCACCAGCAACCGCAGTGGCTCGCGCAGCCAGCGCCACATCCAGCGGGTCATGGCAAACCACACCAACAGGCAACCCAGGGCTGCGAAGGCGTAGAGGCCCCAAGCGATCAGATAGTCGTTCTCGGTCATGGTGTCCATGGCAAGGTAGGCAAACAGGCCGCTATGATAACGGCTTTTCAGTGCCGAGGCTGCAATGCCGTCGGCCAACCGCCAGACAGAGAGTGATCCATGCCCCCATCGACCCACATCACTGCCGCCCCGATCGCCCGCAAGGCCCCAGGCACCGACCCGTATGCCTGGTTGCAAGCGCGTGACAGCGCCGAGGTGCTCGATTACCTCAAGGCGGAAAATGCCTGGCAAGAAGCACAATTGTCCGACCAGCAGGCGCTGCGCGAGACCCTGTTCGAGGAGATCAAGGGCCGCATTCTCGAAACCGACCTGTCCCTGCCCTCGCCCTGGGGCCCGTACCTGTATTACACCCGCACCACCGCCGGCGACGAATACGCCCGCCACTACCGCTGCCCGCGCCCGGCGGACGACAGCCAACAGGTCGACGAAAGCGCGGAAGAGCTGCTGCTGGACCCGAACGTACTGGCCAATGGCGGCTTTTTCTCCCTCGGCGCCTTCAGCATCAGCCCGGACCACCAGCGCCTGGCCTACAGCCTGGATACCAGCGGCGAAGAGATCTACACCCTCTACGTGAAGGAATTGGCCACCGGCAAGGTCAGCGAACTGGAGTTTGAAGACTGCGATGGCAGCATGACCTGGGCCAACGACAGCCTGACCCTGTTCTTCACCGAACTGGACGACACCCATCGCCCGCACAAGCTGTATCGCTATCGCCTGGACGGCACTGCCGCCGAAGAAGTGTTCCACGAGCCTGACGGACGTTTCTTCCTGCACTGCTACCGCTCCAGCTCCGAGCGTCAGTTGCTGCTGGCCCTGGGCAGCAAGACCACCAGCGAGATCTGGGCCCTGGACGCCGAAAAGCCGCAGCAGGCGTTTACCTGCATGGCGCCACGGGTCGAAGGCCATGAATATGACGTCGACCACGGCAAGCTGGACGACCAGTGGACCTGGTTTATCCGCAGCAACCGTGACGGCATCAACTTTGCGCTGTTCCAGGCGGCCGACACCGGCAGTGTGCCGACCCAGGACGACTGGCTGAACCTGATCCCCCACGACGACGCGGTAATGCTCGATGGCGTAAGCCTCAATGCCCGGGCCATGACCCTGAGCCTGCGGATCGGCGGCCTGCCGATCATCGAAGTGCACCCACAGGGGCAAGCCGCTTATCGCGTGGAGTTACCGGACGCGGCCTACAGCCTCTATGTGCAAAACAGCCTGGAATTTGCCAGCGACAAGATCCGCCTGCGCTATGAGGCGCTGAACCGCCCGGCCCAGGTTCGTCAGCTGGAACTGGCCGGCGGCGCACAACAAGTGCTCAAGGAAACCCCGGTGCTGGGTGTGTTCAACGCCGACGACTACGTCAGCCAACGCCTGTGGGCAACGTCGGCCGATGGCACTCAGGTGCCGATCAGTCTTGTCGTCCGACGCGATCAGTTGGGTAAGCCGACGCCCCTGTATCTGTACGGCTACGGCGCCTACGGCCACAGCCTCGACCCGTGGTTCTCCCACGCCCGCCTGAGCCTGCTGGACCGTGGCGTGGCCTTCGCCATTGCCCATGTACGCGGCGGTGGCGAACTGGGTGAGGCCTGGTATCGCGGCGGCAAGCAGGAGTACAAGCAAAACACCTTCAGCGACTTTATCGCGTGCGCCGAACACTTGATCGCCCAGGGCCTGACCACCTCCAAGCAACTGGCCATCAGCGGCGGCAGCGCCGGTGGCCTGTTGATCGGCGCGGTGCTCAATCAACGCCCGGAGCTGTTCCAGGCGGCGATTGCCGAAGTGCCGTTCGTCGATGTGCTCAACACCATGCTCGACCCCGAGTTGCCGCTGACCATCACCGAGTACGACGAATGGGGCAACCCGCAGGAGCCCGAGGTGTATGAGCGGATCAAGGCGTACGCACCGTACGAAAACGTCAGCGCCCAGGCCTATCCGGCCACGCTGGTGATCGCCGGCTACAACGACAGCCGCGTGCAGTATTGGGAAGCGGCGAAGTGGGTGGCCAAGCTGCGCGACACCAGGACCGACGACAACCTGTTGCTGCTCAAGACCGAGCTGGGCGCCGGCCACGGCGGCATGAGTGGTCGTTACCAGGGATTACGTGACGTAGCACTCGAATATGCATTTGTTTTCAAGGCGCTGGGGCTGATTTAAGGAACTCCGCCTGGCGGGCCGGTCTGAACACTTGACCGCCGGGCGCGCCCTGCACGATTTATGGACAAAGACTGTAAGCCTCATGCCAGAACCGACCTTACTCAATAACGAAATCCGCGACATGCTGATGGATTGCGGCCTGTTCGACCCGTTGCTGCCGGAAGACTTCCACGTAGCGGCGGGCTATTTCAACATCAGCAGCATCGCCCGCGATGAGGTGATTTTCCTCGAGGGCGACGCGGGCACCTTCATGTGCATCATTCACTCAGGCCAGGTGGCGGTGCAGAAGACCAACCATGCAGGCCAGCGCCTGACTATCGCCACCTTGCGCAGCGGACGGACCTTTGGCGAGATGGCTGTGCTGGACGGCGAGCGCCGCTCCGCCAGCTGTGTGGCGGCCAGCGATTGCGTGCTGTTGAACCTGGGCAAGGATTCCCTGGAAAAGATGCTCAACGATGCACCGAAAATCGCGGCCAAGATCATTCGTGCGATTGCTATCGCCCTGTCCAGGCGCCTGCGCATGGCGGACGGGCAATTGCTGTCCCAGCAGTTTTAGCCGCCCGGGGTCTTGGGCTTGATGTCGTTTTGCTGCAAGCCGGGGATCGTCTGGTCCTTCGGCGGCGCGGGCAGCACGATCGGCGCCAACAATGGCTCACCGCTGCCGGCCGCCTTTGGCGTTGCCGGTGGCGTGACTTGCGGATAAGGCGTGGGCGTTGCAGTACCCGGTGAACCCGCCGTAGGCGCGGGGGTAATCGGCACGGTTTGCGACTCCTGAGCCTGGGCCACACCGCCAAGGGCGAGCGCGCTCCACACAATGACCGTTAGAATGCTGCACTTCATCGATGGCTCCATGGCCTGACCGTAAAGTCGTAAGGCTACTCCCAACCGCGCAAGAATGCCCTTCCCAATGAGATTTCCATGAAACGTTTCGTTCTGCTGGACACCACTCCGATCCCCGACAACGGCGGTGCCTTGTGCCTGTTCGAATACGGTGAGGATTTTGTCATCAAGATTCAGGGCGGTGACGGTGGCCAGTTGATGAACACGCGCATGCACGGTTCCGAGGATGCGCTGGCGGAGATTCCGTGCCGCAAAGTCGCCGGTCGGCCCGGCTCCAGGGTGTTGATTGGCGGCCTGGGCATGGGTTTTACCCTGGCGGCAGCGCTCAAGCATTTGGGCAAGACTGCCGAAGTGGTGGTTGCCGAGCTGGTGCCCGGCGTGGTCGAGTGGAATCGCGGGCCCCTGGGGGAAAAGTCCGGCCGCCCGCTGCTGGACCCGCGCACCGTGATCCGTATGGAAGACGTGGCCAAGGTGCTGCAGGCCGAGCCCCAGGGGTTTGACGCGATCATGCTGGACGTCGACAACGGCCCCGAAGGCCTGACGCAAAAAGCCAACAGCTGGCTGTATTCCGCCGGTGGCCTAAGCGCCTGCGCCAAGGCGCTACGGCCCAAGGGCGTGCTGGCGGTGTGGTCGGCCAGCGCCGACAAGCAGTTCAGCGACAAACTGCGCAAGGCCGGCTTCAAGGCCGAGGAAGTGCAAGTGTTTGCCCATGGCAACAAGGGCACGCGGCATACCATCTGGATTGCTGAAAAGCTCAAGGGCTAAGCATTAACTGCGTGGGTTGAAGTCAGATCGACCGGCGCAGTCGATTCAAATGCCTCAAGCCTTCCAGCACCAACACCACCACCGCCAGCCAGATCGGCACGTAGGTCATCCATTGGCCCGGCTTGAGGGCGTCTCCCAGCATCAGCGACACGGCCACCAGCAGCACCGGTTCCGCGTAACTGAGCAAACCGAACAGGCTGAACGGCAACAGCCGGCTGGCCAGGATGTAGGAATAACCCGCCGCCGCGCTGACCAACCCCATGAGTGGCACCAGCCAATAGAGCGCCGGGCGCTGCGCCAGGGTCTCGTTGATGGGCTCACTACCGAGGACGAACCACAGCGCGACCGGAATCATCAGCATCATGTCCAGCCACAGCCCGCCGAGGTTGTCGGTGCCACAACGCCTGCGCACTACGAAATACAGCGGATAACCGACGCACACCACCAGGGTGGTCCAGGAGAACCCGCCCGTGCGATACAGCTCGTTGGCCACGCCCACCGCCGCCAGCGCAGCGGCAATTTTTTGCAGATGGGAAAGGCGTTCGCCGTAAACGATGCGCCCGGTGATGACCATGGTCAGCGGTAACAGGAAATAGCCCAGCGACACATCCAGGCCGTGGCCATTGAGGGGCGCCCACATGAAGATCCACAACTGCACACCCACCAGGGCACTGGTGAGCACGACACAGGGCAGCAACGCGGGTTTCTCCCGCAGACGCTTGTAGATCAACGGCACCCACTTCCAATCCCCGGACAGGCACAGCAGCAACGTCATGAAGGGCAAGGAGATGAGCATTCGCCAGCCAAATATCTGCTGGCCATTCAAGGGTTCAAGAAGGGAGGTAAAGAAATACAGCACACCAAACAGGAAGGAAGCGGAAACCGCCAGAACAACGCCTTTAGACACAACAGCCTCTACAAAAAATTGCATGTATTCAATTGAAGCAGGCCGTTGCATTCACGCAGTGTGAATGTCAGCGAGATGAACATCAGAAGTTTATTAACGGGCACCATAAACTTACAACTTGCACAGGACACCTATCCCGAATCTTCAAGTTATAACAACAGGGTAACGCGTCGATCTTTTATTATTTGCACGACGATCATCAGACACTTCAACCACCCGACTTCGGTTATTGGAAGCAGTACGCTCTGGATGAGCGCTTCTGATTTGAAACGCCACAACGTCAACCACGGGGGTTGATATCGTGAAATGAAAGCCCGGCTTGCGGGAAACTGACAGTCGCCAGGAAAGACCTGACGTATTGACTACCTGACGCCACCACAGAACACACTAACGGCAGTAGGCCAAGAGGCGCCACATTAAACAAACTGGCAAAGTTAGTCCAACACTTTATCACCCTGAAGACAATTAAATGCCCCACGGCATTTAAATCGATATTTGCCGGATCTTTACTGTATATTAAGCCGTTATACGCCCGACAGAAACAGCACAAGGCCGCCCCTGCCGGTTCGTCACTTAGTTACTTCTACTGTCGATAACGTAGGGCACTTTCTTCTTGAACGTATCGTTCAGTTCTTTGCGGTCAAGTGACGTGAAGCCGCCCAACTGCCGGGCGCTGAAGCCGCTGTCCCCTACCGGTGCCTCGGGCGCCAGGCTGACCATGCGCTTGGCTACCGCCTCGATTGCCTTTTCATACCCGCCTTGCTTGTTCAGGTTGAACGCGCCGAGGTCAATCTGCGTGCGCAACCACCCTCCCCAGTAAAACTCCAGGAATTCCGGCACCACCTCACCAGAGGTCGGCTTGCCGTAGGACGCCTTGCGGGAGAAGTAAACCAGGCTGCGGAACATATCGTCGCCGAGGTCCTTTAAGCCCAGGTGTGCCGGAATTTGCTCAGGCGTGATGGTCTTGCCCTGGCCGTCCTTGAGCCAGACCTTGCGGCCCTGCTCCATGCGTTTCCAGAAAGTCGCCAGGTCGGGACTGTCGCTGAAGTTATCGGTGACCCGCACCCACATCTTCAGTTTGGCGCCGGCACCTGGCTGCTCCCACAAGGTACTGAACGAGTGGTGGCCGTCAGTGAGGTACAACTGGCCAGCGGGGCCGACCACCACGGTTTTCATGTCCGCCGGGTGGGCGCCTACCGGGTCTTTGCAGGTGAAGCTGCCCGGCTTATGCAGATCGGCATCTTCAGGCACCTTGTCGACACCGCCCTGGCCGTTGGTTTCACAGTATTCGTCGAACACTTTTTTGGGCGACTCGGCAAATACCCCCAGCTTGTAATGAATCTGATCAAAACCGATGACGGCCTGGGTCGGGTGGAGCTGCTCCAGCGCCACATCGATCACCTCGCCTGGCTGGGGCGTGGAAAACGCCTGGACCTGAACACTGACGGCGCACAACAGCAGCGCCCACAACCATGAATGCATCCGCATGAGTACCGCTCCTTATGATTCAGTTCGTCGATACTACAAACAATCCCCCTCACCGGCATGACCGCGCCTGAAAAAGCCGGAGGTTTATTAGCCCGCAAGCAGCTAGAATCAACGCTATCCGTGATCCACTAAAAGACAGGAGCCATGATGAGCTCGACCAACCCGCCCTCCCACACCGCCAAGCTGGATCGCATCCTCGCCGATGCCCAGCGCGACCGGGAAATGGGCTACCGCGACAAAGCCCTGAAGATGTACCCCCACGTATGTGGCCGCTGCGCCCGTGAATTCGCCGGCAAGCGCCTGAGCGAACTGACCGTGCACCACCGCAACCACAACCATGACGACAACCCCCAGGACGGCTCCAACTGGGAGTTGCTGTGCCTGTATTGCCACGACAACGAACACTCGCGTTATACCGACCAGCAGTATTTCGGCGAAGGCTCCACCAGCAGCCCGACGATCGCCAAGGCGACGCACAACCCGTTTGCGGCGTTGGCCGGGTTGATGAAGAAAGACGACTGAAGCGATGTAATGAACGACCTGCTGTGGGAGATGGCTCGCTGTGGAAGGAGGCTCGCAGTGGGAGAAGGCTTGTTGTGGCGAGGGAGCTTGCTCCCGCTGGGCTGCGTAGCGGCCCCACGCTTTTTGGGAGCGCTTCGCACTCCAGCGGGAGCAAGCTCCCTCGCCACAGCAAGCCCCTTTGCCATAGCAAGCTCCCTTGCCACAGTGTTGCAACACGTGCCGCTCAAACTGACCGCCTTTCGAGCAATCCCCGTATAATCGCGGTTTTTCTCGAAGGCACCCTCTCCCGTGGGCAATAAACGCTACAGCTGCATCGGTCTGTACAACCCCAAATCCCCCGAAAACGTCGGCTCGGTGATGCGCGCCGCCGGCTGCTACGGCGTGGCCTCGGTGTTCTACACCGGCAAGCGCTATGAGCGGGCCCGGGACTTTATTACCGACACCAAGAAGGTCCACCACGACATTCCGCTGATCGGTATCGACGACCTGAAAAAGATCCTGCCCCTGGGCTGCATCCCCGTCGCCGTGGAGCTGGTGGAAGGCGCCCGCCCTCTCCCCGAATACACCCATCCGGACCGTGCGCTGTATATCTTCGGTCCGGAAGACGGCTCCCTCGACAAAGAGATTCGCGACTGGTGTGAAGACGTGATCTACATCCCGACCACCGGTTGCATGAACCTCGCCGCCACCGTCAACGTGGTGCTTTACGACCGTCTGGCCAAGGGCAACAACACCCGCTCGGGCCCCAAATACTGATTTTTTGGGAACATCCGTGGCCTGTGTGCAGTCAGCTGCATATCAATCAGCCCTTGTTGGAGACAGATCATGAGCGACAGCAAAACCCTGCGACCCGTTATCCGGTCCACCCCGTTCGAGCCCCAACCCACGCAAAACGTCCAGGGCTGGGAACGCATCGGCTCCCTGGCTGGCGGTGTGGTGATGATGGGCAAAGGCCTGCGCCGTGGCGGCTTTTTCGGTTTGATCCAGGTGGCGATTGGCGGCGTAGCGCTGGCACGCGGGATCAGCGGGCATAGCTCGGCGAAAGAGTTGCTGGAGCGCAGCCGCCAGGAAATGAACAGCGTGCGAACCAAGATCGAACGCGCCGGTGAGGAACTGAAAAACCTCAAGACCAAGGCTGAAGTGGCGGCTGAAAACGCCAGCAAAACTGTGGGTTAACCCCGATCAAAAGTGGGAGCGGGCTTGCTCGCGAAAGCGGAGTGTCAGTCACTGACTGTGTTTCTGATACACCGCTTTCGCGAGCAAGCCCGCTCCCACCTTGGTTTCAGTGCAGCAGTTTGGTATCGAGTACTACCGACGACTCGCCAATAATGCTCTCCCCCAGCTGCACGAATTCCTTTGTGCTGATGCTGTTCAAGCGCATCACCGCCTGGGTCAAATCATCCAGCGAACGCTTGTTGTGGGTTTTCACACGAATCTCGCGGTCCAGCTCCTGCAACAACACCACCGCTCGTGAGACGGTCGCGCTATTGGCGTGCTCGACCCGCAGGGTGGTCACGTCCTTGCCTTCGCTGGCCAGCCGGGCCTGCAGGGCGGCATAACGATCGTCGCTGATCCCCCCTGCGCGGCGCATCAGCTCAATGGCGTAGTACTGCGCCAAGCCCTCGCTGATCCAATCGCTGCCCTGATGGTCGTTGAAGCGGCCGATAGCCTGCACCACTTCACGGATCAACGGGCTGCTGCCGTTCTCGCTGACCAACGGCGTACGGCTGTTGAGGTAGATCGAGTCCCGCGCCGAATACGCACCGCGGCGCATCGGGTCACTGGCGCCCACCACCAGCAATTTCGCCGGGTGCCGTGGGAATGCCGCTTGCACTTGCGGCCAGACAAACGTCAGCAAGGTCAGCACATCCATGCGATGCATGCCTTGCCCTTTGGGCGACGCCACGGTGATTTCGGTTTCCCCCAGGCGCATCCTGCGACTGCCCAGCGTACCCGCGAGCATCCAGCCGGTGGGCCGGTCAAACAGGCGGGAAACGTTATCGATGCGGAATTTGTTCTTGCCGATGCGCGGCCAGGACGTCTCGACGCTTTTCCAGCCGGCAGGCAGTTCAAACACCAGGCGCGACACCAGTTCAATGCCGTCCTGTTGATCCAGACGTGCAGTGGGCACCAGGTCTTCGCCGCGAAACAGCGCCCAACTCGGGGTCATCCGCGCTTCATAGACGCCTTTCTTGCGCGCGTGGGTGAGGCGTACACGGTAGGTCAGGCTGGCCTTGTCGGCACTCGGTTGCCACAGGCCGCGGCTGTCACCCGGGGTATTGCCCGGCAACACTTGCCACTGGCCATCGGCCTTGAAGTCGCTGTAGTCGCCGTCGCGGCCCAGGTCGAAGTTGAGGCTGCGCACCGCCGAGCCCTGGGACAGGCTCAGGCGCACTTCTGCCTGATCACTTTGGGGCAACAGCTTGACGTGATAGTCCAGGTCAACTTTCTTCGCCGCCCACGCCGGCGCACTCAATACCAACAACAGCAGGCTCGCCGCCAGCCTGGCTCCAACCGTCATACACACTCCTTCTCAGCCTGCACGAAAAATCAGGTAATCCTCCCAGTCATCCTCGGGCACGCTGCCTTCGCTGAGCATGCGCCCGGACTGGGAAATGCGTTCCTGGTGCACAGCGTCGCGATCGCCGCAGACCAGATGGTGCCACAGCGGCAAATCCTTGCGCTCGCTGACCAGCCGGTAACCGCAGGTGGGCGGCAGCCATTTGAACTGGTCGGCCTGGCCCGGAGTGAGCTGGATGCAATCGGGCACCGAGGCGCGACGGTTGGGGTAATCGGTGCACTGGCAGGTTTTCAGGTCCAGCAGTTTGCAGGCGATGCGCGTGTAGTAGACGCTGTTGTCGTCTTCATCCTCGAGCTTTTGCAGGCAGCACAGGCCGCAGCCGTCGCACAACGACTCCCACTCATCCTGGTCGAGTTGTTCGAGGGTTTTGCGGATCCAGAAAGGTTCGACTTTGGCGGCCATGGCTCTACATCAATATCGGTATGTTAAAAGGCCGCCAGTCTAGTGCCCATGGCCCCCGGGGCCAAGCGCTTACGACTGTCGGTAGAACAAGACTTGTCAGCCACCCGGCGGCGAAGTAGCTTTGAACCCCGGTTTTTCATCAGGATCAGCCCAATGAGCAGCAACCCACGCGTCGCCGACTATCCGATCCACCCACAATTCACCGACCGCTGGTCGCCGCGCGCCTTCACCGGCGAAAGCATCCCGGTGGACACCCTGTTGAGCTTCTTCGAAGCCGCGCGCTGGTCACCTTCGGCCTACAACTCGCAGCCATGGCGTTTTCTCTATGCGCGCCGCGACACGCCGAACTGGGAACGTTTCCTGGGCCTGCTGAACGAATTCAACCGTGGCTGGGCGCAGCATGCCTCGGCCCTGGTGATCGTCGCGTCGAAGACGACCTTTGCCGTGCCTGGTGCCACCGAAGAAACCCCGGCCCTGTGGCACACCTTTGACACCGGCTCGGCCTGGGGCCACCTGGCGCTGCAAGCCAGCCTCAGCGGCTGGCACACCCACGGCATGGCCGGTTTCGACCAGGAACTGACCCGCAAGGAACTGAAGATTCCTGAAGGTTACGCCCTGCACGCTGCGGTGGCGATTGGCAAGCTCGGCGACAAATCGACCCTGGCCGACTACCTGCAAGCCCGGGAAACCCCGAGCCCGCGTCGTCCATTGAACGAGCTGGTGTCCGAAGGCGACTTCAACCACCAGGACTGAACACGCTCTGGCAGTCGTTGACGGTCACGTCAAAACCCTGCTGCTGCGATCACAGCAGGGTACACCCGCCACAAGTGCAGCTACGCCTTGGCGATCAGCGCGTAATAGGCCCTGCGCAGCTCGTCTCGATCACGCTTGTACATATTGGCGAGAAACGGTGTCATGTCTTCAAGACCGTTTGCGTTCAAGTCCACTGGATAGATTTTATTATCCCTCGCTGAATACAGGAAATTACTTAACTGCAGATCGTTGTGGTAAAGATTTTTCTGTTCCATGCGCCGAAATGCGTCATCCAGTAAAAGCCTGGCCTCTGGGGGCAAACTTCCCCTTGCCAGGGTATTTACATCCACCCCGTCCAGCTTGCCCATTTTCAAATAACGGCGACCATTTTCAAATATCGTGGTTGCAAAGCCGTCACCGTAATAGCTGTTCAGGCACAGGGTCTCGTTATCGACAAAGTCGTCGGCAGAAGTCATGGATGAAGGGCCATAGTCCTTATAGACACTTTTCCCGTCGAGACTGTCGTAGATCGTCCCCTCACCGCCCCCGCCAATTTCCGGCCCCAGGTCTGATGCCACAGAAGGCGGGTTACCGCCGCGTGCCCCCAGGCGCTGCCATTGGTCCCCCTGCAGGTGCTGCACCAGCAGCGGCGTTTGCCGGTTGTTGTGATAAATCTGCGCCTGTACGGCACCGTCGGCGGTGCGAGTCACTTGCCGCACTTCGTAGACCGCAGTGTTGCCGGCAGTATCGGTATGGCGGATGTGGGACAAGTGACCGTCCGCCGCCACATAGATCCCCTGACTGTTGCGCGCAAGCCCGGCTATTTTCGATTCGGCCACGCTGTAGTCGCCAAGCAACCGGTTGTTCAGGGCGCTGCCCGGCTCGGCAGGCGTGGTGATGATCGCCCCATCCATCGCGCTCGTTTTTGCGGTGAAGCCTTCAAGAGGGCTGCCGTAAGGCCGCATCCTGTCCACATCAAACGCATACCATCGACCGTTCTGGAGCACCGCGCCTCCATCAACGCTTTGCCCGGCGACCTTGAAGGTACCCGTCGCTGCTGCGTCATAGTGTTTACTCGCAGCCTTCAACAGGTCATAGCTGCCGCTCGCGCCCCTGAGCTTGTTGACCACCTCTGCACCCGTGGCGCATACAAAGTTGGCGCCTTTGCCCAGCAACCGGGCACCGCCCGCGACCAGTTCGCTGAAGCCATCCAATGGGTTGAATGCTTGAATGGCAGCCACACCGATGACTTTTGCCACTTGAATGGCCTTGGCGGCGGCGCTCGCGACCTTGGCTCCCGCCTTCGTGACTTTCGCCGCCACACCCGCGCCCGCCGTGACAAAACCAAAGACATCCAGCGCCAGGTCACTGGCCCCTTCCAGGTGGTTACCCCTGGAAAAATTCACGATGGCGGACCTGAGCGGAATCAGGTCAAGAAAAAAGTGGGTGACGTTCCACTCGGTTGCCATTTGTTTATCGAATGAGGTGACACCCCGGGCATAGGTTTTTATGTCATCACTGTCGAGATCAAGATGCTCAACAAAGGCATCGGCAATGTGCTGGGTTCGCGCACTGGAAAAACTGAGGGGCGGCGTTGACAAGCCGTCCTGGCTCTTTTGGCCAAGGGCAGCCTCGCTCACGGTCTTGGGCTTGAAGGGCTCCGTCTTGAACTCCTTGTTGGCCTGCCGCTCGCGTTTTGTTGTTAACTCCGAGGTCGGCACCGACTTGATTGCACCTGCGTTCAAATCAATTTCATAAACAGTGTTGCCATTCCTTCCGGTGGCCTTGACCCACAGTTTGTTTTCCGCGCCCTGGCGTTTTTTAGAGGTGAAGTCGAGGCCCAGTTCATAAGTGTTTTTCTGAAAAAACTCGAGCTTTGCAAACTCCAGGTTTTCCCGGTCAACCAAGGGCAGTGTTGCGACAAGGTGCTTGATGACGCTGCGAACCCCTTGCTGGCGAGAAGTGATTGCTTGTTCAAATTCTTCGTTGAAGATTTTGTTCACGCTGAAATCCAGGCTCTTGCCTTTGATTGCCTCGGCAATGCTCGGGTCCCTGGTTTCCCATGGGTATTGGCCAAGTCCGCTCATGGCGATGTCCAACAACGAGAAAAGCCCGCCGGGCGCCCGGTTCGGATCATAAAGTGGTTGGGCTGACGGTTGTTTCGAGTCAACGACCTTCAGTCGATTCTCTTCAAAAGGTACGTGTTCGCCAAACCGCTCCTTCAAATGGGCCAACGCAATGTCTTTACGGCTTGGAATCTCGGCTTCCAACAAACCGGTAGCCGCAAGCGTCGACTTCAGTTGTGCGTTGAATGCCGTCCTTGCACGGTCTATCTCATCGTCGCTGTAACGATCATCTGGCTGGCATGTGACGATCCCGTTGACCACGGCCCAGTCCACCAATGCCGCCTTTTGTGCATGTTCGGCGGCGGCTCGATTCGTCAGGATCGCGTTTTCCGCGCTGGACATGACTTGGGCAAAGGTCATGTGCGCCACCTTTCCGGGGAACTGCGCCTCTATGGCCGCCGCTGCGACCGCGAGGCTTACCCAGGCAGGGCTGCCGTAGGTCACGCGGTCGGGGATGTCCTTGATCAAAAACTCGGGCGCCTTTCGTGCCAGTAACAAATAGGCGCCGGCCTTGGCCATCTCGGGACTGGTCTTGTGATTTTCGTGCAGGTAAGTGCTCAGGCGCTCGAGCACTGTCGAAGCCGGCTTGCCCCAGTGGGCCTGTTGCGCGAGGTCGAAACCTGCCACACGGTTTCGGTGCGGCGCCGTAATGGACTCGGGATCCAGCAGCAGGTGGATTGCGCTCAGTGCGTATTCGTTCACGCTGGTCTCGGAGGCGGCGCCCCCAAGCTGGTCCTGTATGGCTTGCCCCAGTGCCTGCCCGCGGGTGGAGCTGACGAGGGTTTCGAGTGCCTTGGCAGGATCAGCCAATGCCTCGCCCGACAACGGCTGGTTCGCGTTCAGATATTCCAGTACACCCACGCTTGCGCCGATGTGCGGTGCGTTGGGGTTCTGGCTGCCATGGTCGGTAGCCGCCGCCAGTACCCTGCGCTGTTCAGCGGCGCTCATGGGAACAGGCCAGGACAACCCGCCGCCAAAATTGCCGAGCGGATGCTCCAGTGCCCTGTCACTCACCGCTTGGGCATGACCGGTCAGCTGAAAATGATTGGTGGGCAACCCCAAGCCGATACTTCCGAGAAAGGTCTCTACCGTCGCCGCTTTACCCGCCTGGGTCGGGTAGGACGAGTCGGGGTGTATTTGCATCGGTGTCGTTTGCAGCGCGGCCAGCACCGCTTGAGGGCTGGCATTCACGCCAAGACGGCTGGCGATTTCGTTGAGCTTCTGGCCCAGTGTCCGCAGATTCTCGCGGTCGCCCAACGCCGCGGTGAGACCGGATTGCCGGGGGACTGGGGCGAGGGCCTGCGTATTGAGATCGGCCGTAGCACCCAGAGCAGAGGGCAATAGAGGGAGCGCCGCCGGCTCGGTAGAAAGCAGGGAAAGTTGCGAAGTTACCCGTGGAGGGAGAGACACAGTGCCAGCATTCAACATGAGAATGTACCCATCTGGAGAGGGGTACGAGCCTCACATACGGCCTGCGAAACGAACATCTGATTAGTGTTTGCAGAAATTTGTAAGCGCCCGGCAACACGCGTTGCCGGGCCTTCGCGCTGTCAGTAACCGCGCTCGAAACTCACTTCGCCGCGCAACGTTTCCTGCGCCTGGTACGCGCGCAAATTCTCGACAAATAATTGCACCATCATCCCCGGCGAAGTCGGCGCCGAGCTGTGCCCGGTCAGCAGCAACCCCCAGGCGGTCCAGAACGGATGGCGCTGTGGCAATGGCTCCTGACGGCAAACGTCAATCACCGCGCCGGCCAGATGACCTTCCTTCAATGCTTCCACCAGGTCCGCATCGACCACCGCCACACCGCGCCCGACGTTGATGAACAACCCGGTCGGCTTGAATTGCTTGAACAGCGCCGCATTGTACAAATCGTGGGTGTTCGGCGTGTTGGGCAGCAGGTTGACCACGTAGTCCACCTCACCCACCAGGCGCGGCAACGCGTCGAGCCCGGCAACTTCGACAAACGGCGCCTGCTCACGGGCCTCACTGGCAATGCCGTACAGCTCAACGCCAAACGGCTGCAGGAATTGCGCAACGCTGCGGCCGATATCACCGGTACCGACGATCAGCACTTTGCGCCCCGCCAGGCTCTGGCCCATGCGGTTATCCCACTTGCGCTCGACCTGGCTGACCAGCCGCGCCAGCACTTCACGCTCATGGCCAAGCATGTAAGTCAGCACGTATTCGGCCATCACCTGGCCAAAAATGCCCACGGCGCGGGTCAGGCGGTAATCCCGCGGCAGGCCGTCGGCCAGCAGCGGCGTAATGCCGGCCCAGGTGGATTGCAGCCATTGTGGCTGGTGCCCCTGGCGCAGCAAGGTGGCCAGAAGATCCGGCTGGCCCAGCCACACCGGGCAATCGGCCGCCAGGCGCGACAATTCGGCGGAGTCGCCGCTGGTCATGACCTCAAGGTCCGGCGCCGCTTCGCGCAGCAGCCGGGCGTACAGCGGGTGATCGTGTTCAGCAATCAGAACGCGCATGGTTCAAACCTTTCAAAAACACTGCAGGCGGCCGCCGGTCCAGTTCACTGTACCGTGCGGCCGCCGCCAAAAATTGAATTCCATTGATGAATGTGCCCCGGACGGGGCACTGACCGATCACATCGGGTCATTGCGTCGCAGCAGCTCTTCGGGCAAGTGTTCGATGTACTCGTCCTCGGCCGGCGGCATTTGCAGGTGGTAACCCTGCTTTTCGAGGTTCTCCAGAACCACGGTGATGTCCTCGCGGGACAGCTTGCGCTCCGGACTCAGCACCAGGTCGAAGGCGTGGTGCGGCTTGCCGAAGGCGGCCAGCAGACTTTCCGGCACGCGGTCCAGTGCATCGCTTTTCAGCACGTAGAGGTACATCTCGTTTCGTTTGAGGCTGCGATAGATGGAGCAGATACGTTTCAAGGCTGTTCTCCGGCAGTGGCCAGGCTGTCCAGCAGCGCCTGGCCCATCAGTTCGCGGCGCCAGCCACGCAGCGAATCTGGCAATTGGTAAGGCCCCTCGGGGTAGCCGCTCTTGACCAGGGCTTCAAGGGTTTTCTTGCGCAGCATCAGTTCCGGCGCCATGTCCAGGCGTTCGGCCTCGGCCTGGCCCAGGGCGCGCAGTTGCTTGATCAGCGTGGCGGCGTCCACCGGCAATGGCTCGGCAACCGCCGGTGGCCACTGGTCCATGGGCACGCTGCCGGCGCGCTTGATCAGGCCCAGCAGGAACTCGCCGTCCTGGCGCACGGTGCGCGGGTGCATGTCTTCGATCTTGCCCAGCGCGGCGAGGTTATCCGGCTGGGATTTGGCCAGGGGCCATAACGAGTGCTCACGGATGATCCGGTTGCGCGGCAGGTCACGGGCACGGGCTTGCTGTTCGCGCCAGGCGCACAGTTCGCGCAATACGGCGAGCTGGGCACGGGAGAGTTTCCAGGCGAGCTTGGCGTCGCGATAAACCTCGTACGGGTCCACTTCGCGGCGCAGGTTGGCCACCAGTTCGGCACCGTCTTCCAGGACCCAGGCGTATTTGTCGTCGGAAAGCTTCGGGCGCAGGCGTGTGTAGACTTCTGCCAGGTGCACCGCGTCTTCGGCGGCGTAGCTGATTTGCGTCTCGGACAATGGCCGCTGCAACCAGTCGGAGCGGGTCTCGCCCTTGGGCAACTCGATATCGAGGACGGCTTGCACCAACCGCGAATAGCCCATGGAGAAACCGAGGTTCAGGTAGGCCGCCGCCAGTTGCGTGTCGAACAACGGCACCGGCAGGCTGCCGGTCAGGCGCAGCAACACTTCCAGGTCTTCGCTGCAAGCGTGTACCACCTTGATCACCGCCGGGTTCTCCAGCAAGGCGGCCAGGGGTTGCCAGTCGTCGATGGTCAGGGGGTCGATCAGGTAAGCGCGCACGCCATCACCGATCTGGATCAGCCCGGCAATGGGATAAAAAGTGTCGACCCGCATGAATTCGGTGTCGAGGGCGACGAATGGCAACTGCTGCCATTCGGCGCAGTGCTGGCCGAGGCTATCGTTGTCGCAGATCCAGTGAATATCGATGGCCACACGGCTCTCCCTTGAAGAATGGCGCGCAGTATATATCGCGAAAGGGAGTTGCGAGCATTCGCAGTACAGCATCCGCCATGAAAACTCTTATAGGAGCTGAAGAATAGTCCGACAGTCGGTACTTATCCTCTCTTACGCAGGACATACACCCGCCACATGGCTGAGCCGGGCATGAACTCCTGTTGACCGAGGACCTTGAAACCCGCCAGGCGAAACTCCGCCTCCACTTGCGCCCGGTGGCTGACAACTGCCGCCGGGCCAGGCTGCAACGCCCGGTAGCCGCTGTCGCTGTTGACCGAAACAATTACCGTGTCGCGGCTTACCCGATGAAACTCACCGAGCAGGGCCAGGCGCCCTTCTGCCGTTGGCACATGGCGAAACAACTCCAGGCAAAAAATGCAGTCCACCGCGTTGGCCGAAAGGCCGATGGAAAATGCCGAGCCCTGGAAGGTCTTGATCCGCTTGAGCAAGCCCGGCGCGTGGTGGGTACGTGCGTGGTCGAGCATGTCCTGGGAATTGTCCGACGCCAGGATCACCCGGTTGCTGTGCTCGGCCAGCACCGGCCAAAAGCGCCCGGAGCCGCACGCCAGGTCGAGAATCAGCCCTGGCTCGCCGGCGATCTTCAGTGCACGGCGCACCAATTGCTCATCGCGCCACAACCCCAGGCGCCGCAGCAGCCCCGGCGGACGCGTGTCGGCGCAGACCAGGGCATGCTGCTGGCCAGCGCGTTCGGCAAATTCAATCTCGATGGAAGACGGCGGTTGCGACGGCATCACACGACTCTGTTAATGGATCAGACATTCGCAGCTTAACCACCGTCTCGTGAAAAAAAGGTCGAAGGATTGTTCGCCGTTAATGCAGAACCAGTATCCAGCCCGCTGCCTGTCTGTTAACTGTCTGTGATCAGCGCCTTCATCTTCAGGCCTGGTGCAGATACCAGCGCCAATCCTGCTCGCCCACCTCGCCCATGAACTGACGGTATTCGGCCCGCTTGACCGCCAGGTACACGCCGAGGAATTCGCCGCCGAACGCCTCACGCGCCCAAACCGAGCCTTCAAGCGCACGCAAGGTGGTCAGCCAATCGGTGGGCAGCAACTCCTTGGCCTGGGCATAACCGTTGCCCTCCACCGGCGCGCCGGGGTCGCGCTGTTCGCGGATGCCCCGGTGGATACCGGCCAGAATCGCGGCCGCCGCGAGGTACGGGTTGGCGTCGGCGCCGCAGATACGGTGTTCGATATGCCGGGAAAACGCCGGTCCGCCGGGCACCCGCAGTGTGACGGTGCGGTTGTCCACGCCCCAGGTCGCGGCCAGCGGCGCGTAGCTGTTGGTCTGGAAGCGTCGATAGGAGTTGGCGTTGGGGCAGAACATCAGCAACGAGTCGAGCAAGGTGCTGAGCATGCCGCCCACCGCGTGGCGCAACAGCAGCGTGCCGTCGGGTGCTTCGCTGGCAAACAGGTTATTGCCGTCGCGGTCCGCCAGGCTGACGTGCATGTGCATGCCGGTGCCGGCCAGATCGTCGAACGGCTTGGCCATGAAACACGCGGTCATCCCGTGCTTGTGGGCTACGCCCTTGACCAGGCGCTTGTAACGCACCGCCTCGTCCATGGCTTGCAGGGCATCGCTGCGATGTTCCAGGGTGATTTCCACCTGGCCCGGGGCGTATTCGGAAATCGCCGTGCGCGCCGGGATGCCCTGGAGTTTGCAGGCGCTGTAGAGGTCGGCGAGGAACGGTTCGATCTGCTCCAGCTCCCGCAGGCCGTAGACCTGGGTCGAGCGCGGGCGCCCGCCGTCGACATCCCGCGCCGGTTGCGGGCGGCCGTTACTGTCGGGTTTCTGGTCGAGCAAATAGAACTCCAGCTCCGCCGCCATCACCGGGTAATAGCCGTCGGCCTTGAGGTCGTCAATCACCCTGGCCAGCAGGTGCCGGGGATCGGCCACGGTAGCGGGCATGCCTTCGGTGGGGTGCATGCTGACTTGCACTGCTGCCGTCGGGATCAGGCGCCACGGCATGCGCTGCAAACTGCCGCTGACCGGGTAAGCGCGGCAGTCGATATCACCGACTTCCCAGACCAGCCCGGAGTTCTCCACGTCGTCGCCATTGATGGTCAGGCCGAGGATGGTACTCGGCAGCGGCCGGCCACTTTCATAGACCGCCAGCAGTTCATCGCGGTGCAGCAGTTTGCCGCGAGGCACACCGTTGTTGTCGAGGATGAACAGCTCGAACATCTCGATATCCGGGTTCTGCTCAAGAAAGGACTGGGCTTCGTGCAGGGTGGCAAAGGGCGTGCTCATGGGCATTCTCATACGTTCGCGTCAGGCAGGCGCGCGGGCGCTGCCGGGCAGATGCGCGGGGCATCCATTCGGGCAAATCAACGTAGGAGAAAGGTGTCCGGTGGGCGCGCGTGGCGGCAGTGCCAGAGCGCCCAGAAGGCGAGTTCGGAAGGGAGGGCATCAGCGGTGACTCGACGACGATCCGGACGGCTGGACGCGGTGGCGCCTGGCGATGTCTCAGGGTGTGTGTCGGGGGAACCGTCCATGCGGGATTCACAGTAAAGAGATGCCGGGCAGCCTCACACGCGAGGTTAAGCCGTTAAATCCAGTCTTGATGGAGTTTGGTTGTGCCGTGGCTAAACATTTGCAAATAATGGCGGCCCTGCCCATGCCCAAGGACCCGACCGCATGAAAGCATTGCTGACCCTTTCCCTGCTGGCCGGCCTGTCTGCCCAGGCCCTGGCCGACAGCCCCGCGTCGCGCCTGGATGAAGTGCTCCAGCGCGGCGAAATGAGCGTCTGTACCACCGGCGACTACAAGCCCTACAGCTATTTACGCCCGGACGGCAGCTACGAAGGCATCGACATTTCGATGGCCCAGTCCCTGGCCAAGAGCCTTGGGGTGCAGGTGAAGTGGGTGCCGACCACCTGGAAAACCCTGATGCCGGACTTCCTGGCCCAGCGCTGTGATATTGCGGTGGGTGGTATTTCAGTGTCCCTGGAGCGGCAGAAAAAGGCGTTTTTCAGCCAACCATTGGGCGTCGACGGCAAGATCCCGCTGGTGCGTTGCGCCGATGTGCAGCGCTATCAGACGGTGGAGCAGATCAACCAGCCGCAGGTACGCGTGATCGAGCCTGCGGGCGGCACCAATGAAGTATTTGCGCGGGCGCATTTGGGCAAGGCACAACTGACGCTGTTCCCGGATAACGTGACGATTTTCGAGGAACTGCTGGCGAACAAGGCGGACGTGATGATCACCGACGCCAGCGAGGCGCGGTATCAGCAGAAGCTCAAGCCGGGACTGTGCGCGGTGAATCCCGAGCGGTACATGCAGTACAGCGAGAAAGCGTTCCTGCTGCCCCGCGATGATGTCGCATGGAAGAGTTACGTGGACCAGTGGCTGCACTTGAGCACGGTGACCGGCGTGTATGACGGCATCATCAATCAGTGGCTGGCTGCGCCCTGACCAGCTCGACAAACGCCCTGCACGCCGCACTGCGATAGCCTCCCTTGCGGCTGAGCAACGCCGCCGTGCGTTGCGGCAACGGCGGGCTTAGCGGCACCGCCTGCAACCCCGGCTGCACCTGGGCAATCGCGCTGGGCAGGATGGTCGCCAACTGCGTATTTCGTACGATTTCGATAATCGCACTGATGGAATTGGCCTCCATGGTGATCAGCGGTTTCACCGCCTGGCTGCGAAAATACTCATCGATATAGCGACGCGTGGCGAAGCCGGCATTCAGCAGCACCAACGGCTGCTGGAGCCACGACTGTCGATCAATGCCGGGATGACCGGCGCTCACCACTACGCTCAACGCCTCGACAAACACCCCTTCACACTCGATATCCGGCAAATGCTCGCCGGTAAAACCGATGCCGATATCCAGCAAATCCTCCGTCAGTGCCGCCTCCATGCGGTCCTGGGTCAGCTCCTCGACACTCACTGTAATCCCCGGATACTGCCCGTTAAATCGCGCCAGCAGCGGCCCGATCAGGTAAGCGGTAAATGTCGGCGTCATCGCCAGGCGCAAACTGCCACGGCTCAGGTCCTGCACGTCATGCATGGCGCGGGTGCCGGCCTGCAGATCCTGCAAGGCCAGGCGCGCAAACCGCACATAGGCCTCGCCAGCATCGGTCAGGCTGACGCGTCTGCCGGAACGGTCCAGCAGTGGCGCACCGAGAGTGTCTTCCAGTTGCCGGATCTGCTGCGACAAGGTCGGCTGCGACACATGCAGCGCCTCCGCCGCCCGGGTGAAATTACGGTGCTCGGCAACGGCCAGCAGGTAGCGGATATGACGCAGCAACATGGAAGGCGCTCCAACTATAGGCATGACTTATAGAAACCATAATAAGCCGGTCTTGGACGCTATAACTGAAAACTTCCATCCTTGCCCCATCAGCGACGCAAGGAGAACCACCATGCAAGATCTCATCGACGGCTTTCGCAAGTTCCAGGGTGAAGCCTTCACTCAACGCAGCGACCTGTTCAAACACCTGGCTACCACGCAAAACCCCGGCACGTTGTTCGTGTCTTGTTCCGACAGCCGCGTAGTCCCGGAACTGCTGACCCAGCAGGAACCCGGTGACCTGTTTGTGATCCGTAACGCCGGCAACATCGTCCCGTCCTACGGGCCGGAGCCTGGCGGCGTGTCGGCCACCGTAGAATACGCAGTAGCCGTTCTCGGCGTCAGCGACATCGTGATCTGCGGCCACTCCGACTGCGGTGCCATGACCGCGATCTCCACCTGCAAATGCCTCGACCACTTGCCCGCCGTGGCCAACTGGCTGCGCCACGCCGAGTCGGCCAAGGTGATCAATGCCGCCCGCACTCACGCATCGGATGCCGACCGGCTGAACTCGCTGGTACGGGAAAACGTGGTCGCCCAACTGGCCAACCTCAAGACCCACCCTTCCGTGGCCCTGGCCCTGGAACAAGGCCGGCTGAGCCTGCACGGCTGGGTCTACGACATCGAAAGCGGCGCCATCGACGCCCTGGATGGCCGCAACGGGCGCTTCATGTCGCTGCTCGACCACCCGGCCACCCGTGCCCACGCCGCCTGAACCTTATTCAAACCCAAGAGGACATCACCATGCTGCAATCCCAATTCGCCCAATCCCCACGCCTGGCCCTGGCCGACACCGTCATCGACATCAAGGCGCGCAAGAACCTGTCATGGCAGGACCTCACCGACGGCACCGGCCTGAGCCTGGCGTTCGTTACCGCCGCCCTGCTCGGCCAGCATCCGCTGCCCAAGGACGCTGCCGATGTGGTCTGCGACAAGCTTGGCCTCGACCAGGACGCCAGCCGCCTGCTGCAAACCGTGCCCCTGCGCGGCAGCTTTCCGGGCGGCGTGCCGACGGACCCGACCATGTACCGTTTCTATGAAATGCTGCAGGTCTACGGTTCGACCCTCAAGGCCCTGGTGCACGAACAATTTGGCGACGGCATCATCAGCGCGATCAACTTCAAGCTGGACATCAAGAAGGTCGAAGACCCGGACGGCGGCTCCCGCGCGGTAATCACCCTGGATGGCAAATACCTGCCGACCAAACCGTTCTGATTTGCCGGCAAACCGTCTACGCTCTTGGCACACCAACAAGATCGAGGGACGGGTAATGAAGGCAATGCTCCGAGCCACCTGGCTGCTGCTGTTATGTGTTGGCCAGGTGCACGCCGCCACCGCTGAGGAGGCGGATGCCCAAGCCGCCAAGGCCTTGCTGGAAAAGGCCTTGGCGTATTACCAGACGAATGGTGACAAGGCTTTTGCGGCGTTCAGCCGCCAGGGTGAATTCGTCGACCAGGACCGTTACGTGTTCGTGGTCAACACCAAGGGCGTGCTGCTGGCGAGTGGCGGGCCCTCTTCTGCGTTGATCGGGCGCAATGTTTCCGAGGTACTGGGGCCGGATTTGAACAAGTCGTTCAAGGAGGCGTTGGCGGTGCCTGAGGGCAGTGGCATCCAGCAGGCCGATTACCGGTGGCAGAACTGGAATGACGGCAAGGTGGAGCGCAAGCATGTGTATTACCAGCGCGTCGGGCAGCGGATTTTGGCCGTTGGCTACTACCTGCCGCGGGCGACGCCGGAACATGCCAGAGCGCTGCGAAACAAAGCCGTCAAGGCGCTGGAGAAAGACCCGGTTGGGACGCTCAAGGCCATCAACGCCATGCAGGGTGGTTTTCTACAGGACGATTTGTATGTGTTTGTGGTTGACCTCGACACCCAGCGCTACGTGGCCCATGGCACGACTCCGCGGTTGGTGAATACGGATTTCAGCAAGATCAAGGATCCCGACGGGAAGCCGGTGGGTGAGCCGATCCTGGCGGTCATGGCCGAGCAGGATCAGGGGGAATACAAGTACCGCTGGAAAAATCCGGTGACCGGAAAGGTTGAGAACAAGCATGCGTATTTGCGCAAAACCGGACATTTCATGGTGGCTGTGGGGTATTACAGCCCGTGAAGGTCAGCTATTTAAATGCTGGAACGCAATCGAATGTGGGAGCGGGCTTGCTCGCGAATGCGGTGTATCAGCCAACCTATTTATCAACTGACAGACCGCATTCGCGAGCAAGCCCGCTCCCACATTTAATCTTCATTTTTTCGACTATTTGGCCTTGTCTTCCCGCCCCCGCAACACCCGATTAGGCATGGCAATCGCCGCCGCCAACCCCAACAACGACACCCCGGCACTGACCATCAGCAAATGCCTGAAGGTAATCAACAACTCCCCCCGCAAGGCATCCTGCGCCGGCCCAGGCGCCGCATTCAAGCCATCCAGCAGCACATTCCCCGAACTCCCTTCCGCGACCAGCGCCCCACTGGCCAGGTGCGCAAAACTGGAGTCCTGCAACAACGCCAGCAACAGCGCCGACATGCATGCCACCCCAACCGCACCGCCCAGGGAACGGAACAGGTTGGTGGTGCTGGTCGCCACCCCGATATCCCGCTGCTCCACCGAGTTCTGCGTACCCACCAGGGAAGTCGGAAACTGCATCCCGGCGGCAATCCCGCACAGCAACATAAACAGACTGGTGACCGCCACCGCCTGAGGCGCACTCAACGCCATGCCGAAAATCGCGATCGGGCTCAGGAAGGCGCCAATCAGGATCATCGGTTTATAACGCCCGGTCACCGAGGTCATGCGCCCGGCAAAATACGCCCCCATCGGCAAACCCATCGCCAGCGGCAGCAAATGCAAGGCGGCACTGTCGGCACCGGAACCGGTGACGGTCTGGTAGCGCAGCGGCATCAGCACCGTGAGGGAAATCGCCTGGAAACTGGTAAAGAAAATCGTGCACCAGCACAACACCGCGCTGCGGTTGGCAAACAGGTGCATCGGCAACAAGGGCTCCCGCGCCCGACGCTCGTGCCACACAAACACCGTCAACGCCACCACGGCACAGACCAACAGCCCCAGCACTTCATCGTCGCGCCAATGATGGCCCTGGCCGATTTCGGTGATACCCAGCAACAGCGCCGTCAAACCGACGATCATCAGCACAGTGCCGAGGTAGTCTATCACCGGCTTGCGTTGCGGCACCGGCAGCCCCACCAGCGTGCGATGGGCCACCCACCAGGCGCCCGCGCCCAGCGGCAGGTTGATCAGGAACACCCAGCGCCACGACAGGTACTCGGTCATGTAGCCGCCCAACACCGGGCCGGCCACGCTCGCCACCGCGTACATGCTGCTGAAGTAACCCTGGTAGCGCCCGCGCTCACGGGGCGGAATAATGTCGCCGATAATCGCCTGGCTGACCGAAATCATCCCGCCAGCACCGATGCCCTGGAGGATCCGCGCCAGCACCAGTTGCTCCATGCTCTGGGCCATGCCGCAGAACAGCGAAGCAAGGGTGAACAGGCCCATGCCGATCAGCATCATCGGCCGGCGCCCGTACAGGTCGCCGAGCTTGCCGTAGATCGGCACCGCCACGGTCATCGCCACCATGTAGCCGGAGATCACCCAGGCCAGCAGGTTGACGTCATGGAACTGGGCGGAAATCGCCGGCATGGAGACGGCGACGATGGTCTGGTCCAAAGCCCCGAGAAAGATCGCCATCATCAAGGCGACAAGGACACTGCGCACGGCGGGTGTGGCGGGCTGATTGAGGTTGGTCACGGCAGAACCTGCGAGCAAGGGCCCGCGGGAAAAGGAGGCCCACGGGAATGCTCGTCAGTGTACTAGATAGCTGACTATTCGATAGCCTCGTAAGGAAGTCCGACGTAATTTTCTGCAATGGTTTTACGACCGGCTTCGGAGTCGACGAAGTATTCCAGTTCGCTCTGGGCGATGCGCTGGCTGAAGCCGTCTGCCTCAGGAAACTGATGCAGCATCGAGGTCATCCACCAGGAAAACCGTTCGGCCTTCCAGATCCTTCGCAGGCAAATCTGCGAGTACTTCTCCAGCAATTCCACTCGGCCCTCGCGATACACCTTGAGCAGGATATTGAACAAGGTACTGACATCGCTGGCCGCCAGGTTCAAACCCTTGGCGCCGGTGGGCGGCACAATGTGGGCCGCGTCGCCGAGCAGGAACAGGCGGCCGTACTGCATCGGCTCCACCACAAAACTGCGCAGTGGCGCGATGCTCTTTTCGATGGACGGGCCGGTCACCAGTTGCTCGGTGAGTGAGCTGGGCAAGCGGGTTTTCAGTTCATCCCAAAAGCGTGCATCGGACCAGTCGTCCACCGACTCATCGGCCGGCACCTGCAGGTAATAACGGCTGCGGGTCGGTGAACGCATGCTGCACAGGGCAAAACCGCGTTCGTGCTTGGCGTACACCAGTTCATCGTGGATCGGCGGGGTGTCGGCGAGGATGCCCAGCCAGCCAAACGGATAGACCCGTTCAAAGACTTTCAATGCCTCGGTGGGAATCGACTGGCGCGCCACACCGTGAAAACCATCGCAGCCAGCGATGTAGTCGCAGTCCAGCCGGTAATGCTCGCCTTTATGTTCGAAGCTCAGCCACGGCTCCGGGCTTTTCAGATCATGGGGCTGCACGTTGCCGGCTTCATACAACGTTGTCGCGCCGCTGGCCTGGCGCGCGGCCATCAGGTCGCGGGTGACTTCGGTTTGCCCGTAGATCATCACCGTCTTGCCGCCGGTCAGCGTCTTGAGGTCGAGATGGGTCAGTTGCCCATTCAGCGCCAGCTCAAAGCCCTCATGCACCAGGCCTTCGGCATCCATCCGCGCACTCACGCCGGCCTGGCGCAGCAGGTCGACCATGCCTTGTTCCAGCACCCCGGCACGGATGCGCCCTTGCACGTAATCCGGCGTCTGGCGCTCAAGAATCAGGGTTTCGATCCCGGCGTTGTGCAACAGTTGACCGAGCAGCAGCCCCGAGGGACCGGCGCCGATGATGGCGACTTGGGTTTTCAGCGTTTTCATTATTTTTATGGCCCGCAAGCTTCACCCGAACGTATCCGGTGAAAGAGTTGTCATTGAAGGTGTTGCTGGCATTTTTCACTTGAGTGCCCGGCATAAGAAGGTGAAAACTGAGCCCAAAGCTGCGCTTTTCGCCAATTGGGGCGATTACCGCACAACTCTCCCGAAGTATCGGATGAAGCCATGACCAAAACTGCCAGTGCCGCGATTCCAGTGTTCAAACTCTACGGTGAGAGCCAGCAATGGCCGACCCCGGATTTGTTGCACTGTGAAACCATCTCCCGGCGCAGCCGTGAGTACCAGTGGGAAATCCAGCCCCACCGGCATGCGGACCTGTGCCAGTTGCTTTACGTGCACAAAGGCCAGGCACAACTGGAGATCGAGGGGCAGCGCAGCACCCTGAATGAATCGACGCTGCAGGTGCTGCCGCCGTTATGCGTGCATGGCTTTCGCTTTTCCGAAGACGTCGAGGGGTTTGTGGTCACCCTGGCCGCGCCGCTGATGGCGCACCTGCAGGGGCAACTGGGCGCGGCGCTGGATGGCCTGAATGCCCTGGGCAGCTACCCTGCCGGCAACGACAGTGACTACCTCAACAGCCTGTTTGCGCGCCTGCAGGAGGAGTACGCCAGCGACCAACCGGCGCGAGACATGATGATGCACGCCCTGGTCAGCGTACTGCTGGTGTGGATCAGCCGCCAGGCCATCCAGCGTCGCCATCCACGGGCACCGCGGGGCCGCGAATACTTCCGCCGGTTCACCCTGCTGGTAGAGCAACATTATCGCGAGCACCCGAAAATCGAAGACCTGGCCCACAAGCTCGGGATCTCGGTCTCACACCTGAACGGGACGTGTCGGGAGTTGGGCGGGCAGCCCGCGTTGCAGATCATGCACGACCGCCAGTTGCTGGAAGCCAAGCGCCTGCTGACCTACACCAGCATGACCATCAATGAAATGTCGGAGGTGTTGGGCTTTTCCGACCCGACCAACTTCTCACGGCTGTTTCGCCGACGCGTCGGGTTCTCCCCGAAGGCGTTTCGGGAGCAGTTGAAAGCCGACCAGGCCTCTAGCGAAGCGAACTGAAGGCAGCCATGTGGCCAACGCATTGACCGTGATTGCAGCTGGAGGCGAAGCCCGGCTGCATGCGGGTCTGTTCGACGCGGTAGGCGGCAGTGCCATAGAGCGCGGTGGCGGCGGCGCACAGGGTGAAAATCATCAGGTACTTTCTTGTTTTGATCGACATGATGCTGACCTCTGATCCGATCAAGAAGGTGCTTTGATAAGCATAGGTCAGCTGGGGCAAGTCGCCATTATCGGGCGACATTCAACCTGTTTATGCAGGCTTAGAGACCGACGTCCCACACCGGCTCTTCCGGAAACCTCAATACCAGGAAATCCAGCAGGCTGCGCAGCGCCGCCGGCATATGCTTGCGCGAGGCGTACACCGCGTAGATGTTCATCTGCTGCGGCTCGGCCTCGGGCAACAAGCGGATCAACTCGCCGCTGCGGATGTAGTCGCCCGCCTGATAACTCGGCAGCCGCGACACCCCTGCTCCCGCCAGCGTCACCCGCAATAAGGTACTGGCCTCGTTGGCGCTGATATTGCCCTGCACCGGCACCGACACCGGCTCGCCGTTCTCCATGAAGTGCCACAGGCTTTTGCCGAAGTAGGAGTGGGTCAGGCAATTGTGCCGGGCCAGGTCCTGTACCTGCCGCGGTTGCGGATGCTCCAGCAGGTAAGCGGGCGATGCGCAGATCACCGAACGGCACAGCGTGAGTCGGCGGGCGATCAGGTTGGGGTCCAGTTCGAAGCTGGTGCGGATCGCCAGGTCGATGCGCTCATCCACCAGGTTCACCGTGCGATCAAGCATCTGCATATCGATGTTGACCAGCGGGTAGCGCTTGACGTATTCGGCCATGGCATCGGCCAGCTGTGCCTGGCCGAACGAGGTGCTGACACTCAGGCGCAGCAGGCCACGGGGTGCTTCGTCCGGTTCGCTGACGGCGGCCTGCATGTCGCTGCACAACTCCAGCATCTGTCGGCAACGGGGCAAGGTTTCGCTGCCGGCGGCGGTCAGGCTGAGCTTGCGGGTGGTGCGGTGCATCAGGCGCGCGCCGACCCAGTCTTCCAGCTCCGCCAGGTAGCGCGACACCACCGGGCGCGACAGGTCCAGATGGTCGGCTGCCGCCGACTGGCTGCCCAAGTCCACCACCGCGACAAACACCCGCATTGCTTGAAGACGATCCATGATTTGCCCGCTTTTAGAAACAAACTATGTCCAAGCATCGCATTTTTTGTAGCGTTTGGTGCAACTAAGCTCTGTCCACACCTTACCGATGACTGGAGCTGCACATGTTTGGATTCTCCCCGCTCAAGCGCGTGGCCCTGGCCGCCGCCTCCCTGGCCTTCGCCGCGCACGCCATGGCGGCCGACTTGACTCTGGACGCCTACAACCCGGGCGAAACCGCGATGATGCCGGTCACCTCGGTACTGGTCAGCGGCGACAAAGATGCGATCCTGGTGGACGCCCAATTCGGCAAGACCCAGGCCGAGCAACTGGTGCAAAAAATCCGCGCCAGCGGCAAGCGCCTGACTACCATCTACATCAGCCACGGCGACCCGGACTACTACTTCGGCCTCGATACCCTGACCGCCGCCTTCCCCCAGGCCAAAGTCCTGGCACCGCAGCCGGTGGTGGACCATATCAAGGCCACCGTTGAACACAAACTGGCGTTCTGGGGCCCGAAACTGGGCGCGGACAAGCCTGGCAAAGCCGTCATTCCCCAGGTGCTTGAGGGCCACAGCCTGACCCTCGAAGGCAAGCAGTTGGAGGTGATCGGCCTCGACGGCGCACAACCGGACCGCACCTTTGTGTGGATCCCGTCGATCAAGGCGGTGGTCGGTGGTGTAGTCGTCGCGGAAAACATTCATGTGTGGATGGCCGATACGCAGACCGCGAAGTCCCACACCGATTGGCTGGCCACCCTGCAACGTATCCAGGACTTGAAACCGCGCACCGTGATTCCGGGTCACTACCTGGGCACGCCGTCGCTCAAATCCGTGGCGTTCACCGCCGACTACATCAAGGCCTTTGACGAAGAAACCGCCAAGGCCAAGGACTCCGCCGCCCTGATTGCGGCGATGCAAAAGCGTTACCCGAACCTGGGTGACGAGAGCACCCTGGAACTGGGCGCCAAAGTCGCCAAGGGCGAAATGCAGTGGTGAGTCGATTCAACCCTTAACCGTACTGGAGAACGTCATGAGCAAGATCGCAATCATTGGTGCCACCGGTCGTGCCGGTAGACAACTGCTGGAAGAAGCGTTGCGTCGCGGGCACACCGTCACGGCCATCGCACGTAATACCGACAAGATCGGGGCGCGCCCTGGCGTCACCGCCAAGCAAGTCGATGCGCTGGATGCCCAGGCACTGGAACAGGCCATCCGCGGCAACGACGTGGTGATCAGTGCGGCGCACTTCGCCACCCTGCCGCCGGAAGCGGTGATCAACCCGGTGAAAAAAGCCGGCGTGAAGCGCCTGCTGGTGGTCGGCGGTGCCGGTTCGCTGTTGTTGCCGGGCGGCAGCCGAGTGATCGACAGCCCGGGCTTCCCCGAGGAATACAAAGCCGAAGCCAGCGCCGGCAGTGTTTTCCTCGATACCCTGCGCCAGGAAAAAGACTTGGACTGGACCTTCCTGTCGCCTTCGGCGGAGTTCGTCGAGACCGCACGCACCGGCACATTCCGCCTGGGCCAGGATGAATTGCTGGTGAGCAGTGAAGGCCGCAGCTGGATCAGCTTTGCCGACTTTGCGATTGCGCTGATTGATGAAGTGGAAACGCCGAAGCATTCGCGCCAGCGGTTTACCGTCGGCTACTAAGGCTGACGCGCACTAAAAATGTGGGAGCGGGCTTGCTCGCGAATGCGGTGTGTCAGTCAACAGATGTATTGGCTGACCCGGCGCCTTCGCGAGCAAGCCCGCTCCCACATTTTGATCTTCATTGTGACGGCGACTGTGCCTGGCTCACCAGCCAGTCCATAAGCTGCTCCAACCCCGCCGAGGGCTCAGTGCCCGGCGGGTACACCAGGTAATACCCCATCCCCGTCGGCACCCGTAGTTCAAACGGCGTGGCCAACCGCCCCGCCTTCAGGTCCTCGCCAATCAGCGCGCTGTCGCCAATTGCCACGCCCGAGCCTTGGGACGCCACCGTCATCGCCAGGTCCAGGGTTTCAAAATGATGCCCCTGGGCCAGATTGCTCAAGCGTGTATTCGCCGCTTTCAACCACAACGCCCAATCGCGCTCATCCCGCGTAGGGTGCAACAACACCTGTTGCTGCAAATCGGCGGGCGTGTGCAAGTCACCGAGCAAGGCCGGCGCGCACACCGGTGTCAGGCGCTCATCGAACAGATGCCGGGCCTGGGCCGACTGCTCGGCAATCGGCGCGTAGATCACCGCGGCATCGAACTGCTCGCGGCGAAAGTCGACGGTGTAGGCCACGGTGGTGGTCAACTCCACCGGCACATCCGGGCGTTCCTGCTGCCACTGCATCAGGCGCGGCAACAGCCAGCGCATCACGCAGGTGGAGGCCTTGAGCTGCAAGGTCTCGCGGCGGGTGCCGATCTGCTCCACCGCCTCGCCGATCAGGCCGAACACCTGCTGCGCCCGCAGTGACCATTCGCGGCCCTCTTCGGTGAGGCTCAAGCCACGAGCCTGGCGCTGGAACAGCGCATAGCCCAGATGACTTTCCAGCCCGGCGATCTGCCGACTCACCGCGCCCTGGGTGATGTGCAATTGCTCGGCGGCTCGGGTGAAGTTGCAGCACTGGGCCGTGACCCAAAAGGTGTGCAGGGCCGGCAGCGGCGGAAGACGTTTCATAAGGGCGCAGCCATGACGTGAGGACATGGCTAGTATGACTTTTTATCGATTGTTGCCGCTACGGGCCAGCCGTTCCAATACGGGCCTTTATCAACAATAAGAGCGACGACAATGGCGACCTGCGGCGAAGTATTGGTCAACCTGCTGGAAGGCTACGGCGTGGACCAGGTGTTTGGCATCCCCGGCGTGCACACCGTGGAACTCTACCGGGGCCTGGCGCGCTCGAGCATCCGCCACGTCACCCCGCGCCACGAACAGGGCGCCGGTTTCATGGCCGACGGCTATGCGCGCACCAGCGGCAAGCCCGGCGTGTGCTTCATCATCACCGGCCCCGGCATGACCAACATCACCACCGCCATGGGCCAGGCCTACGCCGACTCGATCCCGATGCTGGTGATCTCCAGCGTGCAGTCCCGCAGCCAGCTGGGCGGCGGGCGCGGCAAGCTGCACGAGCTGCCGAACCAGAACGCGATGATCGCGGGCGTGGCGGCGTTCTCCCATACCTTGATGTCGGCAGCCGAGTTGCCCGGTGTACTGGCCCGGGCATTTGCGCTGTTCCAGGCCGGACGACCGCGCCCGGTGCACATCGAAATCCCGCTGGACGTGCTGGTGGAAAACGCCGACGCGTTGCTCGGCAGCGAACCGGTCAGCGTTTCCCGCGCTGGCGCTGCGCCGTCGGCGGTCAAGCAGATGAGCCAGTTGCTCGCAGCGGCGAAACGTCCGCTGATCCTCGCCGGTGGCGGTGCCATCGACGCAGCCCCCGAGGTGACGCAGCTGGCCGAAGCCCTCGGCGCGCCGGTGGCGCTGACCATCAATGCCAAGGGCATGCTGGCCGCCAACCACCCGCTGCTGATCGGCTCGACCCAAACCCTGGTCGCCACCCGCGCGCTGGTGGCCGAGGCAGACGTGGTGCTGGCGATCGGCACCGAGCTGGCCGAAACCGACTACGACGTGACCTTCGCCGGCGGCTTCGACATTCCCGGCGCCCTGCTGCGCATCGACATCGATTCCGACCAGACCGTGCGCAATTACCCGCCGCAAGTCGCGCTGGTAGCCGACGCGCAAATCGCTGCGCAGGCACTGCTTGCCGAGCTGGGCAACAAACCCCTGGCCGCCCGCGACAGCAACTGGGGCGCCCACCGCGTCGCCCGCCTGTGGAGCGAACTGGAACCCACCTGGGACGCCGCCACCCGCGCGCAAACCCTGTTCCTCAACACCGTCCTGGACGAACTGCCCGACGCCGTACTGGTGGGCGACTCCACCCAACCGGTGTACACCGGCAACCTGACCCTGAACCTCGACCAACCGCGCCGCTGGTTCAACTCCTCCACCGGCTACGGCACCCTCGGCTACGCCTTGCCGGCGGCCATCGGTGCGTGGCTGGGGCGCGGCAACGGTGCGCCGGTGGTGTGCCTGATCGGCGACGGCGGCCTGCAATTCACCCTGCCGGAACTGGCCAGCGCCGTGGAAGCGCGCACGCCGGTGATCGTGCTGCTGTGGAATAACCAGGGCTATGAGGAGATCAAGAAATACATGGTCAACCGCGCCATCGAACCGGTGGGCGTGGACATCTACACCCCGGACTTTATCGGCGTGGCCAAGGCCCTCGGCGCTGCTGCCCAGCGCGTCCAGGGTGTTGAGGAATTACGCAGCGCCTTGCGTGCCGCGACTGATCGCCAGGGCCCGACGCTGATTGAAATCGACCAGGGCCTTTGGATGAAGGAGGTGGCGGTATGAGCGCGGTATTGAATGGGCTGTTTATCAATGGCGCGTGGCGTGCCGGCCATGACGTGCTGGACGTGATCAACCCGGCCACCGAGGCCACCCTGGCCCAAGTGAGCGTGGGTGATGCAGGCGCGGTGACTGAGGCCATCGGCGCCGCCAGCGCGGCCTTCCCGGGCTGGTCAAAAAGCACCGGCCGCGACCGCGCCGCGCTGTTGCGCAAGATCGCCGAGGGTGTGAGCGCAGAGCGTGAACACCTGATGCAACTGCAATCGAGCAACAACGGCAAGCCGCTGTTTGAAGCCGGCATCGATGTGGATGACGTGATCGCCACCTTTGCCTATTACGCGAACCTGGCCGACGAAATGGACGCCACCCAGGACCGTCCGGTGGTACTGCCCACTGAGGATTTCAGCGCCCGTGTACGCCGTGAACCCTGCGGCGTGGTCGGCCTGATCGTGCCGTGGAATTTCCCGATGGTGACCACCGCCTGGAAACTCGCCCCGGCGCTGGCGGCCGGTTGCTGCGTGGTGCTCAAGCCTTCGGAAGTGACGCCGCTGGCAGAGCTGGAACTGGCCCGGATCATCGCCTCGGTGGGCTTGCCTGCCGGTGTGTTCAACCTGGTCTGCGGCACTGGCCTGGCGGTGGGCGCGCCGATGGCGGCTGACCCACGGATCGCGAAAATCTCCTTCACCGGCAGCAATGCCGTGGGCGTGCAGGTGATGCAGCGCGCCGCCGAAACGGTCAAGGGTGTGAGCCTGGAACTGGGCGGCAAATCCGCGTTGCTGGTGCTGGCGGACGCCGACCTCGACCTGGCCGTGGAACTGGCCTGCGGCGGTGGTTTCTTCAACGCCGGGCAGATGTGTTCCGCCACCAGCCGGGTGTTGGTGGCCGACGAACTGGCGGACGAGTTTCTCACCCGCTTGCAGGCCAGGGCCGAGAGCATTCGCGTGGCGGACCCGTTTGCCGAAGACGTGGAAATGGGCGCATTGGTCAACCGTGCGCAGTACCAGCGGGTGCTGGGGCATATCGAACGTGGCGTGCAAGCCGGCGCGAAGCTGCTGTGTGGCGGCGGGCGCCCGGCGGATTTGCCTCATGGGTATTTCATTCGCCCGACGGTCTTCACTGAAGTGCCGTTGGACAGCGCGTTGTGGAACGAGGAGATCTTCGGCCCGGTGCTGTGCGTGCGCAGTTTTGCCAATGAGGCCGAGGCTGTGGCGCTGGCCAATGACAGTGAGTTTGGCCTGGTCGCGAGCGTGCTGAGCAGCAACCTGGAAGCGGCTGAGCGAGTGGCGAATGCTTTGCAGGTGGGTTTGGTGTGGATCAATGCGCCGCAGGTGATCTTCCCGCAAACGGCGTGGGGTGGTTACAAGCAGAGCAGCATTGGCCGCGAACTGGGGCCTTGGGGGTTGCAGGCGTTTCAGGAGATCAAGCATGTGATCCGGGCGGTGTAGAAACACTCAAGAGCACCACTGTTCCCTGTGGGAGCTGGCTTGCCTGCGATTGCGGTCTATCAGACACAGATGTGTTGCCTGACCCACCGCTATCGCAGGCAAGCCAGCTCCTACCTGTTGATTTGTGCCGTGTCAGCAGATGCATTTTTTCAATAGCCCCAACGACTTTCTCATTTGCCGCCCTCCCCCACGCCCGGCCTAATACTGCCCTTGTCAGTTCAAGGCTCGCCCATGGAAAACGTCCGCGCAAAACCCGCCACCGCCGTTTGGCTGATGATCAGCGTTGTGCTGGTCGCCCTCAACCTGCGCCCGTCGATGGCCGCCGTCGGCCCGTTGTTGTCGTCGATTCGCGCCGATGTGGCCCTGAGTTTCAGCACGGCCTCCCTGCTGACCATGCTGCCGGTCATGGCCATGGGCCTGGCGATGTTTTTTGGCATGGCCGTGGCCAAACGCTTCGGCGAGCATCGCAGCATTGTGCTGTCGCTGGTGGTGATCGGCCTGGCCACCGTCTCCCGGTTGTTCCTGGACTCGGCGGTTGAGCTGATCCTCAGCGCCATTGCCGCCGGCGTAGGCATCGCGATGATCCAGGCGTTGATGCCCGCCTTGATCAAGTCGCGCTTCAGCGACAACGTTTCCCTGTTCATGGGCCTGTACGTCACCGCGATCATGGGCGGCGCGGCCCTCGCCGCTTCGTTCTCGCCGTTTATCCAGGTGCAAACCGGCAGCTGGCGCATCGGCCTGGCCATCTGGGCGGTTCTCGCGGTATTGGCGCTGGTGTTCTGGTACGCCCAACGCTCGGTGCTGCCGCCGCTGCCGCAAGCCGGCGCAGGCCCGCAGGCGTCATTCTTCGGCAATCGCCGGGCCTGGTTGCTGGCGATTTTCTTCGGCCTCGGTACCGCGTCCTACACCTGCGTACTGGCCTGGCTGGCGCCGTACTACGTGGAACAAGGCTGGAGTGAACAGAACGCCGGCCTGTTGCTGGGCTTTTTGACGGCCATGGAAGTGGTCTCCGGCCTGACTACCCCGGCCATCGCCAACCGCCGGAGGGACAAGCGGGGTGTGGTCGCGGTGCTGCTGGTGCTGATCATCGCCGGCTTCTGCGGGCTGATCCTGAGCCCGCAATACCTGAGCCTGCTGTGGCCGTGTTTGCTCGGCCTGGGCATTGGCGGCTTGTTTCCGATGAGCCTGATCCTGTCCCTCGACCACCTCGACAACCCGCGCCGCGCCGGTGGCCTGACGGCCTTTGTGCAGGGCATCGGCTACCTGATCGCCGGGTTGTCGCCGTTGATTGCCGGGATGATCCGCGACCAGCTGGGCAGCTTCGAGTGGGCCTGGTGGTCTTTGACGGCCGTGGTGGTGGTGATGCTGCTGATCGTACTGCGCTTCGATCCCCGGCATTACGCGCGGCATATTCGCTGAGGTCGTGTTGTAAACATTATTTGTCCCACCTCAAACAGAGAAAGGTCCGACAGAGCTTTCTATTGGTACGAGCGTTCCGTTAACATTTTGTATTGTCTTGTACCGATTTCGGTACAAAGCGCTTGCGGACGGAACGGATGCTAAACAGCAACTTGCTTAGAAAGCTCGATATGCAGGACCTGATGGTGTTTGTCGCTGTTTACGACCAAAGCAGCGTCACCGAGGTTTCCGAAACCCTGTTCGTCAGCCAGTCCACCGTGAGCTACAGCCTGAAGAAGCTGCGCACGAGCTTCGAAGACGAGTTGTTTATCAACACCCGGGCGGGCATGCGTCCTACGTACAAAGCCGCCACCATGTACGGGCATGTGCAGAAAATCCTCGAAAGCATCAACCTGTGCCATGCCGGCAGCCAAACGTTCGACCCCACCCAGAAGGCTGTGACCTTCAACGTCTGCGCCCCCGAATACTTCGAACAGTTGATCCTGCCGCGCCTGCTGAAAAACTTCGACCGCGCCGACCTGCCGGTGATCGTCAACGTGCAGAAGCTCGAAACCGAGGTCCCGGCCGACGCCTTGCGCGACGGGCGTCTGGACCTGGTGATTTGCTTCGGGCCGCACTTTCATCGCGAGCACAAGGACATCAAGACCCAGATGCTGCTGGAGGACGACCTGGTGTGCGTGTTCGACAAACACTCGGCGCCCCGGGAACCGGCGTTCAGCCTGCAATCCTTCGTCGCCCGGCGCCATGTGTTCCCCACGCCCTGGAGTTCCGACACCAACATGATCGACGGCTGGCTGGCGCGCCAGTCCCACAAGCGCCAGGTGATCGCCCGCGCCAACAGCTACAGCGCGGCGCTGAAGATGATCACCGGCACTGACTTTATCGTCACCTTGCCCCGTCGAGTGCTGAAGCTGCTGGCAGACACAACCGTGTTCGGCCATTGCGAAGCGCCGAACGGTTTGCCGGGGTTTACCCTGGATATGCAGTGGAATGAACACAGCGCGCAGGACAGCGCCAACACGTGGTTCAGGGAGCAGGTGGTGAAGGTGTGTGCGGATCAGGGGTTGCTATAACTTTTTTGTAGGAGCGAGCTTGCTCGCGAAGAACGTTAACGATGACACGGGCATTCAGGATCCCCGCGTCGTCTGTTAGTTTTTCGCGAGCAAGCTCGCTCCTAAAGTAGTTAGCCGATGGTGACTTTGCTGTAGGAATCGCGATCCATGTCTACCAGCAGGACGCTGAGCTGAACCTGCAAATCCGCCGGCCATTCGCCCAGGTCCTGCAGCGCCGCCAACAGGCTTTCCGACAATTGCTTCTTGACCTGCGGTGAACGCCCGCTAAGCAGCGACAGCTTGACCGCGATAAAAGCGCGCGGGCTGATGGACGTGCCAACCTGGAATGTCTCCACCTTCAGCGCGCGGCTTTTGATATCGAACTCGGAACCGAACTGCCCGGACGCCATCAGCACGTTGTTGAGCCGCAACAAGGTTTTCTCAACGGCCAGCTCTGTGAGATTGGCGGTGTATTCCAGATGCAGATGCGGCATGAAAGGCTCCGAGTTGTTGTAGGAAAAGAGTCATACATATAGCACGGGGCCGGGCGGAATCAGACCGCTTTCAGTGTGAAACTTCGGTCAGGCTGTGCAGCGAGCGATTTTCCCAGATCGCCACGATCACCAACACCGCCGACGTCAACGCCCCCAGTACCAACGCCGAAAACACCTGCTGCAATCCCAGCGGCAGCAATACCAGCAGCATCAGCAAGCCGCCCAGGTGCGAAAACGGTGGCAACGGCCGGTCGCTCATCACCCATTTGAACAACGCACTGCCCAGCAGGAACAACCACGGGCCGGCGATGATCGCCACCACGCCCGCCTGGCTGGCATGCCCCGGATGCACCAACACCAGTTCGTCGGCCACGGCGCTGACGATAATCCCGGCGACGATCAATACATGCAGGTAGGTGTAGGCGATCCGCGCCTGACGGCCCGGGTCGGCAGAGCTGGCAATGCGATGGTGGGCGCGCTCGGCGCCGCTGTCGAAATAGATCCACCACAGGGCGATACTGCCCACCACTGCCACCAGGAATGCCGCCAGCCCGTCCACGCTCCAGGGCAGTTCGGCGAAGGTCGCGCCGGTCACCAGCAACGACTCACCGAGGGCGATGATCACAAACAGGCCGCAGCGTTCGGCCATGTGGTTGCCTTCCACATTCCAGTCCGCAAGCGTCGAGGGCCCAAGCCCGGGCACCCAGAAATACACCGACGGGGAAATCAACTCGATCAACAGCGCCAGGGCCCAGAAGGCCAGGCGCTGCTCGCCTTCGAGCAGCGCACCGGTGATCCAGAACACCCCGGAAAACAGCATCCACGCCAGGATCCGCTGGAAATTGCGAGTCATGTTCAGCGACTCGCCGCGCACCGCCCACAACGCAAACAGCGTGCGTCCTACCTGCATGAACACATAGGCGCCGGCGAACAACAGCCCGCGATCGGTAAACGCCTTGGGGATCGACGAGGACAGCAACAGGCCCGCCACCATCAAGCCGAACAGGCCGATGCGGATCGGGATTTTTTCCGGGTCCAGCCAATTGGTGACCCACGAAGTGAAGATCCACACCCACCACACCGCGACCATCATCAACGCCACCTGCACGGCACCGCCGATGGACAAGTGGGCGAGCAGCGAATGGGACAACTGGGTCACGGCAAACACGAACACCAGGTCGAAAAACAGCTCGACCATGCCAACCTTGCCGCTGTCATGACTGCCGCGCCCACGCAGCAAGGAACGGGATGGGGCCATGCCTGGATCTCCCTGAAGGTTTTATCTCAAGATTTGGGTGCGACCACCGGCAGCATGTCCCGCTCGCTCATGAACGCCTCCAGCCGCGAACGCATCCAGCGCTCCGCCGGATCGGTGTCAACGTGGCTGAGCCAGACCATCGACAAGTCCAGGGTCGGGGTTTCGAACGGGAACGGTTCACAGAACAGATTGCCTCCGGCGGCCATGGCCTGGGCGGTGTAATCCGGCAGGCTGGCGATCATGTCGGTGCCGGCGAGCAGCGCCGGCAATGCGCTGTATTGCGGCACCGAGAGCACCACGTGGCGCTTGCGACCGATTTCCGCCAGCCACTCATCGGCAAACCCGGACACGTTGGCGGTGTGGGACACCAGCACATGGGGCCGTGCGCAATATTCGTCGAGGGTCAGGGGTTTGTCCGAGGCATCCGCCCGCAGCAGGCACGGGCGGATATGCCGCAATAATTTGCGCTTGGCATTGGCCGGCAGGCCGCGGGTCTGGGTGATGCCGACGGTGATATCCCCGGAACCCAGCAGGTCCGGGATGCGCCAGTAATCCACATGCTGCACCACGAACACCACCTGCGGCGCTTCCTGGCGCAAGGCGCGCAGCAGCGGCGGCAGCAGGCCGAACTCGACGTCATCGGACAGGCCGATGCGAAAGGTCATGGTGCTGATGGACGGGTCGAAATCGTGGGTCAGGCTCAGGGCCGACGACAAGGAGTCGAGGGCCGGCGACAGGTGCTTGATGATTTCCTCGGCCCGCGCGGTAGGTTCCATCCGATGGCCGACACGAATGAACAGCGGGTCATTGAACAACGTACGCAGGCGGTTGAGGGCCGAACTGATGGTGGGTTGCCCGAGAAACAGCTTCTCCGCCACCCGGGTCACGTTGCGTTCGAGCATCAAGGTTTCAAAGACCACCATCAAATTGATGTCGGCCTTGCGTAATTCATTGCGATTCATCGGCGACCGCCCCACTGCCCTGGATAAGTCGCAGTTTAGAAACACCCGGGGCCCTGCGTCTATGCGCACACTGTTCAACACGGGCCTTTGGGACTATAAAGCAGCTTCCAAGGCTTGCGAGAACACCATCGTGCTGGTCATTTCTGCCTTGAGCGTCCTGGTTGCCGGGATTTTGCTCTGGGCCATCAAATTCATCGCTCATCCCACCGCCAGGACACTGTTACGGGTATTTGTCGGTTTGTGCCTGGCGGCAGTCGTGGCTTACCTGGTGCTGGCTTCGGGGTTTCCTACCTCGTTGCTGGTGTGACCGGGCTCCTGCCCCTGACGCAAACGCAAGGCGGCCAACGCGGCCACCACCAGCACCACGGCAATTACCTTCAAGCCATTCGTGGCATTGCCGGTGCTCATCTCGATCGCGCCCATCACCGACGGCCCGACAAACCCGCCGAGCAATCCGCAGGCATTGACGAAGCCCAGCCCGCCCGCCAGCGCCACGCCCTTGAGGCGCGAGGCCGGGTAGAGAAAGATGATCGACTGCACCACAAAGAACATCACCGCCGACACACAAAAGCCCAGCAGGCTGAACACCGGCCCCGACACCGAGGCAATCCCCAGCCCCAATGCCATGGTCAGCAAACCGGTAATCAACAGCCGTCGGGCACGGGTGGGCGTGGTCGCAAAGCGCGGCAGCAACACAGCGCCGGCCGCTGCGGCAATCCACGGCAATGAGGTCAGCAAGCCGACGCTCATGGTGCTCAATTCACCGTATTTGCTGATGATGCTCGGCAGGAAAAAGATCACGGTGTAGATGGTGATCTGATGGCAAAAATACACAAAGATCGCCAGCAGGATCTGCGGTGTCAGCCAGTTCTTCAGGGAATGCCCGCCCTCGCCTGCGCCCTCTTCGGTCTCCATCGCGATGCGCTGTTCAATCCCGCGCGCCTCTTCGGCCGAGAGCCATGGTGCCTTGCTCGGACGGTCCGGCAACTTGCACCACACCACCCAGGCAAACGCGACTGCCGGCAGCCCTTCGAGCAGGAACATCCACTGCCAGCCGTGCCAGCCGAGCAGCCCGTCCATGCGCATCAACGCCGCGCCCACCGGGCCACCGATGATGTTGGCAAAACACACGCCGAGCAGGAAATACCCGGTGGCCCGCGCCCGTTGCTCGCGGTTGAACCAGTAGGTGAGGTACAGCATCACCCCGGGAAACAGGCCGGCTTCGGCAATGCCCAGCAGCAGGCGCAGGATATAGAACGAGGTCTCACCCTGGACGAACGCCATGGCCGCCGAAATCAGGCCCCAGGTCACCATGATCCGGGCTATCCAGAACCGCGCGCCGACCTTGTGCATGATCAGGTTGCTGGGGATTTCCGACAGCGCATAGGTCAGGAAAAACAGCCCGGCGCCCAGGCCATAGGCCGCTGCTGAAATCCCCAGGTCAACGTCCAGGTGGTGCTTGGCCAAGGCGATGTTGGTGCGGTCCAGGAAGCTCAGCACGTAGGCGATGATCAGCAAGGGCATCAGCTTGACGAACATCAGTTTGTTCAACTCCCGTGGTTCACGGGCGGTGTTGGCAGTCTTCATCGGGCAATTCCTCTTGGCGCCCCGCCAGCGCAACGGCTGGGGGACGCATCGGTGTTGTTCTAGGGTTCGAGTTGCGCAACCAGCGCCGGCGGGCGATGGGAAAACAGTTGCAGCAGCGCCCCGCCCAGGGCACAGCCGGCCATCACGAAGAAGCACACCGTGTAGCCGTGCAAGGTGGTCCAGCCGCCGCCCATGGCAATCAGGCTGCCCATCAGCACCGGCGCCAGGCCGCCACCGATAAACATCGCGGTGGTGATGATGCCATTGGCGGTGGAGGTCGCCGACAGCTCGGCCGAGTCGCAGGCCACCGCGTAGTAGATCGGCCACACTGCGTTGGCCACCAGGCCGAACAGCAGTTGCACGACGATGATCAGGGTCAGGGTATTGGCGAAGTAGAACGCACCGACACTGGCCGCCATCCACACCCCGCAGATGATCAGGGTGACGCGCCGGCCAATGATGTCCGACAGCGACGGCCACACCAGTTGCCCGAGAATCCCGGTCAAGGTGAACACCACGCTCATCCCCGCCGACTCGGCCAGGGACAGCCCGGCGATGTTGTACAGGTAGGCCGGCAGCACGATGTTGACGCCCATGTACACCACTTGGGTCAGCATCGTATTACCCGCCGTCAGGGCGATATTGCGGTTGCGCAACGTGGCGATAAAGGTGCGCCAGGCGTGGCCCTTCACTTGGCTGGCCGGTGCGTTGTCCGGCGGGGTCATGCCCTTGGCGGCGATGTCGACGTACAGCGCGGTGATGCGTTCGGCGGTGGAATAGCGCGCCCAGAAAATCATCAGCGGCAACGCCACCACGAACGCGAAGAAGAACACGTAGCGCCAGTTGTCTTCACCGAAGGTGCTGATGACAAAGCTGGCGACGATGCCACTGAGCATGGCGCCGATCGGGTAACCGGTGTGGTGCGCGCCAAGGGCAAAACCACGACGTTCCACCGGCCACCATTCGGCGGTGTTGCTCACGCCCACCGGCTCGCCCCAGCCTGCGCCGAGGTTGACGCCAACCCGCAGCGCGATAAAGGTCGCGAGGTTGCCGCTCAGGGCCTTGAACCCGGAGAGGAACGAAATAGCCGTGTAGCCCAGCACCAGCGGCACCTGGAACCGTGCGCGCTTCCAGCCACCGCCGTAGCGGTCACTCCACATGGAGCCGGGAATATCCAGCAGGGCCAGGGCGAGCATGATCACCGTGGCCATGGTGCCCCACTGGTCGGCCGACAAATCGAAATGCTTGGAGATGGTCGGCCCCAGGCGCAGCACGATCTCACGGTCGTAGGCGTTGAGGATCCAGATCATCCAGCACACCAGCAGCGACACCCAGGAGTGCCGGTGAATACTGCGCAGCGAGGCTTTTTTCAAGGTTGCCATGGGTTTCTCCAGGCGCGCGAGGGCGCGCACTGACACAAGGTTGCGAAAGGAAAGTGCCTTGTTGAAAAAAACGCGCTAGCTGGCGAACCGTCGCTCGGCTATTCCTTGCACGCCCAGCCCGGTGATCGCAAAAAGCGCCCCGCGCTGCTGACCGTCGGCCGGGAAACGCGGCAACGGTGGCTTGGCCATGGAGGTGACAAACAGGGTGTCCAGGTTCGGCCCGCCAAAGGTCAGGCTGGTGACCTTTTTCACCGGCATCTGGATGATCCGGTCGACCTCGCCGTCGGGCGTGTAGCGCACCAGTTTTCCGGCATAGACCAGCGCCTGCCACAGGCAGCCTTCGGCATCCACGGTGCAGCCGTCGGCAGCGCCACCGCCGCTGGTATCGACCTTGGCGAAGGTGCGTCGATTGCTCACCGCGCCGCTGGCTGGGTCGTAGTCATAGGCCCAGATCTCGCCGGACCAAGTGTCGCAAAAGTAGAACGTATCGCCCGCCGGGCTCCAGCACGGACCGTTGGACACGATGATGCCTTCGTCCAGGGTGTGCAGGCTCAGGTCCGCGTCGAGGCGGTAGAGTTTGGCGCTGGCGCTGTCTTCGAGGGTGTCCATGGAGCCGAAGACAAAGCGCCCCTGGCGGTCGACCTTGCCGTCGTTGAGGCGGTTGTTGGGCAGTGCGGGTTCCGGGTCGATCACCAGGGCCAGTTCGCCGCTGTTGAGGTCGAGGAGGTGCACGCCGTTTTGCAGGGCGACGATGGCTTGCTCGCCGCTATGGCGCAGGGCCATGGAGCCGATTTTCTGGCCCACATCCCAGGCCCGCAGTTCGCGCCCATCCTCGGTGCAGCGCAGGATCCGGCCGTCGGCGCTGTCGATCCAGTACAACCGTTGTTGTTCGACGTCCCACACCGGGCCTTCGCCCAGGGTGGTCTTCACGTCCACAAGCACTTCGATACGCATGGTGTTATCCCCTTTTTTGTTGTTGTGCGGGATGGGCATGGCCGCGCCGTGACGCGGCCGGTTTGTCACTTAGAAATTGACCTGGTCACGCCCCTTGAGCCCGAGGATTTCCCGCGCTTCATCCGGCGTGGCGACGCGGTGGCCGAGGGCTTCGATCACTGTGCGAATGCGCCGTACCTGGTCGGCGTTGGACGCGGCCAGTTTGCCCGGGCCATCCCACAGCGAATCCTCCAGGCCGACCCGGGCGTTGCTGCCCATGGACAGGCCCATGGTGGCCAGCGGAATTTGCCCACGGCCGGCGCCGAGGATCGACCACACGTAGTCGTCGCCAAACAGGCGGTCGGCGGTGCGGCGCATATGGGCCAGGTCTTCCGGGTGCCCGCCGATGCCGCCGCGCAAACCGAATACCGACTGGATAAACAACGGTGGTTTCAGCAGGCCGCGCTCCAGGAAATGGGCGGCGGTGTACAGGTGGCCGATGTCGTAGCACTCGATTTCAAAACGGGTGCGGTTCTCGGCGCAGGAATTGAGGATGTGGGTAATGTCGCGGAAGGTATTGCGAAAGATCCGGTCGTCGCTTTCTTCCAGGTACGGACGCTCCCAGTCATGCTTGAACTCGGTGAAGCGGTTGAGCATTTCGTACAGGCCGAAGTTCATCGAGCCCATGTTCAGCGAGGCCAGTTCCGGCTTGAACTGCATCACCGGTTGCAGGCGTTCTTCGACGCCCATGGTCGGTGCGCCGCCGGTGGTGATATTGATCACCACGTCGCTGGCGGCCTTGATGTGCGGCAGGAATTCGGCGAACAGCGCGGGGTCCTGGCTGGGACGGCCATCGATGGGATCACGGGCATGCAGGTGGACAATGGCGGCGCCGGCTTCGGCGGCACCGATGGCGGCGTCGGCAATTTCCTGCGCGGTGATCGGCAAATGCGGCGACATCGACGGCGTATGGATGGCACCGGTGACGGCGCAGGTGATGATCACAGGACGATTTTTGGACATGACGATTCTCCGACTTTTATTCTTATGAAAAAAATCCCGGGTGTAACTTGTGTGTTCTTCCCTGGCTTAACGCTGACGCGGCCTATAGGTACTCGACGTTACCGTCGACACTGATCGCCTGGCCGGTGACATTGCGGGCGGCAGGCGAGCAGAGAAACAAGGCCATGGCCGCGACGTCTTCGGCGGTGACCATGCGCTTGAGGGAGATCTTGTTCAGGTATTCCTGGCGCATCTCGGCTTCCGGCACACCGACCTGTTCGGCACGGGCGCGGATCACGCCGTCCATGCGCGGGCCTTCAACGATGCCGGGCAGCAAGGCGTTGACGCGGATGTCGCTTTCGCCCAGCTCCGAGGCCAGGGATTTCATCAGGCCGACGATGGCCCATTTGGTCGCCGCATATGGCGTGCGCCAGGCGTAGCCGAGGCGCCCGGCGACCGAGGCGATATGCAGCAGATGGCCGTGGGACGATTCCTTGAGCATCGGCACCGCGTGGTGGGCAAAGCGGTATTGCGCCGTCAGGTTGATATTGATCGTGGCTTGCCACTCGGCATCGCTGATGGCGTCGATGCCGCCGGTGGGCCCGGCAATCCCGGCGTTGTTGACCAGCACGTCCAGCCCGCCGAATTGCTCGCGCTGCACCTGGAACACCGCCTCGATCTGCGTGGCATCGCTCACGTCGGCACGGGTGGCGACAGTGCCCGGGTACTTGTCGCGAAACGCCGCCAGGGCCGGTTCGCTGACATCACACACATGCACCTTGGCACCCGCCTCCAGATAGGCCGCCGCCAACACTTCACCGATGCCGGCAGCCCCGCCGGAAATCAACACACGTAACCCAGGATAGGGCTGCAGCCGCTGTAGGACACTCATGCACGTTTACCTCCTGAAACAGACGACCGCGAACGGTCGTTCTTGACGAGCAGGCGCGCCAGGGAATCGGCGGCCTGCATGATGTCATCGGTCACGGCCGCGCGGGCACCGGCGCCATCGCGGGCGGCCAGGGCTTCGACGATGCGCGTATGCGCCTCCATCGAGCGTTGCAAGTGAGCTTTATCGGGGGCGACCAGGGCAAAACACGGGCCCATGTGCAGCCAGAAGTTTTCCACGGCGGCCATGGTCAATTCGGCCTGGGCGACGGCATAGATCCGACGGTGAAAGGCGAAGTTGGTCCACAGGTAGCGGGAAACGTCGACTTCGTCGGCGGCCTGTTGCATCTGTTGGCAGAGGTCGGAGATTTCGTCGAGGTCGGCTTTTTCCAGGAGCAATACGGCCTTTTCTGCCAGCAAACCTTCCAGGGCGACCCGCGCATCGCGGATTTCCCGCAGGCGTTCGACCGTCATCATGCGTACCCGCAGACGAGAGGTTTCGGTGACTTCAAAGGCGTTTTCGGCGCTGAGGCGCTGGAGGGCTTCGCGCACTGGCATGGGGCTGGAGCCGAGGGCTTCGGCGAGGCCGCGGATGGTGAGTTTCTGGCCGGGCTGGAAACGACCACTCATCAAGGCTTCGCGGATCTGGCGATAGACCTGGTCTTGCAAGGTATCGCGGGACACCTGGCGCAAGGTGGGAAGGAGAAGCGGGCCATCTGTCATGAGTCAAAACCTGTGTTGTCGTTCTTATGGCTCCAATATGTGATCACAAATCAAATATGTCAAATAGTTCCCGTTGACGGTATGCACGACGCTGACTCTAATGAGCCCTTTCTCCAGCAAGGACCGCTGAACCATGAAATTTGCCTACACCATCGTCTACGTCCCGGACGTCGCTGCATCCCTGCAATTCTTCGAAAAAGCCTTCGGCTTCAGTCGCCGTTTCCTGCATGAATCGGGGACCTATGGCGAGTTGGATACCGGTGATACCACCCTCTCTTTTGCAGCGCATGAGTTGGGCGAGATGAACTTCAAGGGCGGGCATGTGGAGGCGCATGCTTCACAGCAACCGCTGGGGATGGAGTTGGGGTTTGTTACCGAGGATGTGTCAAAGGCTCATGCCAGAGCGCTGGCCGAGGGTGCGACAGAACTTGCTGCGCCGAGCACCAAGCCTTGGGGGCAGGTGGTGTCGTATGTGCGGTGCCCGGATGGGACGCTGGTGGAGTTGTGTACGCCGATTCAGTGAATCGTACTGTGGCGAGGGAGCTTGCTCCCGCTGGACCGGGCTGGCGCTCCAGTGCGAAGCGCTCCCAAAAATCTTGGGGCCGCTGCGCAGCCCAGCGGGAGCAAGCTCCCTCGCCACAGCAAGCTCCCTCGGCACAGCAAGCTCCCTCGCCACAGTGAATTGCCTGCATCAGGCCTTGAGCGGTCGCTCCTGGTCACGCTCGGACAGCTCGGTGCCATCGTCCGGATGCTTCCAGGTCTGCGGCTTTTCTTCCTCGCGAAGCTTCCTCGCCCGCTCCTGCTCCAACTCTTCGCGCTGCTTCTGTTCGTTGCTCATACCCACCTCCCATCCGTAAGAATTGGACACACTGGGCAAGCATAGATGAGGGAGCGGTTTTGTGTGCATCCGGCAATTGATAACCACGACGCATCAATACATGTAAACAACTCACTTATCATTTCCAAATGTGTCAGCCACTATCCGCGGTCTTAAGCGAAACAAGCACTTTAAAAAGAACGCTGGAGACACAAGAAAATGCAAAACCCTTCACGGCCTGACTCTGCCCGCTCCAAAGTCGGCGCGGTCTTTCGCGTCACCTCCGGCAACTTTCTCGAACAGTTCGACTTCTTTCTGTTCGGTTTCTATGCCACCTATATCGCCGCCGCCTTCTTCCCTGCCGCTAATGAATTTGCGTCATTAATGATGACCTTCGCCGTGTTCGGCGCGGGCTTTTTGATGCGTCCGCTGGGGGCTATCATCCTCGGCGCGTACATCGATGATGTGGGCCGTCGCAAAGGCTTGATCGTGACCCTGGCGATCATGGCCAGTGGCACCCTGCTGATCGTGCTGGTGCCCGGCTATCACACCATTGGTTTGTGGGCACCGCTGCTGGTGCTGATGGGCCGGCTGTTGCAAGGTTTCTCGGCCGGTGCCGAACTGGGCGGCGTGTCGGTGTACCTGGCCGAAATGGCCACCCCGGGCCGCAAGGGTTTCTATACCAGCTGGCAATCGGGTAGCCAGCAGATCTCCATCGTGGTCGCGGCCGCCCTGGGTTATGGCCTGAACCAGTGGATGGAACCAGCCGTGGTTGCCGATTGGGGCTGGCGCATTCCGTTCGCCATCGGCTGCGTGATCATCCCGTTCATCTTCGTCCTGCGCCGCAACCTGCAGGAAACCGAAGAGTTCGCCAACCGCAAGCATCGCCCGACCATGCGCGAAGTGCTGGCCACCCTGGTGAAGAACTGGACCATCGTGATCGGCGGCATGATGATGGTGGCGATGACCACCACGGCCTTCTACCTGATCACCGTGTACGCACCCACCTTCGGCAAAACCGTACTCAACCTGACCACCGCCGACGCCCTGCTGGTGACCCTGCTGGTGGCCGTGTCGAACTTCATCTGGCTGCCCATCGGTGGCACCCTCAGTGACCGTTTTGGCCGCAAGCCGGTGCTGATCGCCATGACTGCTTTGACCGTGCTGACCGCTTACCCGGCACTTTCCTACGTGGTCAATGCGCCAAGCTTCGCGCACATGCTGGAAACCCTGCTGTGGTTCTCCTTCCTCTACGGCATGTACAACGGTGCCATGATCCCGGCCCTGACCGAGATCATGCCGGTGGAAGTGCGTGTGGCGGGCTTCTCCCTGGCCTACAGCCTGGCGACCGCGATCTTCGGCGGTTTTACCCCGGCGATTTCCACCTGGTTTATCCACGAGACGGGCGACAAGGCATCGCCCGCCTACTGGCTGATGTTCGCCGCGCTGTGCGCCCTGTGCGCGACGTTCGCGCTGTATCGCCGCGCCAGCGCCCGTCTGCAAGTTGCCTGAGGAGCCGCACTGATGAACCCCATGCTGAAAACACTGGCGGCACTGGCGATCGGTTCCCTGGCGATGGTCGCCCACGCCGAAGAGCTGAAAGTCATGACCTCCGGCGGCTTCACCGCTGCCTACAAGGTGCTGGGTGCGCAATACGCCACCCAGAGCGGCGACACCCTCGACACCATCCTCGGCCCGTCGATGGGCAAGGCGCCGGAAGCGATTCCCAACCGCCTGGCCCGTGGCGAACACGCCGACGTGGTAATCATGGTCGGCTACGCATTGGATGAGCTGATCAAGCAAGGCAAGGTCGACAAGGCGTCCCGCGTTGAACTGGCGGACTCGCGCATCGGCCTGGTGGTCAAGGAAGGCGCGGCCAAGCCCTCGATTGCCACCGATGCCGAACTGAAGACGGTACTGACCAACGCCAAATCCGTCGCGTACTCGGACAGCGCCAGCGGCGTCTACGTCGAAAAGGAACTGTTCAAGAAGCTCGGCATGCCGTCCAAGGGCACCATGATCGAACGCATCCCGGTGGCCTCCCAGGTGGCCAAGGGTGACTACGAGGTGGGCTTGCAGCAGGTGTCCGAACTGCTGCCGATTCCGGGCGTGACCTACGTCGGAAAGATCCCTGAAGACGTGCAGTCCGTCACCCGTTTTGCCGCCGGCATTCCGGTAAATGCGCAGCACCCCGCGCAGGCGAAAAAGCTCCTGCAATTCCTCGCCTCGCCCCAGGCGCAACCGGTGGTGCAATCCACCGGCCTGGATTCGGTCTCACACTGACCGGAACGGCATCTCCCGCGTCAACCGCTCCAGTTCCAGTGCCGCCGGCGTCAACGTACGCCCGCGGCGCTTGATCAACCCCACGTTGCGCACCACCTCCGGCTCCACCAGCGGCACGCTCGTCAGAATCGGATGTTCGCCGCCCGGCATCGCAATCGACGGCACCATCGCCACCCCCAACCCCGCCTCCACCAGCCCGATCATCGTAGTGACGTGATGGGTTTCGCAGATGCTTGGTTTCTTCACCCGCACGCCGCGCAGGGCCTGGTCCAGCAGGAAGCGGTTGCCTGAGGTCTTGTCCACGGTGATGTAGTCGTGCTCGTACGCCTCGGCCCACGTCACACTGGCGCGGTCCGCCAGCGGGTGCTCCCGGCGACAGGCCAGTACATAACGCTCCTGCAACAACAGCTCGAACTCCACCCCGTCTGCCAGGCTGCCGCTGAAACTCACGCCGAAATCCGCCTCGCCACTTTCCACCGCCGCACACACCTCGCCCGCACTCGCGTCCAGGACCCGCAGGCGAATCTTCGGATAGAGCTTGTGGAATTCGGAGATCACGTGGGGCATGAAGTAGTACGCGGTGGACGGCACACAGGCGATGGTGACATTGCCCATGCGGGTCGAGGCGACGTTGCTGATGCCCATCAGGGCGATGTCCAGGTCATCGAGCATGCGCTCGACTTGCGGCAGGAACGCGCGGCCGACCATGGTCAGGCTGACCCGGCGCGTGGTGCGTTCGAAGAGTTTGACGTCGAGGGCGGATTCGAGCTTCTCGATACGCCGGCTGAGGGCCGGCTGGGAGATACGGATGGCTTCGGCCGCCGCACGGAAACTGCCCTTGTCTACGACGGCGCGGAAGGCTTGGAGGTCGTTGAGGTCGAAGTTGATGATCACGGGGGCAGCCATTGGTTGAGCAGATGTGGCGGGCATTATCGTATGGGGGCTGGCGGGATGCTATTGGCGCGGGCCACAGACTCGGGATCAGCCAATAACCCTACGGAAAATATGCGGTCATACATATCAGCAGGGAATTTGCGTGGGTTGGAAACGAGACTTCTGAAAAGCGTCAATACTGACAGCTCTTAGGTACCACCTCACAGGTCTAACATGGGAAAAATAGTTGTCAGCACAACACTGCTGATTTGTCTTACTGGATGCGTAGGGATCCATCTAGCCCTTCCCGATGATAAAGATGCTCACACCAACACCCGACCACAACCTACCAAACGTGAATGGTGCGGAATGACTGTATGGGCTCTAGTTCCACTCCCACTGAAATTGCCTATGTGCAACTCGCCTCCTGCCAAATCCCCGCTGTATGCCTGCGGTCCCTTTATGTTTCTCGCACCACTCATGCATGGGTATAAAGGAAATTCTTTATGCGGGAAAATTCCTGCTTAGAGCCTCTTGCAGGATGACGACGACAATCAACCGCAGCGGCAATCTTTTCCACTCACGAATACAGACTGGTAACGCAATCAATGGATGAAACAATAGAAAGGACTTCCAGCCCTGCGCCTCTCTATCGAGCGCTTCGAGCGGGGTTGTGGCTCCTGAGTTTGCTCTGCCTTGCAGCTTTGGGCTTCTTCGCCTGGCAAAGCTTCTACCCGGTCAGTGCAGCCGAAGACTGGAGTGTTCATGTCGTCCACCGAGACGTAGCAAAGGCCGCATCACTGATGCCGATGCCCGACGGTTCGCTGATGGTGAGCCAGGAATTGAGCGATGGGCTTGGTAGTATCGTGCGCATATTGCCCGACGGAAAACGCGAACTGGTGGTAGGAAATCTCTCCAAGCCCGATGGCATGGTCGCCACTCAGGGCGGCTGGGTGTTCAGCCAGGAAGTGGATGGCGCGCCGGTCAGTTTCCTCAAGGACGGCGTCGTCACTGAGCTGTTCAGGGGAGACAGCGTGCAAGGGCTGTGGGACGACGGCGAGTACCTGTATGCCATCGAAGACCGCAAGGTCGGGGCGCGGATTCTGCGCTATCACTGGAGCGACAGGACCTTGAGCGTCGTGCGTGACCAACTCAGCGAAGGCGAGTCGATTGTTCGCTGCACGGATGGGCGCATGCTCTACACAGAAAAGAAGAAGGGCGTGGTGCGAGAGCTGACCATCGACGGTAGCGACCCGGTGGTACTGAGCCAATTGAACAAACCCACCTTCCTGATGTGCGATGAACGCGGGTTATGGATCAACGAGGATTCCACCCACCGCGCGCGTTTGTTGTTGATCGACAAGCAAGGACGCCAGCAGACGATTCTGTCTTTCCTGAAGGCGCCACAGTCGATTGTGCGTACGACGAAGGGAACGTACCTGGTGGCCGAAGGGGGTCGTGACCGGATCCTGGAGCTGGTGCCATCCGTGGCACGACTAGACCCGGTTACAGCTGAAACCGCGCCACCGCCTCATTGAGCGACACGGCCAAGCGCGCCAGCTCTTGGCTCGACCCGTTGATCTGCCCCGCTCCCGAAGACGACTGCGCAGACAGGTCACGAATATTGACGATGTTGCGATCCACTTCCTTGGCCACCTGCGCCTGCTCCTCGGCGGCGCTGGCGATGACCAGGTTGCGCTGGTGAATCTGGTCGATGGAGTCGGTGATCTGGCTCAAGGCTCCACCGGCGCCTTCGGCCAGGATCAAGGTTTCGCTGGCCCGCTGGGTGCTCGATTGCATTGAGGTCAGTGCCTCGCTGGAGCCACTGCGCATCGCGGTGACCATCTGGTCGATTTCCAGGGTCGATTGCTGGGTGCGATGGGCCAGCGCACGCACTTCGTCGGCCACCACGGCAAAGCCACGCCCGGACTCACCGGCACGCGCCGCCTCGATGGCGGCGTTCAGGGCCAACAGGTTGGTCTGCTCGGCGATGGAGCGAATCACATCGAGCACCCTGCCGATGTCCCGCGATTGATCGGCGAGGTTTTGCACCAGGCTCGAGGTTTCACCGATGTTGGTACTCAACGCCTGAATCGCGCTGACCGTCTCGCCGACGCGCTGCTGGCCATCGCGGGCCGTTTCATTAGAGAGCCGGGTGGATTCGGAAGTGGAGACTGCATTACGTGCCACCTCATCGGCGGCCGAGGTCATCTCGTTGACCGCGGTGGCGGCTTGCTCGATTTCAGCGGTCTGCTTTTGCAGGCTGCGGCTGCTCTGGTCGGTGATGCCGTTGAGGTCGGTGGCCGACGCGGCCATCTGCCCGGCCGACTGGCGAATCAGCTGCAAGGTACTGCGCAGGCTGCCTTGCATGGTCTGCAACGCCACCAGCAGGCGCGTCACTTCGTCATCGCCGGTCACTTCAACGGTTTGCGTCAGGTCGCCTTGGGCGACGTTTTCTGCGGCGCGCACCGCGTGGCTGAGCGGGCCGACAATGCTACGCGTCAGCAACCAGGCCAGGGCCACGGTGCTCAACGCGGCCAGCAGCACGAAGCCGAAGACCATCGTGCGCGAGCGGCTGTACTGCAACTCGGCCGTCTGGCCCTGCAGGTTTATCTGGGCGTTGTAATAGTCGGCCAGGGCATTGAGCTGATTGCCGGAACCGTCGACCACGGTCTTCATGTCCACCAGCAGCAACTTGTTCAGCTCGGCGGTCTGCTGCTTGTCGGCAAGGATGAACGACTGGGTGAGGCCTTGCTGGTATTGCCGCAGGGAGACCTGAAACTGGTCGTAGAGATTGCGTACCTCAGGTGTATCAAGCACCGCACTCAGGTCGGCCAGTTTCTTTGCCAGATCCTGGCTGCGGGTGTCCATCTGGCTACGGTATTGCGAGAGGCTCGCGGGATTGGGATCAAGGGCCATGCGTAGGGAAATGGTGCGGATACGCAGCATGATTTCGCGAATGTCCGAGACCAGGCGCATCTTCGGCACCAGGCCACTTTCAACCTGCACGGCGCTTTCGCGGATGCTTGCCATGTTCGAGAGCGCAAAGAACCCCAACAGCGCCAGGAGCAAGGCAATCAAGGCAAAACCGAGACCCGCACGGCGGGCGATGGACAGGCTGCGGAGCGACATGGCGATTGTTCTCATTATGGGCATACGACATCGTATGACAGAGTTTCGGCCAGTCAGGACGGGACTTTAGGGGTATCGACCAGAAGTTAAGAGATATAAATTATCGACGTAAAAGGCCCACGGGTCGGACGCGCCTTGAATGTATTTCCAAGGCAGTCCGGGGCGCTTTATTCAGCGGGTTACATCGACCACGCCTGCGCACTTGCAAAAAACGCCTGAGCATTACTGTCCAGCGTTTCCAGGTGATACCCGCCCTCCTGCACGATCACACACGGCAACCCCAATCCACGAATGCACTCCCCCAGCCGCGCAAATCCTTCCCGTGTCACCGCCACTTTGCTTTGCGGATCCAGCTCGTAGATATCGAACCCCAGCGACAACACCAGCACGTCCGCCGAGAAGTCCTTCACTGCCTTCAATGCCAGTTCCAGCTTTTGGAAAAACACCGCCTCACTCGCGCCATGCGCCATCGGCAGGTTGAGGTTGAAGCCTTCACCCGCAGCAGCGCCGCGCTCTTCGGCAAAGCCTGCAACACCCGGATAGAAGTTGGTCGGGTCGCCGTGAATCGACACGTACAGCACGTCATCACGCTCGTAGAAAATCTCCTGGATGCCTTGCCCGTGGTGCATGTCGGTGTCGAGTACGGCGACGCGCTCGAAGCCAGCGCGCAACGCCTGCGCCGCAACCGCCGCGTTGTTGATATAGCAGAACCCACCGGCTGCATCAAAACGCGCGTGGTGGCCTGGCGGGCGGCATAGCGCGTAGGCCGCGGGTGCGCCGTCGAGGATGTCCCGGGCGGCAGCGACGGCGCTTTGGGCGGACCAATAGGCCGAGCGCCAGGTGAGTTCGCCAATCGGGCAACTGCCGTCGGCGAGGTAGCGCGCCGCCTGGGCAAGGATGCCGCGCAGGGCGTTGGGCTCGCGCACGAAGATGTTGGACATGACTTCGTCGCCCCAGTCTTCGGGGATTTCTTTCCAGCGCTGGTGGGCTTCCTGGAGGAAGGCCAGGTAGGCCGCACCGTGCACAGCCAGCAGTGGATCAAGGCCGTGGTCGTGGGGTTGCTGGATGTCGAAGCCCAGGTTTTGCGCGGCCAGCAGCAGATTGCGGGCGCGCTCCGGAACTTCCTGCGGGGTACGCATCTGGCCACGGGAGTAGTAGCTGCGAGGATGGTGCAGGAGTTGTTCGGGGTGGAAATAAGTACGCATGGGATTTCTCCTGATGGGCACACATCTGCGGTTGAACACCGGACCTGTAGGAGCTGGCTTGCCTGCGATTGCGGTGGCTCAGATACAAATTTGTTGCCTGAACCACCGCTATCGCAGGCAAGCCAGCTCCTACATTTTGATCGTGTTCAACCTTGCAGAAATGTTTCGTTAATTAGCCTGGCCGGCACGTTTCAACACGGCATTGAGCAATACATCGGTACCCTGGCGAACGTCCTCGGGCAGCACATCTTCGGCTTCGTTATGACTCAAGCCTCCCACGCACGGAATGAACACCATCGCCGTCGGGCAGAACCGCGCCAGGTGGATGGCGTCATGGCCAGCACCGCTGACAATCGATTGCTGGGCATAACCCAACGCATCCACGGCGGACTGCACACAGGCGACACACTCGGCATCAAACGGTGTCGCCGGGCTGATCCAGTGCGGGCTGACGGTGACGCTCAGACCACGTTGGGCAGCGATATCCTGCAAGCGGGTGCGCACCTGTTGCTCCATGGCTTCTATGTCGGCGTCGCGGTGATGGCGCAGGTCGACGGTAAAATTCAGCAAGCCGGGAATGGTGTTGCGCGACGACTTGGCGATGCTCAATTCACCCACGGTCGTGAGGCCCTCAGGCGCAAAATCAGCCGCCAGGTTTTCCAGCGACTGGATCATCTGCGCGGCGCCGTACAAGGCGTCCTTGCGCAGTGGCATCGGCGTGGTCCCGGCATGGGCGGCCATGCCTTCCACGCGCACGTCGAGCCAGCGAATCGCCTGCCCACCGGTGACCACGCCAATGCTCTTGGCGTTGTCTTCCAGAATAGGACCTTGCTCGATGTGCGCTTCAAAATACGCATCCACCGCGCCACCCAAGGGGCGCTCGCCGTTGTAGCCGGTGCTGCGCAACGCATCCGCCACGCTGACACCGGCGACATCCCGGGTGGCCAGCGCGTTATCCAACGCCAAGGTGCCAGTGAACACCGCCGAGCCGAGCATGGCCGGAGTAAACCGGGCGCCCTCCTCGTTGGTCCACACCGCGATTTCCAGCGGTTTGCGGGTCTTGATGCCGTGGTCGTCGAGGCTGCGGATCACTTCCAGTCCGGCCAGCACACCATAGACGCCATCAAAGCGCCCGCCTTCCGGCTGGGTGTCGAGGTGGCTGCCCATCATTACCGGGGCCGCTTCATTGTCCGTGCCGGCGCGGCGGGCGAACAGGTTGCCGATGGCGTCGACGCTCAGGGTCAGCCCGGCATCTTCACACCAGCGGCTGAACAGTGCGCGGCCCGCCTGGTCTTCGGCGCTCAAGGCCAGGCGGCAACTGCCACCGCGGGCCGTGGCGCCGATTTCGGCCATGGCCATCAGGCTGGCCCACAGGCGCTCGCCATTAATCTTCAACATACACATTCTCCAATCAAACGCTTCAAGCCATTTCAAGACGGTGGGCGGTGGCGTGACGACGGGACAACGCGAGTACGCACAGCAGCGAAACCGCCGCGATCGCGCTGTAGAACACTGCCATCGGCCACCACTGGCCCTGGTATTCATGGGCCAGCCAGGTGCCGATCAACGGCGTGAGGCCACCGGCCAGCGCGCCGCACACTTGATAGGCCAGGGAGATGGCGGTGTAGCGCACGCGGGTTTCGAACAAGCCGCTGACGAAGCCTGCAATCACCGCATAAAACGAGGCCATGCACACCACGGCCAGGGCGATGCCGATGATGATCAATAGCGCCTGGCCGCTGCTGACAAGCACGAACATCGGATAAGGCGAGGCCATCGCAAGCACGCTCATCGCACACAGAAAGCGTGTGGCACCGACCTTCTCCGCCACCCAGGCCGCCAGCGGCTGGACACAGAACTGGATGATGGCCACGACAAACAGGCATTCCAGAATCAACGAGCGCGGCAGGTTAAGTTGCTGGGTGGTGTAGGCAATCATGAAGGTGTTGGTGAAATACACCCCGGCAATCCCCAGGGTGTTGGCACCGATGCACAGCAGCAGCGGGCGCCAGGCCGTTTTCAGCACTTCGATGACCGGGGCCTGATCCTGGGTGATGGCCCGGGCCTTTTCTGCCTTGGCTTTGTCTTCCAGGAACTCAGGCGATTCGTTGACGCCCAGGCGGATTGCCAGACCGACGATCAACAACAAGGCACTGGCCAGGAACGGCACGCGCCAGCCCCAACTGAGCAGGTCGGCCTCCGGCAAACGGGTTACCGCACTGAAGGCCAGCAACGACAGGATCAAACCCGCCGGGCTGCCCAACTGTGCAAAGGAGGCAAAGAAATTGCGACGGCCTTTGGGTGCATGTTCGCCGGCCATCAGCACCGCCCCGCCCCACTCGCCGCCAACGGCGATGCCCTGCACGATGCGCAGCAGCACCAGCAACACCGGCGCCGCGACGCCGATCTGCGCATAGGTCGGCAACAGGCCGATACATACGGTGACCACGCCCATCATCACCAAGGTGATCACCAGGGATTTCTTGCGACCGATACGGTCACCGATATGCCCAAACACAATGCCGCCCAATGGCCGGGCGAAAAAGCCCACGGCAAAGGTGCCGAACGCGGCCATGGTGCTGAACAGTTTGTCGTCGGAAGGGAAGAACAATTGACCGAACACCAGCGCGGCGGCGGTGGCGTAAATGTAAAAGTCGTACCACTCGATCATGGTGCCGATGAAAGCGGCGGCCGCGGCACGGCGCGGCTGCGGCGAAGCGGAAGGCTTCATGGGGCTGGCTCCTTTGGTTATTTTTTTGGCAGGAGAAAGGACTGGCGCACGCGCTCTGATGGCGCTGGTTGAGGGTGATTTTTCGTCTCGGCCCTATGATTAGTCAATTTTCTATTTATTATTCCGATTATAAATCCTTCTTATTATCGAGCTGTCGACATGCCTGAAAATCGCCGCGATGTTCATCCGCTGCTCAATGACCGTCTGGACTGGAACCTGTTGCGCACCTTCCGGGTGATCGGCCAGGAGCTGAGCATCAGTCGCGCCGCCGCCCGCCTGCACCTCACCCAGCCGGCCATCAGCCAGGCGCTCAAGCGCCTGGAAGAACAGCTCGACTGCCAGTTGATCGCCCGGCGCGGCCCGCGCTTCGTGCTGACCGAAGCCGGCGAGCAGATCTTCGCGATCGCCGGCGAGATGTATGGCCAGGTCTCGCAGATGAGCAACGCCCTGCAAAAGCCCGGTGACGAGGTGATCGGCAAGGTGCGGTTGCTGATGATCAGTCGGATCAGTTCGGACACCTTTGATGACTTCCTGGCGGACTTCCATCGCCAGCATCCCCGGGTCGACCTGGACGTTGAGGTGATGCGCAGCTCTGACATCGTCGCCGCCCTGCTGGAGAAAACCGCGACGCTGGGCCTGAGCCTCAATCGCCGGCCGCAACCACGGCTGGAGCAGCACCTGTTCCTGCGTCAGCGTTATGCATTTTTTTGCGGGCGGCATCACCCGTTGTTCGGACGCACCGGGCTGGCGGAGGGAGATTTGCAGTCGGAGAACTTCGTGAGTTTCACCAGCGACCAGATCGGCGGAATGCTCTCGCCGTTGACGATCTTTCGCGACCAGCAGGGCTTCAGCGGGCGCATCGTGGCGTCGTCCTCCAGCCTGGAGGAAGTGCGGCGGTTGGTGATTGCCGGGTTTGGCCTGGGCTGCCTGCCGATTCATGTGGTGGCCGAGGATGTGAAGCATGGGTTGCTCTGGCGCTTGCCGCCAGACGAAGGGATTACCGACGTGGATATCCACCTGCTGTGGAACCGTGAGCAGAAGATGAGCCGGGCGGAGACGGTGTTTATCGAAAGCCTGTCGGCACGGTTGGCCGCAGAATAAATGGCGTGATATGCAAGTCACTTGGCGGCCTCTTGCTAGTGTATGAGAGAAGCCGGTCGACCATCATTCGTTCACAGGTTACTCCCGCAGTCTCAAACGAAGAGGTGTTCGAATGTCCAGGATATGGTTTATCACCGGCAGTTCCCGCGGCCTCGGCCGCTCGATTACCGTAGCCGCCCTGCGCGCCGGTGATCGTGTGGTTGCCACCGCGCGCAATCCCAAGCAGTTGGATGACTTGGTGGCCGAATACGGCGAGGCGATTTATCCGGTCACGCTGGACGTGACCAATAACCAGCAGGTGCTGGAAGCTGTGGATGCCGCGGTGAAACATTTTGGTCGCCTGGATGTGGTGGTCAATAACGCCGGCTACGGTGACCTGGCGTCGGTGGAAGATGTGACGCTGGAGGATTTTTCCGCGCAGATCAGCACCAACTTCTATGGTGTGGTGCACGTGAGCAAGGCGGTGGTGCCGGTGCTGCGCGCCCAGGGCCGTGGGCATATCTTCCAGGTATCGTCGTTGGGTGGCCGCATCGGCATGGCCGGCCTGGCCGCTTATCAGAGTGCGAAATGGGCAGTCGGTGGATTTTCCACAGTACTGGCACAGGAAGTCACGCCACTGGGCATCCAGGTGACCGTGCTGGAGCCGGGCGGCATGCGCACGGACTGGTCGGGCAGTTCCATGACGATTCCGGCCATCAGTGAGCCCTACCAACAAACGGTCGGCGCCCTGGTTGAATTGCTCAACTCCCCCGGCATCCTGCCGACGGGTCCGGACCGGGTTGCCGAAATCGTGATGGAGCTGGCACTGAACAAAGACGCCCCGCTACGCTTGCTGATCGGCAGCGATGCCGTGCAATACGCCGCCCGGGCAGCGGCAGACTTGGCCGAGTCGGATAAAAAGTGGCATGACCTCAGCGTGTCAGCCTCGGATTAATCTCACGCTTTTGAAAAAGGTGCCGCATGCCTGACGTGACCCAACCCCGTTTCAACATACCGGATGTGTTCTGGCTGGCGCTGCAGAGCGTCGGGCTGGAGCCGTCGGTGGTGTTGCGTCAGGCACGCTTGCCCATGACCCTGCATATCCGCGAGCGGCGAGACCGGCGGCAGGTGACGACGCTGGAGTTCTTTCGCTTGTGGGAGGCGGTGCGCATACTTAATCCTGATCCGGCTGTCGGGATATTACTGGTGACGCGGCTGGATATCACCGCGCTTCCACCCTCCAGCTTTGCCGCTTTTATCGCCCGGGATTATCGCGATGGCCTACACCGCCTCGCCCGCTTCAAGCAATTGTGCACACCCGAGCGCCTGCAGGTTTGCGAGGATGGCCGTACCTGTACGGTGACCATCGACTGGTTGCACACGCCAGAATTACCGCCTGCGCTGCTGGTGGATGCGGCGTTTGCGACGTTTGTTGAATTGGGGCGACGGGGAGCACGGACGCAGATCACTCCCCTGCAGGTCGAACTGGTTCGCCCGGACGATGGCAGCCGTGCACTGGCCGAGTTTTTCGGTTGCTCCGTGCGTTTTGGTGCCGGGCGCAACGCGCTGATACTGGACGCCGCCGATCTGGACCGACCTTTTCCGGGGTACAACCCGCAAATGCTCGAAATGCTGAACCCGGGCCTGGTGGCAGCGCTTGCCGAGGCCTCGACACCGGCCAGCATCAGCCATCAGGTCAAGATCACCCTCAAGCGCTTCCTGGCCAGTGGCCGCCCCGAGATGGTCGAGGTAGCGCGGGAGCTGGGCATGAGCGAACGCACGTTGCAACGGCGCATTACCGAGGCCGGCACCAGTTTTCGGCAACTGATGCTGGAAACCCGCCAGGAAGTGGTGCGGCATCTGCTCACCGAGCCGTCAATTGAGATAGACGAGATCGCGTGCCTGGTGGGCTATGAAGATACCAACTCGTTTTATCGTGCGTTTCGTTCCTGGGAGGGGACGACGCCGGCTCGGTGGCGGGCGTTGCAGACGCCCTCATCGTCTCATTGACGCTATGCCGACAAAGCCTTCTCGGCACTGCGCGCCATGATCTGCAAATCCTCGAACGGGTTTCTGCCAATCAACATGAACGCATGGGACGGGCTGGACCAAAACACCACGTTCATGCCCCGGCGCTGTTCGGTGGCCATGGCCACCGCACCTTTTTTCGCCGCCGTAATGCACAGCGCCAGCGGGCCGTGGCGCGCGTCGAGGTAGGTCAGTTGGCCGATCAGTACGCCGTCATAATCGAGGATTTGTGCGCGTCGAAATTCGGCGCCAGGCAGGTGTACTGCATCCGGGTCCAACGGCAGGCCGAGCTGGGTCCCGACCGAACTCAGCTGGGCGATATGGGAGTCGGGATCGGCGCTGAGGTTTTCCAGGGTCTGGGGCGTATACAGCGCCATGTATTCGGCAACCGAGGCACGCCAGCCCGAACCGGGCTCAGGCCGGGGCCAGGTCATGAACAAGCGATCAGCGACCACACCGGCCACCGCAAAGCTTGCTGCTACCGCGAGAAATTTGCGTCGACTCAGGGTGGGTGTTTGTGCCGGCGGCAAGGCATCGAGCATCACCTGCAAACGCTCTGTAGGGGCTTGATCGAGAACCGAATCGAAGGCTGATTTGAACGGCAAGTGGCCGCGCTTGAGCAGCTCCAAGCGGGCCGTCACGGCAGGATCGATCCCCAGCAGGTTATCGATAAGCTGACGCTGCTGAGGGTCTAACTCACCGTCCAGGTAAGCCACCAGCAGTTCATCCGACGGTGGTGTATTTTGAGTCATCGTCGTTCTCCGCTCGATTTATCCAACAAGCCGCTTGAGTGCGCAGTTTCAGCCAGCTTCATGCGCGCAGCGGCCAACCGGCTCATCACCGTTCCTACGGGAATATGCAGGACTTCGGCAATTTCCTTGTATGAGAGGCCTTCGACGTAGGCCAGAAAAACAGTCTCCCGCTGCGCTTCGGGCAATGCATTGACGCGCTTGATCACCTGTGCGGCCAGGACCTGGTCCTGAGCCAGGGCTTCACCGTCGAACGACAACGCCTGCTCGGCGTCGACAAACCCCTGCCCTTGCCGTACTCGCTGGGCGCGCAATTCGTTAAGCCAGATCGAATGCATGATCGTCAGCAACCAGCGGTCCAGCCGCGTGCCAGCCACGAACTGGCCTGCACGCTCCAACGCCCGCACGCAGGTGGCTTGCACCAGGTCATCAGCCACATGCTTTTGTCGCGACAGCACCAGCCCGTATCGCCATAAACGTGGCAACAGCTGGCTCAACTCTCGGCGCAACTCAGCGTCTGTGGTGATGGCGCTCTCCCCGCTGTTCGCTCACAGCTTCAAGCCTGAGGCGCGGCGGCGATGGCTTCAGCCAGGTCTTCGTACTCTTCGCAGGTGGTGCTGCACAACGCCTTGATCTTCACCAGTTGCTCCTGGGCCAGGTCCACACGGCCCTTGATGACGTAGGCTTCCCCCAGGTACTCACGGACTTGTGCGTAGTTGGGGTCCAGTGCCACGGACTTCAGGTAGTAGCTGATGCCTTCATCGGTGCGCCCCAGTTTGCGGGTGGCGTAGCCGCGGTAGTTCAGGGCCTTGGCGGTGTTCGGGTTGTGCAGGGTGTCGAGCAGTGACAAGGCTTCTTCATAACGCCCGTCCTTGGCCAGGCGATAGGCGTAGTCGGTGCGGTCGGCGTCCGACGTGGCCTTGCTGGTTTGCAGCACGCACTTGCCGGTCTTGGTATCCCAGACCTGGCCTTTGGGGCAGTTGGGCTTGGGCGGCGCCGATTCGTCACCGGAGGCATGGGCCTGGCCGGCCAATAGCGCGGCGGCCATACAGGCGCCAAAGAACAAAGCGGTGCGGTAACCAACGGCGTGCTCGGGACGATTCTTCATGGCATTCATGCTCCGTAACGATAGGGAAAGTACAGCAGCAAACTCAGTAGGGAAGATCGCCACGAGGGGCCGGCAGCATGCGGCGCAACGTGCTGTCGCGCTGGATGTAGTGATGCCACAGCGCGGCGCAGGCATGCAGCCCGGCGAGTACGATGATCGCCCAGGCGACATTGTTGTGCAGGCCACCCAGAGTGCCTCGCAATTCGTGATCGATCACAAAAGGCGCTGGCACCGGGAACAGTCCGAAAAAGTTGAAGGGCTCGCCCTGGGCCCAGCGGAACAGGAAGCCCAGGGTCACCTGCGTCAGTAACAACAGGTATAGACAGCCGTGGGCGATTTTGGCGGCCACGTTAAGCGCAGGGTGATTGTCGGCCTTTGGGTGATTGCCGCCGAACACACGCCAGAGGATACGTGCAGCGATCAGCACCGCCATGGCGATGCCCAGGGAGATATGGACCGATTGCAGGCCCTTGCGCAGTGGCGTGCCTTTTTCCAGGTTTTCCCAGACGTGGGCGCTGGCGAACATGAAGATCACCAGGGCGGCGGTCAGCCAGTGGAAGGTGCGGGTCAGGCGGTCGTAGCGGTCGGCGGGATTGTTCATGGGCGTTTCCTGAGTGGTCTGTGTGGTGAACACCGCAGCAGGAAAACTTATTCAGAGGGATGGAAAATTTACAGATTAGACTTGTTTATTTTCCAACCCCGCATCCTTGGTCAAAATATGCGAACTAAATGCTAGAAACTCATCCAGGTGTTTTGTAATGATCGCTACAGTAATCGGCAATTGAAGCGTCTGGTACTCGTGAACAGCAATGTTACGGAACCCGACCATGTTCTTCAGGTTGGTCAGCAACGCAGGATTGACCCAACCGCCCTGACATAACAACTCAAACACGTCACGAGCTCCTTGTGGAACACCCAGGCGCTCACGACGAATCAAGTGCTGGCCCATGTCCAGCGCTGCCTCACAGGCACGCTGAATATTCAAAATCGCCGCATCCTGGCGCGTGAAATCGGTGGTGAAGCTGGTGGGATCCTTATCGTATTCCTGACGGGCGCGCGCAACGCAACGCTCAATACTGGCTGCTTTATTGATGAGAACATCATCGACCATAAACTTTCCCTTCCTTCTGGATATCCGCCAACAATTCAGCCCTTGCCGTGTCCAGCGCGGTTTTTTCGCTCAGGACGTAGCTCTCGAATAGACCCGCCTGGACGTTCCCGGACCAGAGCCGACGCCCAGTGGTCAATACTTGGTATTGCATTACCGTTGAGGCTGCGCGCAAATCAAGCAAGTCGACGGGAACTCCAACGATATCGGCCAACTCCCCAGAAAGCTGCCATAGCAATAAAGGCTCGACCACTCCCGCAGAAAGGACCGCAACATCCAGATCACTCTCACTACCTGCCTCACCCGTCACTTGGCTACCGAACACATACACAGCCAATAGCTCGGGAACTTCAGCCTGCAAATGCGCCAGTACTTTTTTAAAATTCATGACCGATGTCCGAAGCGCCAATTAACGAAGACCGTAGCAGAATTCATTATGCAGTTTCTGACTGAAAGCAAAAAACCCCCGACAACATTGAAGTTATCGGGGGTTTTTCATTTTTCAATAATGGCGGAGAGATAGGGATTCGAACCCTAGGTACCGGTGAAGGTACAACGGATTTCGAATCCGTCCCATTCGGCCACTCTGGCATCTCTCCAACGGCGCGCATCATAACAGCCTGTTTCCTGGAAGCAAAGCGCCAAAGCGATTTTTTTCCGTGCTATCAGATGCTTGCGTCGATTACAGCGGTACGCCTAGACGGTTGGCGACTTCTTCGTAGGCTTCGATGACATCACCGAGGCCCTGGCGGAAGCGGTCTTTGTCCATCTTCTTGCGGGTGTCTTTGTCCCACAGGCGGCAGCCGTCCGGGCTGAATTCGTCGCCCAGGACGATGGAGCCGTCGTGGAACACACCGAATTCCAGTTTGAAGTCCACCAGCAGCAGGCCGGCGTCGTCGAACAGTTTGCTCAGGACGTCGTTGACCTTCAGCGACAGTTCTTTCATGCGCGCCAGTTGTTCAGCCGTGCCCCAACCAAATGCCACCACGTGGGATTCGTTGATGAACGGGTCACCCTTGGCGTCGTCTTTCAGGAACAGTTCGAAGGTGTAAGGGTTGAGCTTGAGGCCCTCCTCCACGCCCAAACGCTTCACCAGGCTGCCGGCCGCATAGTTACGCACGACGCACTCGACCGGGATCATGTCGAGTTTTTTCACCAGGCATTCGTTGTCGCCCAGCAGTTTGTCGAATTGGGTCGGAATGCCGGCCGCTTCGAGTTTCTGCATGATGAAGGCGTTGAACTTGTTGTTCACCATGCCTTTGCGGTCGAGCTGTTCGATGCGCTTGCCGTCGAACGCCGAGGTGTCGTTACGAAACAGCAGGATCAAGCGGTTGGCGTCGTCGGTCTTGTAAACCGATTTGGCTTTGCCGCGGTAGAGTTCTTCACGTTTTTCCATGATGGGCTCCGCTTGCTAAGTAGGTGGGCTAGGCGATGTGTCGCCAGTCGAGCCCTGAATCTTGATCGGCCAGTTGCAGCCAGTCCGGGTCGCACCCAAGGGTGTCGACAAAACATTGCCGGGCCAGCTGCGGCAGGTTGTTCTTGCTGCTCAGGTGGGCCAGGACCAGGTGTTGCAGGTCTTGCCAGCCCAACTCATACACCAGGTACGCCGCCTGGTGGTTATTCAAATGTCCAAACTGCCCGCCGACCCGCTGCTTGAGAAAGGCCGGGTAGTGGCCACGCGCAAGCAGGTCACGGCAGTGGTTGGACTCGATCATCAATGCGTCGAGGTCGCGATAACCGTCCAGCACCTTGGCGCAGTACGAACCCAGGTCGGTGAGCAGGCCAAAACGCCGTTCACCGTCGCTGAATACGTATTGCGTCGGTTCCTGGGCATCGTGGGCCACTTCAATCACATCGATGCTCAAGGCACCGATCTGCAATTGTTCGCCACCGGCCAGCAAACCTGCGGGTTCAATCGGTTTGCGCATCCCGCGCAAGGTGCCGCGACTCAGGTACACCGGAAGATTGTAGCGCCGAGACAGCAAACCCACGCCATGCACGTGGTCGGCATGTTCGTGGGTCACCAGAATCGCGCTCAGCTGCGCGGGGTGAACCCCCAGGCGCAGCAGGCGCCGCTCGGTTTCCCGCAGGGAGAAACCACAATCCACCAGGACGTACGTGTCGTCGTGGGCTACAAGCGTGCCGTTCCCTTGGCTACCGCTGCCGAGAACGGCAAAACGCATCGGATCAGCCCAGGTTGTCCTGAATCACGCCCAACACTTTGCGCGCCACTTCTGCCGGCGCCACGGTGTTGATGTTTTTCTCGACGGTGACTTGCACGCTTTCGCCTACCTTGCTCAAACGAACCTGGTAACGCTCGGCGCGGGTCTCGATCTCTTCCTTGGTCGGCTTGCTGCCGAACAACTTGCTGAAGAAACCTGGCTCGTCGTCTTTCTTCTCGGCTTTTTCGGCCAGGTTGATGTAGTACAGGCCCAGGCTGCGGTTGATGTCTTCAACGCGCCATTCGCCGTGCTCCAGCGCGCGGCCGACACTCGACCAGGCGCGGTCCAGGTCTTCACCCAGGTTGAGCACCACGTTGCCGCTGCCGTCTTCGCTGAGGCTGACGCGGCTAGGTGTGTCAAAGCTACCGGCGGCGAGCAGGGAGACGGAGCCGCCCTTCTCGGAAATACGGCTCATGCTGGCGAGCATTTCGTCGACCAGGGCAGCGTCCACGCCGGTGTTGACCGAACGTGGCGTGAAGTCGACGTTGGCGGTGCTGCCGGCAGGACGCTCGGCGCTGACTACGTAGACTTCACTGGTGTTGCGTTGCACGCCTGGCTCGATACGCACGCGGATGCGGGCTTCGCTGTCATTGGCTACACCACCGGCCTGCAGGCGCTTGGCCATGGATGCCGACAGTTCGCTGGTGTGCTGCCACGCGGTGGTGAACTCACCGGTCTGCGGGCGTTGTTCGTCAATGCGGAAACCGTTGTCCTGGAAGAACTGGACCGCCACCGGCCAGACTTCGGCAGGTGGGCGCTGTGCCATGACCCAACGGGTATCGCCGCTCTTCTGCAGGCTGTAGTCGCTGGCGTCGGCCACGGCCGACAACGGCTGTGGACGCGGCACTTCGTATTCACCCTTGACGGTGTCGTCGGCCACGTTGCGCGGAATCGGCAGCAACGGGTCAAGGCGCTTGGCGACATTGACGTCCGGCGGCAATTTCATCGGGGCAGTTTGTTGGGCTTCCAGGTAATCGCTACCGCGGTCGCGGAAGTAGCCTTCCGGGCCCCAGATCCAACCGCAGCCACTGGTGCTGGAGATAATCAAGGCAAGTGCGGAAAGTCCGGCCAATCGCTTCATGCGTAGTGCTTCCTCAATTAAACCAGGACGCCGGACTGGCGCAGGGCCTGTCGCAGCGGTTCGTGACAGGCTTCGCTGAGCCAGGTGAGCGGCAGACGGATACCGTCCGGCATCAGGCCCATCTCATGCAGCGCCCATTTCACGGGGATAGGGTTGGATTCGATAAACAGGGTTTTGTTGAGCGGTGCCAGTTGTTCGTGGATCGCCCGGGCCTTGACCGCATCACCGGCGATGGCCGCGGCACACAGCTCGCTCATGGCGCGCGGTGCAACGTTGGCAGTCACCGAGATGTTGCCTTTGCCGCCCAGCAGGATCAGCTCGACCGCCGTGGCGTCATCACCGGAGTACACCAGGAAGTCGCTGCTGACGCCGGCCAGGATGTCCTTGGCGCGCTGCAGGTCACCGGTGGCTTCCTTGATACCGATGATGTTCGGTACGGTGGACAGGCGGATCACGGTCTCGGCCTTCATGTCGCAGGCGGTGCGACCGGGTACGTTGTAGAGGATCTGCGGGATATCGACCGCTTCGGCAACGGCGCGGAAGTGCAGGTACAGGCCTTCCTGGGTCGGCTTGTTGTAGTACGGCGTCACCAGCAGGCAGGCATCGGCGCCGGCTTTCTTGGCGTTGCTGGTCAATTCGATCGCTTCGCGGGTCGAATTGGCGCCCGTGCCGGCGATGACAGCAATGCGCCCTGCAACGCGCTTGACCACGAACTCGATCACTTCGATGTGTTCTTCCACATCCAGTGTGGCCGATTCACCTGTGGTGCCGACCGCCACGATGGCGTTGGTGCCCTCTTGCAGGTGGAAGTCCACCAGTTTGCCCAGGCTGTCCCAGTCGAGATTACCTTGTGCATCCATGGGTGTGACCAGTGCCACCATACTGCCCGCAATCATGCAACCGCTCCTGCCGGAAAAAGAGAGCGGTAATGGTACTGGCGCCAAGATGCTTGTACAAGCGAAGTACCGCCTGAGGATGCGTTCTGGATCAACTTAGTTCGCGGCAGCGCCATCATTCTGCCAAAGCGGGGTTTGATGAAGCTGATTACGTAATGAAAACGCCACCTCCTAGCCCTTGGCGATGGTTTTCGCTACCCTTCATCCTTTGATTGATACCGCTTGCATCGTATCGACCGCTCATCGCTTTAGGAAGGCTGCATGTCCACCCCCACAGTCCGCGAACAATTCCTTGTCATCAGTGCCCTCGGCGCCAACCCCATGGAGCTGACTAACGTCCTGTGCCGCGCCAGCCATGAAAACCGCTGCGCCGTCGTGACCTCCCGCCTGACCCGCCATGGCGAGTGCAGTGCGCTGGTCCTGCAGATTTCCGGGACCTGGGATGCCCTGGCCCGCCTTGAAACCGGTTTACCGGGTTTGGCGAAGAAGCATGACTTCACGGTCAACGTGGTGCGCAGCGCCGCTCTGGAGAACCGTCCACAGGCCCTGCCCTACGTGGCCTATGTCAGTTCGGCCTACCGCTCGGACATCGTCAACGAGCTGTGCCAGTTCTTTATCGACCACAACGTCGAGCTGGAAAACCTGACCTGCGACACCTATCAGGCTCCGCAGACCGGCGGCACCATGCTCAACGCCACCTTTACCGTGACCTTGCCGGCCGGCGTGCAGATCAGTTGGCTGCGCGACCAGTTCCTGGATTTCGCCGATGCCCTGAACCTCGACGCACTGATCGAGCCTTGGCGCCCACAGAACCCTATGTAAGGAAGTCTTCATGTCTGTAGTGATCGACCAACCGGTAGCCGACTTCGAAGCCCAGGCCACCAGCGGGCAAACCTTCAGCCTCGCCGGGCTCAAGGGCAAGCAAGTGGTGATCTACTTCTACCCGAAAGACAGCACCCCGGGCTGCACCACTGAAGGCCAGGGCTTCCGTGACCAGCATGCTGCGTTCAAGGCGGCCAACACCGAGGTGTTTGGCGTGTCCCGGGACAGCGTGAAGTCCCACGAGAACTTCAAGGCAAAGCAGGAATTCCCCTTTGAGCTGATCAGCGACAAGGACGAAGCGGTTTGCCAGCTGTTTGATGTGATCAAGCTGAAGAAGCTGTATGGCAAGGAATACCTGGGTGTTGATCGCAGCACCTTCCTGATCGACAAGAATGGCGTACTGCGCCAGGAATGGCGCGGTGTGAAAGTGCCAGGCCATGTGGATGCAGTGCTCGAAGCGGCACAGGCGCTGAACCAGGCTTGATTCACCTGCTGGCTTTGAAATAGCTATCGCAGCCAAGCCAGCTCCCACCTGTGATCATTGTTCGACAGGACAACTCAGTCAATGTGGGAGCCGGGCTTGCCCGCGATGAGGCCTGCACCGGCACCACAAATATCAGAGTAACGGCGCCACCACCGGCTCCTGCCGAGGCCAGGCATCCAGCACCGCCTTGAACAGCGTCGCCAGGGGAATCGCAAAGAACACCCCCCAGAAGCCCCACAACCCGCCAAACAACAATACCGCACAGATGATCGCCACCGGATGCAGGTTCACCGCTTCGGAGAACAGCAGCGGCACCAGCACGTTGCCGTCCAACACCTGGATGATGCCGTACACCGCCATCAGGTAGATGAATTGATCACTCCAGCCCCACTGGAACAGCGCGATCAACATCACCGGCACCGTCACCACCACCGCGCCAACGTATGGCACCACCACTGAAACACCCACCAGCAGCGCCAACAGGGCAGCGTAGTTAAGCCCCAGCGCGACAAAACCGATGTAAGTGACGCCACCGCAGATAAAAATCTCGATAACCTTGCCGCGGATGTAGTTGGCAATCTGCCGGTTCATTTCCTCGGCGACGCGGGTAATCAGCGCACGCTCACGGGGCAGATAGCCACGCACCCAGCGACCGATCATCTCGCGGTCCTTGAGGAAGAAAAACACCAGGATCGGCACCAGTACCAGGTAGATCATGATGTTGACCAGCAGCGGCAAGCTCGAAAGGGAAAAGGTCAGCGCCCATTGTCCGAACTTTCCGATTTCGCCGCGAGCCACCTCAATGGCCTGCAGGACCTGCTCGTCCGACACCAGGTGCGGATAGCGCTCAGGCAACAGCAGCAGCAATGACTGCCACTTGGCGAGCATGCCCGGTAGCTCGTTGAACAAGGTGATCAACTGGTGCCACAGCAAAGGCACCACGATCACGATAAATACCAGCAACAGCCCCATGAACAAGGCAAACACCAGACCCACCGCTGCCCCACCCGGCAAGCGCAGACGCTCCAGGATGGAGACCAGGCCTTGCATCAGGTATGCCAGCACCATCCCCGCCAGTACCGGCGCCAGCATGCCGCCCAAAGTGAGCACGGCCGTAAAGGCAAGAAACAGCAGGACGGCCAGCACCACGGCTTCTTCGTCGGAGAAGTAGCGCTGAATCCAGTCACGTAACACTTTGAACATCAATAAACCTCAGGCGATAAGGACAGCATATTCAAGCGATTCAGGCCTTGCGCAACCAGTAACGATAGACGCCCGCTTCGTCTTCTTCATGCAGCAGGGTGTGGCCGGCCAGCTTGGCAAACGTACGAAAGTCCCGCTGGGAGCCAGCGTCCGTGGCGATCACCTTGAGCACCGCGCCGCTGGCCAGCCGATTGAGCTCCAGCTTGGCCTTGAGCAAGGGCAGCGGGCAGTTAAGGCCACTGGCATCCAGTTCGGCATCGAAGGCTACAGCGTCGGTCATGGTCTAACTCCGGGTGGGCGTCGAGGGCGCTTAGAATATCTGGTCCGAAGCTCAGTGTCCGGCTACAGTAAGCTCTTTGTCGAAAGGCTTTGTGCATGACTTTTTTGCGCCCTACCCTGCTGACGCTGGCTTGCCTGCTTGCCTCTCCAGGCTTCGCCGACGACCTGCCGTCACTTGGCGACGCCAGTTCTGCCATTGTCTCGCCAAAACAGGAATACGATCTGGGTCGGGCATGGCTGGCCTACCTGCGTGGCCAGGTCTCGCAACTCAACGACCCGCAGCTCAAGGATTACGTCGAATCCAGCGTTTATAAGCTGGTGGAAACCAGCCAGGTCAATGACCGGCGCCTGGAATTCATTCTGATCAACAGCCCGCAGTTGAACGCCTTTGCCGCACCGGGCGGTATCGTCGGGGTCAACGGCGGCCTGTTCCTCAACGCCCAGACCGAAGGCGAATATGCCTCGGTACTGGCCCACGAATTGGCTCACTTGTCCCAACGTCACTTCGCACGAGGCGTGGAAGCACAGCAGCGCATGCAGATCCCGATGATGGCTGCGCTGCTCGGCGGCATCATCGCTGCCGCCGCTGGCGCAGGCGATGCGGGCATTGCCGCGATCGCCGGCAGCCAGGCCGCCGCGATCCAGGAGCAACGGCGCTTTTCCCGGCAAAACGAGCAAGAGGCTGACCGCATCGGCATTCTCAACCTGGAGAAAGCCGGCTACGACCCACGGTCCATGCCAACCATGTTCGAGCGCTTGATGCGCCAGTACCGTTTCGATGCCAAGCCGCCTGAATTCCTGCTGACTCACCCGGTAACCGAATCGCGGATCGCCGACACCCGCAACCGTGCGGAGCAAGCCAAGCTGGGTGGCATTGAGGACAGCCTGCGCTATCAACTGATCCGTGCTCGAGTGCAACTGTATTACGAAGACACCCCGGGGCTGGCCGCCAAACGTTTCCAGGCCCAGCTGGATGAAAATCCGAAGAACGATATCGCGCGTTATGGCCTCGCCATCGCTCAGATCAAGGGTGCCCAGTTCAACCTGGCCCGGGAAAACCTCAAGCCGCTGCTGGCCAAGGCGCCCAACGACATCACCTACAACCTGGCGCAGATCGAGCTGGACATGACCAACAATCGCCTGCCGGATGCCCAGCAGCGTACGGACCGAATGTTGACGCAATATCCAGGCAACTATCCGCTGAACCAGGTTCGTGTGGATCTGCTGCTCAAGCAGAACCGCAACGCTGACGCGGAAAAAGCCCTGGAAGGATTGTTGAAGTCTCGCCCGGACGATCCGGACGTCTGGTACCAGGTTGCGGAAACCCGTGGCTTGTCGGGCAATATCATCGGCCTGCACCAGGCCCGCGCCGAGTACTTCGCGCTGGTGGGAGATTTCAAGCAGGCCATCCAGCAATTGGATTTCGCCAAGCGTCGCGCCGGCAGCAACTTCCCGCTTTCGTCACGTATCGACGCACGCCAGCGTGAACTGATCGACCAGGAACGCATGGTCAAAGACATGATGGGCTAAACCTTTCAGCCACAAAAAAGCCCCGCTCTCGAACATCGAGAGCGGGGCTTTTTATTGGACTAGCGGATTACTCGGCCAGTTTGAAGGTAATGAAGCTGGCACGCCCCTGACGCAGGACGCGCATCGACACCGAACGGTTCTTCGGCAGCGCCTTGGCGATGTCGGTGAACTCTTTGGTGGAGTTGATAGCCTGGTTGTTCAGGTGGGTGATGACATCACCTGGTTGCAGGCCGATCAGGGAGGCAGGACCGTCCTGGACTTCCTTGATCACTACACCGCTCTTGAGGTCGAAGCTCTTTTTCTGTTCGTCGGTCAACTCGACTACAGCAATGCCCAGGCGATTGCTGCTGCGCTCGGCACCTGGCTTGCTGTTGCCCAGCGCATCCAGCGCCGCGCCTTCTTCCGGGATAGCACCGACGGTCAGTTCGACGTTCTGGCGCTTGCCGTCACGAATCACTTCCAGCTTGGCCTTGCTGCCGGCCTTGAGCGCGCCCACCAGGTGTGGCAAGTCCGCAGACATGACGATCGGCTGGCCGTTCATGCTCAGGATCACGTCACCGACTTGCAGGCCACCTTTGGCAGCAGGGCCATCGTCCTGGATCTGCGCGACCAGGGCACCGGCCGGCTTGTCGAGACCGAAGGATTCAGCAAGATCCTTGTTCACTTCCTGGATCACCACGCCCAGCCAGCCGCGGCTGACTTTGCCACCGGTTTTCAGCTGGTTCGAAACGTCCATGGCCACGTCGATCGGAATCGCGAACGAAACGCCCATGAAACCACCGGAGCGGGTGTAGATCTGCGAGTTGATGCCAACGACTTCACCCGCCAGGTTGAACAACGGACCGCCGGAGTTGCCCGGGTTGATCGGCACGTCGGTCTGGATGAACGGCACGTAGTTTTCGTTCGGCAGGCTGCGACCGATGGCGCTGACGATACCCTGGGTCACAGTATGGTCAAAACCAAACGGCGAACCGATGGCGACGACCCATTGGCCGGCTTTCAGGTCCTGGGATTTGCCCAGTTTCAGCACCGGCAGGTCCTTGCCTTCGATTTTCAGCAGGGCAACGTCGGAACGTGGGTCGGTGCCCACCAGCTTGGCTTTCAGCTCACTGCGGTCCGCCAGGCGCACCAGGATCTCGTCGGCGTCGGCAATCACGTGGTTGTTGGTGAGGATGTAGCCGTCAGGCGAGATGATGAAGCCCGAGCCCAGGGACTGGGCCTCACGCTGGCCGCCACCACCGCCACGCGGCGTGCGCGGCTGGGGCATGCCGCGTTCGAAGAACTCCCGCAGCATCGGCGGCAGGCCTTCCAGGTCGGGCATCTGCTGGTTGGAGACCTTACGATCCGGCAGCTTCTGCGTAGTACTGATGTTCACCACGGCAGGCGACGCCTGCTCCACCAGTTGGGTGAAGTCAGGCAGCTCGGCCGCTTGCGCGGTAACCGCCTGACCCAGCACCAGCACCGTGGCGACTATGGATAGGTAAGACTTCAAACGTGGTATCGACATACAGCTCCCGTTACGACGAGCAGGGTTGAGCGACAGGGTTCAATAAACGCCGAAAACTGCGACCGACATTTTTGTTCCGCGAACAAAACAAGGCCAGGGCCGTTAAGCCCTGACCTATAAAAAACATAGGGGATATTAGCAAGTGAAAAAAATGATCCAGACATTTCATGCTCTCGGCAGAGGCAGGCATCGACTATCTCCTGCGCAACATTGAAATATCAGGATGAACATAGGATTAACAACTCAAGGCTTGGCAGGCACGGTGCCACTGCGTAGTGACAGCGCAATTCGCTCGGCGGTGCCAATCGGGATCTCGCCGACGACGGTCACCATCACCTCGCCTTCCAGGGTATTCAACCGCCGTGAAACGGCGACTGTCGGGCCCAACTGGGTGCGGGTCTCGTTTACGGTCGCACCGTTAAGCGGCTCCAGGAATACCGAAAAACGCGCCAGACCATCGTCATACATCAGACTGCTGACGGTTACCTTGGTGTGGGAGTCTTTATGGGCACTGCTGTTGACCAGCTGAAAGCCCGGTGGCAACCAGTCGAGGCGCCAATCCTGAGGGATCTCGACCTCCGGGGCCTTGGCGTTGGTCACCGCCACCGGCGTGCATTCGCCACTGGGCTGCAAATCACGATCGTCAGGCACCGATGTATTGAGCTGGGTGAACTGGAAACGCTCCAGCAACTGGCCCTGGTCGTTAAGCAACAATGACTTCAATGGCAGCGCAGTTTCACGATCCAGATGCAGCTCAAAACCATAACGGTATTGATCGCGGGGGGTCACGGAGACGATCACCGCATTCCGACCGGCCACGCGCGATTTGCCGATGACGGCAAGATCGTAGAACGCTTTGAGTTTTTGCGGATCAAGGGTACGCGCAGAGGTATTGGGGGAGCCCCCAAGCCCGGCAACCAGCGTGCCGCTCACGCATTGGGTACGGCCATCGACGCGCAGGACTTCCTGGGCAGAACCATCGAGCTGCAAAAGCCGCTCACGGACCTGACCATTCTGGACACGATGCCAGATGTCATGGGTAGAAAAACTACCGTTACGCTCGTAGATGAAGGTGCCCTGAAAGCTTTGCTGCTGCTCCGCCCGCCCAAGACGCGTCAGCCAGTCTTGGGCTTCATCGGCATGGGCGGGGACTGCAAACCAGCCACTGAGCAAAAGCGCAAGGAGCGGTATGGCGCGCATAAAGCTCCTTGGCGGACTAGCGGTTTTCCAGGCTTGCAGCGCGAGCGTAAGGCAGAGCGCTTTCAGTGCCTTTCAAGGCCGATTCCTGTGCGTGTTGGCGCAGGTAGCCTGGAAGACGCTGATCCTGCCAGCCGGATTGCCCTTGAAGTACACCGTTGGCCATAGGCCCGGTAGTATCGGAGCTTTCCTTGTAGCCGGCCAGTACGGCTGGCCCCTTGACCTGCGGGCCGGCCATGACCGGTTGCTGGGTCTGCTGGGCCAGTTCGGCACCGGCGATTTCGTCCTGGTTGTACAGGCGAACACCTGCCAATACAGCGACGGTCACCGAAGCAGCGACTGCCAGACGGCCCAGGCTACGCCAAGGACCGCGAGCAGCTTTTGCCGGAACGGCTTCATCAGCCAGTGCAGCAGAAACGGCCGCAGCAATATCCAGACGAGGGATTAGAAGATCCTTGTGCATCACAGCCCGAGCGACTTGGTAACGAGACCAGGTATCACGGGTTTCGGCATCATCAAATGCATTAAGCACTCGACGAAGTTCCAGTTCATCCGCTTCGTTATCCATCACTGCGGACAGCGATTCCTGCAGGGCATCACGACTCATGGCGGTTCCTCTCTTGGCTGTCGCCGCTGTCTCAGTTTTCCTGCAACAACGGCTGCAGGGCTTTATCGATGGCTTCCCGAGCCCGGAAGATCCGGGAGCGTACGGTACCCACCGGACATTGCATGACGCTCGCAATGTCTTCGTAACTCAGACCATCGAATTCACGTAAAGTTAACGCCGTACGCAAATCTTCTGGCAGTTGTTGAATAGTGCGATGGACGGTTCCTTCGATCTCGTCGCGCAGCAATGCACGCTCCGGCGACTCGAGATCCTTGAGGCCGTGATCACCATCATAAAATTCAGCATCTTCCGAACTAACATCACTATCCGGCGGGCGGCGACCGCGAGAAACCAGATAGTTCTTCGCCGTGTTAATGGCGATGCGATACAGCCACGTGTAAAACGCACTGTCACCGCGGAAATTACCGAGTGCACGGTACGCCTTGATAAAGGCTTCCTGTGCAACGTCCTGCGCTTCATGGGTGTCGTGCACAAACCGCACGATCAACCCGAGAATTTTGTGCTGGTATTTCAGCACTAGCAGATCAAATGCCCGCTTGTCGCCGCGTTGAACGCGCTCGACCAGCTGCTGATCCTCTTCCTGGGTTAGCATGAACACTCCTCGTTGTACTTGAAGGAGGCTTGCATAACTAATCGATCAGGCTTGCAAACATAGACTCGGACTTTTCGCAAAAGTTCTCCCCCTCCAAGCAAGTTTCCGGCGCGCACTGATTTGGCACACACGAAAAACGCAGCGCGGGCAATGCCGGCTGCGCGAATAATCTGTCGCCAGTTTCCTGACGCGCCTGACACAGACGCGGCTCAGCAAATCCAGCGTGTTCCCAGCTTTCGGGCATCCTGCTATTGAGTCGGGGCCTATGCAAAAAGTTCCCATCCCAATCGCTGTCCGTTTCATGAAAGCCGTGCAGTTCGTTGCCCGTAGTCTCACAATGCCACGAATGCCCGGCTATTGTGCCGCTCCCCCCCTCTATATACTAGTGGGCCGTGTCACCCTTTGATTCGCCGATCCAGGCGTCCTGTTTGCGCCCCCTACGGATCGCTTTTTGCGGAATCCTTCAAATGAGCCAACAGTTTCAACACGATGTCCTGGTGATTGGCAGCGGCGCCGCGGGCTTGAGCCTTGCACTGACCCTGCCGGGCCACCTGCGCATAGCCGTACTGAGCAAGGGCGACCTCGCCAATGGCTCGACGTTCTGGGCCCAGGGCGGTGTCGCCGCGGTGCTCGATGACACCGACACCGTGCAATCCCACGTCGAAGACACCCTGAATGCCGGCGGCGGCCTGTGCAATGAAGAAGCGGTGCGCTTCACCGTCGAGCATAGCCGCGAAGCCATCCAGTGGCTGATCGACCAGGGCGTGCCCTTCACCCGCGACGAACATTCCGGCACCGACGACGGCGGCTTCGAGTTCCACCTGACCCGCGAAGGCGGCCACAGCCATCGGCGGATCATCCATGCCGCCGACGCCACCGGCGCCGCGATCTTCAAGACCCTGCTCGCCCAGGCCCGGCAACGCCCCAACATCGAACTGCTGGAACAGCGGGTCGCCGTCGACCTGATCACCGAAAAGCGCCTTGGCCTGCCGGGCGAACGCTGCCTCGGCGCGTACGTGCTCAACCGGGCCAGCGGCGAAGTCGACACCTACGGCGCGCGCTTCACCATTCTCGCCTCGGGCGGCGCAGCGAAGGTCTACCTCTATACCAGCAACCCCGACGGCGCCTGCGGTGACGGCATTGCCATGGCCTGGCGTTCGGGCTGCCGGGTGGCGAACCTGGAATTCAACCAGTTCCACCCCACTTGCCTGTATCACCCGCAGGCCAAGAGCTTCCTGATCACCGAAGCCCTGCGCGGCGAAGGCGCACACCTGAAGCTGCCCAACGGCGAACGTTTCATGCAGCGCTTCGACCCACGAGCAGAACTGGCCCCGCGGGACATCGTCGCCCGGGCCATCGACCATGAAATGAAGCGCTTGGGCATCGACTGCGTCTACCTGGACATCAGCCACAAGCCCGAAGCCTTCATCAAGACCCATTTCCCGACGGTCTACGAGCGCTGCCTGGCGTTCAATATCGACATCACCAAGGGCCCGATCCCGGTCGTCCCGGCGGCGCACTACACCTGCGGCGGCGTGATGGTCGACCAGAACGGCCGCACCGACGTGCCCGGCCTGTACGCCATTGGCGAAACCAGCTTCACCGGCCTGCACGGCGCCAACCGCATGGCCAGCAATTCGTTGCTGGAGTGTTTCGTGTACGCCCGCTCCGCCGCCGCCGACATCCTTGAACAGCTGCCGCGCATCCCGGTGCCGGCCGCCCTGCCCCGCTGGGACGCCAGCCAGGTGACCGATTCGGACGAAGACGTGATCATCGCCCACAACTGGGACGAGTTGCGGCGCTTCATGTGGGACTACGTGGGCATCGTGCGCACCAACAAGCGCCTGGCGCGGGCGCAGCACCGGGTTCGACTGTTGCTGGATGAGATCGACGAGTTCTACAGCAACTATAAAGTCAGCCGCGACCTGATCGAGCTGCGCAACCTGGCCCAGGTGGCGGAACTGATGATCCGCTCGGCCATGGAGCGCAAGGAAAGCCGGGGATTGCATTACACCCTCGACTACCCGCAAATGCTGCCCGAAGCGCGCGACACTATTCTGGTGCCAACCACCTACGGCGGCTGAACTTCAAGCGCACCCGCAGGCGCCGATGCACATCGGTAGCCTGCGAATCCCGTGGCACGCAGATCGAACGCACCCGCCAGTCACCCTGCACCCGAAAGCGCAGCACCACGGCCAACGGCAACGCCAGGCTGTCGGGGCGCAGTTGCACGCTGTGCCAGCCACGCGCGGCGCTCCACAACTGCCAGCCATCCTCGTCGCGGCGCAGGCCACGGATCGACGAACGGTGAGTCAGCAGGATATGACGCGGCAATACCCAACCGGCATGGGCCAGGCACAACAAGGCGCCAAAGGCTCCGAACCACCGGGACACATCGAGAAACCACAGCGCACCCAGTGCGAACGCCTGGGCGAAAAGATAAGCCGCCAGCAACTGCCCGGAGGCGTGCCAGCGGCATTCGAACGTATTACTTGGGCTGGACACGATCCAGAATCATTCGAACCATGCGCTGCAGCTCCGGGTCTTCCGATTCGGCGCGTTCCATGAACCAGCCGAACATGTCCTGATCCTCGCATTCCAGCAGCTTGCGGTAGCAGTCGCGGTCGACGTCGTTGAGGTGCGGATAGACCTCCCTGACGAACGGTACCAGCAACACGTCCAGTTCAAGCATGCCGCGGCGGCTGTGCCAGTAGAGGCGATTGAGTTCTACATCTTCGACCATGGAGCGCTCCTCAAATAGAGCGCAAGTATACAGGCCGAAGCTGCCTGGAACAGTCGGCTTTGGTCGGCCATACGGAAACTATCCATTTGCCGGGCGCCCCTCTATGATGCACTCATGACTTTTTAACCTGCGATGACCCATGGCTGACTCTGCTTTTTTCTGCCCCCTGTCCCACGAAGGCGTTCTCGCCGTCCGCGGTTCCGACGCTGCCAAGTTCCTCCAGGGACAACTGACCTGCAACCTTAACTACCTGAGTGACACCCAGGCCAGCCTGGGCGCGCGCTGCACCCAGAAAGGGCGCATGCAGTCGAGCTTCCGCATCCTGCTGCAAGGCGATGGCGTGCTGCTGGCCATGGCCACCGAACTGCTGGAGCCACAACTGGCGGACCTGAAAAAGTACGCCGTGTTCTCCAAATCCAAACTCACCGACGAAAGCGCTGCCTGGGCGCGTTTCGGTGTGTCGGATGCCGATCAGGTACTGGCCGGCCTCGGCCTCCAACTACCCGCCGAGACCGACAGCGTGGTGCGCAGCGACGACCTGATCGCCATCCGCGTATCGCCGGGCCGTGCCGAACTCTGGGCCCCCGCCGCCCAAGCTCAAACCCTGCACGGCCAACTCGCCGCACAATTGAACGAAGGTGAACTGAACCAATGGCTGCTGGGCCAGATCCGTGCCGGTATCGGCCAGGTCATGCCCCAGACCCGCGAACTGTTCATCCCGCAGATGCTCAACCTGCAAGCCGTCGGCGGCGTCAGCTTCAAGAAAGGCTGCTACACCGGCCAGGAAATCGTCGCGCGCATGCAGTATTTGGGCAAACTCAAGCGTCGCCTGTATCGCCTTAGCCTGAATGCCGGCGAGCTGCCTGAGCCCGGCACCCCACTGTTTTCCCCGAATCACAACAGCGCCATCGGCGAGGTGGTGCTTGCCGCCCGTGCCGATCAGGCGATTGAACTTCTAGCGGTGCTGCAAGCCGAAGCAGCAGAGAGTGGCGATGTGCATGTAGGCACGCTGGAAGGCCCGGGCCTTCAGCTGCTCGACCTGCCCTACCAGCTGGACCGTGATCGCGAGATCCAGCGCTGATCGTCGTACCTTTTTGCTACACCCTAGAGATCTTGAATGAACAAGCTGGCGGAAAAAGTCCAACAGGCGTTGGTTGTGGCCATCGATAACGATGACCTGGTTCTGCCAACGCTGCCGGAAGTGGCCCTGAACATTCGCCAGGCCGCCGAAGACCCGGACATCAGCATCAGCCACCTGAGCAAAGTGATCGGCCGTGACACTGCCTTGTCGGCACGGCTGATCAAAGTGGTCAACAGCCCGCTGTTGCGCGCGACCCAGGAAGTCACCGACCTGCACACCGCCATCACCCGCCTGGGCACCAACTACAGCAGCAACCTGGCGATCGGCCTGGTGATGGAACAGATCTTCCACGCCCGTTCCGAGGTGGTCGAACAGAAGATGCGCGATGTCTGGCGGCGCAGCCTGGAAGTGGCCGGCGTGAGCTATGCGTTGTGCCGCAACCACAGCCAGTTGAAGCCTGACCAGGCGGCGCTGGGTGGGCTGGTGCACCAGATTGGCGTGCTGCCGATCCTGACCTTCGCCGAAGATCACTATGAGCTGCTGTCCGATCCGGTCAGCCTCGATCACGTGATTGAAAGCATCCACCCGTTGCTGGGGGACAAGCTGCTGCGGCGCTGGGACTTCCCGGAAATGCTGGTGAACCTGCCGGCGCAGTACATGAACCTTGAGCGCGACTCCGAGCGCCTGGACTATATCGACCTGGTGCAGGTCGCCGTGTTGTATTGCCACCGCGACACTGACCACCCGCTGGCCAGCGTGCCGATATTGACGGTACCTGCGATCAAGAAGCTGCGACTCGACCCCTACAGCGACACCTTGCGCGCCGAGCTGGATGAAGCACGGTCGATGTTCTACTGATTACCCCGCGATAAAACTCACCCGCACTTTCAACCCCGCCAACTCTCCGTCATGCAAGCTGATCTGCGCCAGATGTGCCCGGCAGATCTCGCCAACAATCGCCAACCCCAAGCCCGCCCCCAAGCCCTGCTGGCTGCGCCGATAGAAGCGCTCGAACACTCGGTCCCGCTCATCCAGCGGGATGCCCGGGCCGTCATCTTCCACCTCAAGTACCGCCGGCGCCGTGACCCGCAGGATTACGTTGCCGCCAGGCGGCGTGTGGGCCAGGGCGTTGTCCACCAGGTTGCTCAACAACTCGTTCAACAAGGTGGGCTCGCCCCGCAGCCACACCGGTTCATCCGCCTCCAGCGCCAGGGCCACGCCACGCGCATGGGCCAGCGGCGCCATGGCCATGCCCAGCTCGCGAGCCAACTGGCTCAGGTCCAGCAACTGGGCCCCGCCTTCGGCAATCGCCCGGGCGCCGTTTTCGATGCGCGCCAGCGAGAGCAATTGATTGGCCAGGTGAGTCAGGCGATCAGTGCCCTGGGCTGCGGTTTCCAGGGTGGTGCGCCAGGTAGCCGGGTCTTCGGCACGCAGGCCAAGCTCCAAGCGTGCCTTGAGCGCTGCCAAAGGAGTGCGCAGCTCATGGGCGGCATCGGCAATAAACTGTGCCTGGCGCTCGAACTGCCCGCGCAGGCGTTCGGTGAAATGGTTGAGCGCATGTACCAGCGGGCCCAATTCATGCTGCACCTCCACCAGCGGCAATGGCCGCAGGTCATCGGGCTGACGCTCTTCCACGGCCGTGCGCAAGCGCTCCAACGGCCGCAGCGCCGCACTCACGGCAAAGAACACCAACAACAATGCACCGATGGCCAGCATCCCCAGGCGCAGCAAGGTATCGGCCATCAGGCTGCGCGCCATCGCCACCCGCGCTTCGTCGGTTTCGGCCACGCGGATTTCCGCCATGCCGTTCATGTTCGGTTCGGAGACTGCCTTGAGCAGGCTGACCACTCTCACGTTCTGGCCTTGATACCTGGCGTTATAAAAGCGCGCCAGCGCCGGATAGTCATCGGTGCGTGGAGTACCCGGCGGCGGGCCCGGCAGGTTTTCGTAGCCGGAAATCAGCTTCTGGTGAATATCGTTGACCTGGTAGTAGATTCGCCCGGCGCTGTCGTAGGCGAACGTATCCAGGGCGACGTAGGGCACATCGGCACTCAGGGTGCCGTCGCGGTGGGACAGGCCGGCCGCAATGGTCCGCGCCGAGGCCAACAGCGTGCGGTCGTAAGCCGTGTCCGCCGCCTCGCGCCCATTCCAGTAAGCGCTCAAGCCGCTGGCAATCATCAACACCACCAGCAACAGCGCCAGGTTCCACAGCAGGCGCCAGCGCAGGCTGCTGGGCTTATGCATCGCGGGCTTCCAGCAGGTACCCCAGGCCACGGAAGGTGACGATGGCCACAGGCTGGCCATCGAGTTTCTTGCGCAGGCGGTGCACGTAGATTTCGATGGCATCGGGGCTGGCCTCTTCATCCAGGCCAAACACCTGGGAAGCCAGTTGCTCCTTGCTCATGACCCGGCCCGGGCGCGCGATCAGCGCCTCAAGCACCGCCTGCTCGCGGGAGGTCAGGGTCAGCAGTTCACCACCCAGGGTGAAGCGCCGCGTATCCAGGTCGTAAATCAGCACGCCACACGCCTGTTGCCGCTCACCGCCCAGCACGCTACGGCGCAGCAGCGCCTTGACCCGGGCTTCCAGCTCCGTCAGTTCGAACGGCTTGGCCAGGTAGTCATCCGCGCCCAGGTTGAGGCCATGCACGCGGTCCTTCACATCGCTGCGTGCGGTCAACATCAACACCGGCAGATTTTTTCCACGGGCCCGCAGGCGCGCCAATACTTCAAAACCGTCCATGCGCGGCAGGCCCACATCGAGAATCGCCACCGCGTATTCCTCGCTGCTCAAGGCCAGGTCCGCCGCCACTCCGTCGTGCAACACGTCGACGGTCAAACCCGTGCTCTTGAGCGCCTGGGCGACACTTTCGGCTAGCTGCAAATGGTCTTCGACCAGAAGGACACGCATGGGTTTTTACCTCGTTCGGGGGTGGTCGGCGCCACGCTTTGCCGGGGAGTTTACAGGCGCGGCCTGCGCTGTGAAGCCCGAAAACATTGAAAGGCGACTGAAAGGTTAGTGAAAGCTTCGCCCTTTAGCATCCAGCCACGGTGGGTTTCGCCTGCCGAGCTATTTCACCCATAGCGCCCGAAAAACGCCTCGAAGCGTTTTCGCCAAAATAAGAACAATAACGGAGTACACCCACGATGCTGCGCACACAGCCGCCTGCTCGTTCTTCTCGTATCACCCAGACCGCCCTTGCCAGTGCCGCCGCCCTCGCCGGCTTTTCGCCCGCAGGCCAGGCCGCCTTTTTCGAGGACAGCACCGCCACCCTCGAAACCCGCAACATGTACTTCAACCGCGACTTTCGCGACGGCACCAGCGCACAGCAATCCAAGCGCGACGAGTGGGCCCAGGGCTTCATGCTCAACCTGCAGTCGGGCTATACCGACGGTACCGTCGGCTTCGGCGTGGATGCGCTGGGCATGCTCGGGGTCAAGCTCGACTCCAGCCCCGACCGCACCGGCACCGGGCTGTTGCCGACCCACGACGACGGCCGCGCCGCCAACGAATATTCCAAACTCGGCCTGACCGGCAAAGTGAAGATCTCCGCCACCGAGCTGAAGATCGGCGCGCTGATCCCCGAATTGCCGATCCTCAAGCCCAACGACGGGCGCATCCTGCCGCAGACGTTTGAAGGCGGCCTGCTCAGTTCCAGGGAATTCAAGAACCTGGTGTTCACCGGCGGCCGCCTGAACAAGGCCAAGGACCGCGACGACACCAACTACGAAGACATCGGCCTCAACAACAAGAACAGCCGCTTCCTCAGCGGCGCCACCGGCAAGCATTTCGACTTCGGCGGCGTGGACTACAAGTTCGCCGACAAGATCACCGGCAGCTACCACTTCGCCCAACTCGACGACGTGTACCGCCAGCATTTCCTCGGCCTCGTGGCCTCGCGCCCGATGGGCCCCGGCACCTTCGGCGCCGACCTGCGCCTGGCCGTCAGTGACGACACCGGTGCGGCGCGCGGCGGCAAGATCGACAACACCTCCCTCAACGGCCTCTTCAGCTATGCCCTCAATGGCCATAAGCTCAGCGCCGGTTACCAGCACATGTCCGGCGACAGCGCCTTTCCCTACGTGGACGGTAGCGATCCTTACCTTGTCAACTTCGTGCAGATCAACGACTTTGCCGGCGCCGAAGAACGCTCCTGGCAGGCCCGCTACGACTACGACTTCGCCAAGCTGGGGATTCCCGGCCTGAGTTTCATGAGCCGTTACCTGTCGGGTGACAACATCAAGCTCAAGAACGGCGAGACCGGCAAGGAGTGGGAACGCAACAGTGAGATCCGCTACGTGGTGCAAAGCGGCACGTTCAAGGACGTGGCCGTGCGTCTGCGCAATGCCACCTACCGTTCCAACTATTCGGCCCGTGATGCGGATGAAGTGCGCCTGCTGGTGAGCTACAGCGTCGCACTCTGGTAACAGCAACCTCATAACAACAATGATGGAGATGAACATGACCCTTTCACTGCGTAAATTTGCCCTGACGGCCAGCTGCATGCTGTTCGCCAGCCAACTGCTGGCCGCCGAGCCCAAGCGCCCGGAATGCATCGCCCCGGCGTCCCCCGGCGGTGGTTTCGACCTGACCTGCAAACTGGCGCAGAGCGCGCTGGTCAACGAGAAACTGCTGAGCAAGCCGATGCGCGTGACCTACATGCCCGGCGGCGTGGGCGCGGTGGCCTACAACGCCGTCGTGGCGCAGCGTCCGGCCGACGCCGGCACGCTGGTGGCGTGGTCCAGCGGCTCGCTGTTGAACCTGGCCCAGGGCAAATTTGGCCGCTTCGATGAAAGCGCCGTGCGCTGGCTCGCGGCCGTCGGCACCAGCTACGGTGCCATCGCGGTGAAAAACGATTCGCCCTACAAAAACCTCGACGATCTGGTCAAGGCCCTGAAGAAAGATCCGGGCAGCGTGGTCATCGGTTCCGGCGGCACCGTCGGCAGCCAGGACTGGATGCAAACCGCCCTGATCGCCAAGGCCGCCGGCATCAACCCGCGTGACCTGCGTTACGTGGCACTGGAAGGCGGCGGCGAGATCGCCACCGCCCTGCTCGGCGGCCATATCCAGGTAGGCAGTACCGACATCTCCGACTCCATGCCGCACATCCTCAGTGGTGACATGCGCCTGCTGGCGGTGTTCTCCGACGAACGCCTGGACGAGCCGGAAATGAAGAACATCCCGACCGCCAAGGAACAAGGCTACGACATCGTCTGGCCGGTGGTGCGTGGCTTCTACCTCGGGCCAAAAGTCAGCGACGAAGACTATGCCTGGTGGAAAGACGCCTTCGACAAACTGCTGGCTTCCGAAGAGTTCGCCAAGCTGCGTGACCAGCGCGAGCTGTTCCCGTTCGCCATGACCGGCCCGGAGCTGGACACCTACGTGAAGAAACAGGTGGCTGACTACAAAGTGCTGGCCAAAGAGTTCGGCCTGATCCAGTAATCGCCCCTCTGTGGGAGCGGGCTTGCTCGCGAAAAACTTCAACGATGACGCGTGCTGCCTGTATAAACGCGACGTCCTGGCGTTCTTCGTGAGCAAGCTCGCGCCTACAAGAGTCTCCAAGGAGTTTCCCATGCTCTTACAACGCATTTTCGCCTCAGTGATGTTGCTGGTCTGTGCCGGCCTCGCACTGATGGCCTGGCCATATCAGGCGTCGTTTTCCTACGAGCCGGTAGGGCCTCGGGCCTACCCGCTGCTGATGCTCGGGCTGATGGGCCTGGGCCTGATCTACATGCTGTTTCGTCCACAGCCCACCAAGCACACAGAAGAAGAGCCCGCGCTGGACCGCCAGACCCTGATCAAGATCGGCATCTGCGTCGGGTTGCTGCTGGTGTTTGCCGGCACCTTCGAACCCTTGGGTTTCATCCTCAGCAGCATGCTGATCGGCATTCCGATGGCGCGCCTGTATGGCGGCCGCTGGATGCCCAGCGTGGTGATCGTGACCTTGATGAGCATCGGTCTTTACCTGCTGTTCGACAAGGCCATGGATGTACCGCTGCCGCTCGGCCTGCTTGAAGTTCTGGAGAACTGATATGGATACGTTCAGCTATTTGGGCCAGGGCTTCGGCGTTGCACTGACCCCTTACAACCTGATCACCGCACTGTGCGGCACCTTGATCGGCACCGTGGTCGGCCTGTTGCCGGGCCTTGGGCCGATCAACGGCGTAGCGCTGTTGATCCCCATCGCATTTGCCCTGGGGCTGCCGCCTGAGTCGGCCTTGATCCTGTTGGCGGCCGTGTACCTGGGCTGCGAATACGGCGGGCGCATCAGCTCGATCCTGTTGAACATCCCGGGTGAAGCTTCCACCGTGATGACCACCCTCGACGGCTACCCGATGGCTCGCAAAGGCCTGGCGGGCGTGGCGTTGTCGCTGTCGGCGTGGAGTTCGTTCATCGGTGCGTTTATCGCCACCTGCGGCATGGTGCTGTTCGCCCCGCTGCTGGCCAAATGGGCGATTGCCTTCGGCCCGGCGGAATATTTCGTACTGATGGTGTTTGCCATCGTCTGCCTGGGCGGCATGGCCGGTGACAAGCCGCTGAAGACCTTTGTCGCGGCCTTGATCGGCCTGTTTCTGTCAGCAGTGGGTATCGATGCCAACAGCGGTGTGTACCGCTTCACCGGCGATAACATCCACCTGACCGACGGCATCCAGTTCGTGGTGCTTGTATTGGGCCTGTTCTCCATCAGCGAGATCCTGTTGCTGCTGGAAAAAACCCACCGTGGCCAGGAAGCCGTGAAAGCCACCGGACGCATGATGTTCAACCTGAAGGAAGCTTCCGCGGTATTCGTCGTGAATATTCGCTGCGGCCTGCTGGGTTTCATCATGGGCGTATTGCCGGGCGCGGGTGCCACACTGGCCTCGGCCGTGGCCTACATGACCGAAAAACGCCTGGCCGGTGCCAGCGGTAAATTCGGTCAGGGCGACATGCGCGGCCTGGCGGCTCCGGAAACCGCGATCGGCGCTTCCGCCTGCGGCGCCCTGGTGCCGATGCTGACCCTCGGCGTACCCGGCTCGGGCACCACGGCGGTGATGATCGGCGCCCTGTCGCTGTACAACATCACCCCCGGCCCGCTGCTGTTCCAACAGCAACCGGACATCGTCTGGGGCCTGATCGCCTCGTTGTTTATCGCCAACATCATGCTGGTGATCCTCAACATCCCGATGATCCGCATCTTCACCCGCATCCTTGCCGTGCCGAACTGGGCACTGGTGCCGGTGATCGCCATCATCACTGCGATCGGTGTGTACGCGGTTCACGCCACCACCTTCGACCTGTTCCTGATGGTCGGCATCGGCATCTTCGGCTACATCCTGCGCAAGCTGGATTTCCCGCTCTCGCCGGTGCTGCTGGGCTTTATCCTCGGCGGGTTGATGGAGCAGAACCTGCGTCGTGCGCTGTCGATTTCCAACGGCGAATTGCAGATCCTCTGGTCGAGCCCGATCACCTTCGGCGTGTGGGTACTGACGGCCTTGATGCTGTTGTTCCCGCTCCTGCGCATCTGGCGCAAGCGTTCCCTGCAGCGTCGTGCCGTGGCCGATGTCTGAGGCCACGTTCAGAAACTGGTGGGCAACACCGCTGGTCGGTCTGCTGGGCGGGTATCTCGCCAGCCAGATCGGCTGGCCACTGCCGTACATGGTCGGCTCGTTGCTGGCGATCATCCTGGTGCGCTGCCTGACACCCTGGCAGCTCGCGGAAATTCCCGGCGGCCGCAAATGCGGCCAATGGGTGGTGGGCATCGGCATCGGCCTGCACTTCACCCCGGTGGTGATCGAGCAGGTGATGAGCCACTTCGGCCTGATCTTCTTCGGCGCGCTGGTCACCAGCCTCTCCAGCATCGTGGGTGTGTGGTTGATGCGCCGCAGCGGTGAAGACCGTGCCACGGCGTTTTTCTCGAGCATGCCGGGTGGGTCGGGGGAGATGGTCAACCTCGGCGCACGCAATGGCGCAGTGCTCAGCCGCGTCGCGGCGGGCCAGAGTTTGCGGGTATTGGTGGTGGTGCTCTGTGTGCCGGCGGCGTTCAAGTATTTGCTGGGGGAAGGTGCCCCGCAGTTTCATCCGGCGACGGTGGATTGGACCTGGCTGGCGCTGCTGTTTCCCGTCGGTGCACTGGTGGCCTGGGGCTGGCAACGCTTGCGTCAGCCAAACCCCTGGCTGTTCGGGCCGCTGCTGGTCAGTGCCGCCGCCAGCATTACCTGGGACTTGCACATCGGGCTGCCCGACGGAGGCAGCCAGATCGGCCAGTGGCTGATCGGCAGCGGCCTGGGCTGCCACTTCAACCGGCAGTTCTTCCGGCGCGCGCCGTTGTTCATGGGACGTACGTTGATCGGAACGGCGTTGACCATGTTGATTGCGACGCTGGCGGCTGTGGGCTTGAGTGCACTCACACATCTGGACCTGCGTTCGCTGACACTGGGCATGATGCCAGGCGGAATTGCGGAAATGAGCCTGACGGCGGAAACCCTGCAATTGTCGGTGCCATTGGTGACGGCGATGCAGGTGATGCGTTTGTTGTTTGTGCTGTTTCTGGCGGAGCCGTTGTTTCGGCACTGGAACCGGCAGCCAGACAAAATCTGAAGCCTAAGAGGCATTCAATTGTAGGAGCTGTCGAGCTTTAGCGAGACAGCTCCTACATTGGAGCTATGTCAAACCGGCGGCAATCGCCACTCGATCGGCGTCTCGCCATTCTGCTCAAGAAACTTGTTGGTGCGGCTGAAATGCCCGCAGCCAATAAACCCTCTATAGGCCGACAACGGCGACGGATGCACCGACGTCAGCACCAGGTGCTTGGTGGCGTCGATCAGCTTCTGCTTGCCCTGCGCATGGGCGCCCCACAGCAAGAACACCAGGTGCGGCTGATGCTCGCTCACCACTTCAATAATCCGATCGGTAAAGAACTGCCAGCCCTTGCCCGCATGGGCGTTGGCATTCGCGCGCTCCACGGTCATGGTGGTGTTGATCATCAGCACGCCCTGGTCGGCCCAGCTTTGCAGGTAGCCGTGGTTGGGAATGTCGATGTTCAGGTCACGCTTGAGTTCTTTGTAGATATTGACCAGCGACGGCGGTGCCGGCACGCCCGGTTGCACCGAGAAGCACAAGCCGTGGGCCTGGCCCGGGCCGTGATACGGGTCCTGGCCGAGGATCACCACCTTGACCTTGTCCAGGGGCGTTGAGTTGAGTGCGTTGAAGATCATCGGGCCGGGTGGGTAGATCTCCTTGCCTGCCGCGTGCTCCTGGCGCAGGAATTCCCGCAACTGGGCCATGTACGGCTGGTCGAACTCGTCACGCAGGGCGTGTTTCCAGCTGGGTTCGAGTTTGATACGGTCGTCGGTGGTCATGGTTACGCTGTCTAGTCAAAAGAATGAGGCGAACCCTAGGAAAGCCGACCTTGCTTGTCAATTGATCTGACGCAGATACCGCACTTTCCTGCGAAGCGATCATACTGAACCTTCACTTTCTCGATTGAGGTCATGATGAACCTGCACTTCGAAGAGCTGATTGGCACCGGCGGCGCCCGCGTTGGCATCGCCAGCCTGGACGCGGAAAAATCCCTCAATGCCTTGTCGTTGCCGATGATCCTGGCCCTGAGCGAACGCCTGGACGCCTGGGCCAAAGACCCGCAAATCGTCTGCGTGCTGCTGCGCGGCAATGGCCCCAAGGCCTTTTGCGCCGGTGGCGAAGTCCGCAGCCTGGCCCAGGCCTGCCGTGAACATCCCGGCGAAGTACCGGCGCTGGCCGCGCAATTTTTCGCCGCGGAATACCGCCTCGACTACCGCCTGCACACCTACCCCAAACCGCTGATCTGCTGGGGCCACGGCTATGTGCTGGGCGGTGGCATGGGCTTGCTGCAAAGCGCCGCCGTGCGCATCGTCACGCCAAGCAGCCGCCTGGCCATGCCGGAAATCAGCATCGGCCTGTACCCGGACGTGGGCGCCAGTTGGTTCCTGTCTCGCCTGCCCGGCAAGTTGGGGTTGTTCCTCGGCCTGACCGGCGCCCATATGAATGGCCGCGACGCCCTGGACCTGGGCCTGGCCGACCGCTTCCTGCTGGATGAACAACAAGACGAACTGCTTGAAGGCCTGCTGCAACTGAACTGGCAGGAACAGACCGACATGCAGCTCAACAGCCTGCTCAAGGCCCTGGCCCAGGAAGCCGCCGGCCAGTTGCCCGAAGCCCAATGGCTGCCGCGCCGTGGGCAGATCGACGAGTGGCTGGACGTGGGGGATGTGCGCTGTGCGTGGCGAGCCTTGAGCCAGTTACGCGATCACACCGACCCGCTGCTCCGCCGCGCAGGCAAGACCCTGAACGAAGGCTGCCCGCTGACCGCGCACCTGGTGTGGGAACAGATCCAGCGCGCGCGGCACCTGTCCCTGGCCCAAGTGTTCCAGATGGAATACACCTTGAGCCTGAACTGCTGCCGTCACCCGGAATTCAGCGAAGGTGTGCGGGCGCGGTTGATCGACAAGGACCAGCAGCCACACTGGCACTGGCCGGACATCAACTTGATCCCCGAGGCCGTGGTGCAGGCGCACTTCCACAAGGTCTGGGAAGGGCGGCATCCGCTGGCGGACCTGTCTGACTATTGAGCGCCCGCCGGCGCTTTTTTGCCCTCGAACGTGAAGGCACAATTATCGGGTTGGTGGTCGTCGCACTGGAAAACCTGTTGCCCGAAAGCATCGGTGCCCGGTACCCAATGCGTGGTATCTGCCAGCGACATCGCCCCTCCGGCTTGAGCCGTGCCGTACCTCAGGGTGACTGTCTTACCCCTCAGGGTTTTATAAATGCACTTTTCCAGATAGCCATGCTTGCGCTCGTCCTGCTCGCTAGGAGTAAAAAGCGCGCCGACAAAGGTTTCCACGAATTCCCCGCCGCTCATTGCCTGGCTTATCCATGGCGAGTCTCTGTCAGTTCCCTGAAAGTGACCGTCAACGTAGCGTACAGCACTCGGGTAAGGACAGGATTGCGCTGCTGCCAACGTACTGACGCCAAGAAAAGCAAAAAATAACAGGTAGAGCGGGCTGACGTTCATGTCATGGGTTCCATCAGTCGATGCTGGAAGCGATACGCCAAACAGGCGACTGCTCCCAATTAACTACAGGCGTAACCCACAGGATAGCTGTCAAATATGACAGTGCCGACCAACGGTAAACAAAAACGGCGCCTGAGCGCCGTTTTTCCAATTATTCCTATCAGCGATGACCGCCGCCACGGCCTCCACCCTGACCACCACCCTGGCCATGTCCGCCACCATTACCCCAGTGACTGTTGCCCCAACCCTGGTTTGGGTAAGGCCGATAACCCGCGCGCGGCCCCGCAGGATAATAGCGCGGCGCCGGCTGGTAATAACGCGGCGACGGGTAATAACGCTGCGGTGGCGGGTAGTAACCCTGGCGGTAATGGTAATACGGGCCGCCGCCGTAGTAATACGCCGGCGCGGGCGCCGTGTAGACCTCGGAACCGTAGTAGGCCTGGCCGCCACCGTAATAAGGCGCGCACGCAGAAAGGGTCAAGCCGAGCAAAGCGATGAGAAGCAGTCGACGATACATGGCGGCCTCCTGGACCGCGGAAGAGCACACCCAGCGACGCTGGGGGGCGGCAAACAGCTTTCACTGCCTGACGAAATATCTGACATCAAAAACGGAATCTGGTGCGATTTAGACATAGATTGATACATCTGCCGGTCGCCTCATTGCAGTGCAATCCCGCACCACCACGACGCATATTCACCGCACGTTGCGCCCCCCTCCTCGCGCCAACCCGCGCCATTACTGCACCCGTGCCACTTGGCACGACTCTCGCTTTACCTCTCCAGTGCAGGAGTCATCACAGGTTCGCGGCACCACAATTTGCAATGGCTGACTAGGGTTCCGGCTCGCTAAGGCGAGTGGCTGGTCCGAGAGTCGGCGACCTCCAGTTGAGGTTACACGGCGGGATAAAAGCCCGGGAGACAAGCCACCGTTCACGGTGCCGCGTTGCTCCTGCTCGCCCTTGATCAACTGGAGAAGCATCCATGCCCTCGATACGTTTACCCGCCCTGCTCGCCGCCGCCTTCGCCGCCGTGGTGAGTTTTTCCGCCCAAGCCGCCCCCAAAGACCATTTCAGCGTGTGCTGGACGATCTATGCCGGCTGGATGCCGTGGGAATACGCCGGCAGCCAAGGCATCCTCGACAAGTGGGCCAAGAAGTACGGCATCAAGATCGACATGGTGCAGCTCAATGACTACGTCGAATCCATCAACCAGTACACCGCCGGCCAGTTCGACGGCTGCACCATGACCAACATGGACGCCCTGACCATTCCCGCAGCCGGCGGCGTGGACAGCACCGCGCTGGTGGTCAGCGACTTCTCCAATGGCAACGATGGCGTGGTCATCAAAGGTGAAGGCAAGACCGTCGCCGACCTCAAGGGCATGAACGTCAACCTGGTGGAACTTTCCGTGTCCCACTACCTGCTGGCCCGCGCCCTGGAGTCGGCCAACCTCAGCGAAAAAGACCTGAAAGTGGTCAACACCTCCGACGCCGACATCGCCGCCGCCTTCAACACCGACCAGGTCAAGGCCGTCACCACCTGGAACCCGATGCTCTCGGAGATCAAGGCCAAGCCCGGTGTCACCGAAGTGTTCGACTCCAGCAAAGTGCCCGGCGAAATCATGGACATGATGGTGGTCAACACCCAGACCCTCAAGGACAACCCCAAGCTGGGCAAAGCGTTGACCGGCGCCTGGTTTGAAGTGGTGGCGTTGATGAACGCGAAAAACGCCGCCAGCACCGACGCCCTGGAGCACATGGCCAAGGCCTCCGGCACCGACCTCAAGGGCTTCCAGTCGCAACTGGACACCACCAAGCTGTTCGCCACGCCCAAGGAAGCCCTGGCCTTCGCCACCAGCGCGCAGTTGCCCGCCACCATGGGCAAAGTCGCCGAGTTCTCGTTTAAACACGGCCTGCTGGGTGAAGGTGCCAAGGACACCAACGCCGTGGGCATGAGCTTCGCCAATGGCGTGACCCGCGGCGACACCGCCAACCTCAAGCTGCATTTCGACCCCAGCTACGTACAGATGGCCGCCGACGGCACGCTGTAAGAGGACGCGGCCATGCGCCTGATCAACCGTCACCCGGAACGCTCCAGTCGCCTGCTGTTGGTGCTGCTGCCCTTCGCCCTGCTGCTGTTCGCCTACTTCGTGGGCTCGGCCGAGCGCCTGGCAGACAACCCCAACGACAAGCTGCTGCCCAGCGCCGCACAAATGGGCGACGCAGTGAAACGCCTGGCCTTCAGCGCCGACACTCGCACCGGTGAATACGTGCTGTGGCAAGACAGCGCCTCAAGCCTGCGCCGCCTGGCGATCGGCCTGGGCATCAGCGCCCTCGCCGGCCTGTGCCTGGGCATTGCAGCCGGCACCTTGCCGCTGTTTGGCGCACCGTTGTCCCCCTTGCTGACGGTGCTGTCGATGGTGCCGCCGCTGGCGATCCTGCCGATCCTGTTCATCGTGTTCGGGCTGGGGGAATTATCGAAAGTGATGCTGATCGTGATCGGTATCACCCCGGCCCTGGCGCGGGACCTGGAACAGCGGGCACGGGAAATTCCCGTGGAGTTGCTGGTGAAGGCGCAGACCCTCGGCGCCTCCACCTGGACCCTGATGCTGCGGGTGGTGCTGCCGCAATTGCTGCCGCGCCTGCTGATCTCCCTGCGCCTGATGCTCGGCTCGGCGTGGCTGTTCCTGATTGCAGCCGAAGCCATCGCCTCCACCGACGGTTTGGGTTACCGGATCTTCCTGGTGCGCCGCTACCTGGCGATGGACGTGATCCTGCCCTACGTGGTGTGGATCACCCTGCTGGCCTGGCTGATGGACTGGGGCCTCAAGGCCCTGACGCGGCGCGCGTTCCCCTGGTACGAAGGAGCGCGGGCATGAGTTTTATCAGCGTCAACAATGTGTGGCAGCGCTATGGCGACCAGGTGGTATTGGAGCGCCTGAACCTGCACGTGGCCGAAGGCGAATTCTGCACCCTGGTCGGCACCTCCGGTTGCGGCAAATCGACCTTCCTGCGCCTGCTGCTGGGGCAGGAAACCGCCAGCCATGGCGAGATCCTGCTGGACGGTAAACCGCTCGCCGCCGAACCCGATGCCAGCCGTGGCGTGGTGTTCCAGCGCTACTCGGTGTTCCCGCATCTGACGGTGCTGGACAACGTTGCGCTGGGCCTTGAGTTGCCGCGTTCAGCGTTGCTCGGCCGCCTGTTCGGCAGCGCGAAAAAACAGGCCCGGGAACAGGCCGCAGCGCTGCTGCATAAAGTCGGTTTGGGCCATGCCCTGGACAAGTACCCGGCGCAGCTTTCCGGCGGTATGCAGCAGCGGCTGGCCATCGCCCAGGCGCTGATCATGAAGCCCCGCGTGTTGCTGCTGGACGAACCCTTCGGCGCCCTCGACCCGGGCATTCGCAAAGACATGCACCTGCTGTTGCTGGAGCTGTGGCGCGAAACCAGGCTGACGGTGTTCATGGTCACCCACGACCTCAGCGAAGGCTTCAGCCTCGGCACCCGCTTGCTGGTGTTCGACAAGGTGCGCCTCGACCCACACGCCCCCGGCGCATACGGCGCCCGCATCACCTACGACATCCCTTTGAACAGCGAGCGCCGCAAGGCGATCGCCGCCGAACTTGGAGCCACTTCCAAATGACCGACTCAACTCAATTGTTCCCACCCTTCGCCGAGGAAATGCTCCCCGGCGGCGGCCACCGTTCCTTTGTACTCAAGCGCGGCCAACTGCTGCGCCTCACCGACATTCGCGGCGGCGCCAACGTCAGCCTGACCCTGCTCAATGCCAATGAAAAAACCGAGCGCCTGAACCTGCCCGACAGCCTCAAATGCCAACACACCGCCAAGCTCACCAACGGCCATTGCCTGTACTCGGACATGGGCCGCGTGCTGGCTGCCATCACCGCCGACACCTGCGGCTGGAGTGACAGTATCGGCGGCGTGTCATGCGCCTCCGAGGTCGCGGAAAAATACGGCAAAGGCCGCTATCAAGAGCTGCGCAACGGCTTCTACCGCAACGGCACCGACAACCTGCTGGTGGAACTGGGCAAGTGGGGCCTGGGGCTGTCCGACCTGCTGATGACCCTCAACCTGTTCAGCAAAGTCACGGTAGATGAAGCTGGCAGCCTGCACTTTGTCCCCGGTCACTCCAAGGCCGGCGACTACATCGAACTCTACGCACCGATGGACACACTGGTGGTGCTCACCGCGCTGCAACATCCCATGGACCCCAACCCCGAGTACGCGCCGCAGCCGCTGAAACTCAGCTGGATGAACGCCGACCCAAGCGTCGCCGAACACTGCCGTACCTCGCGCCCGGAAAACGAGCGCGGCTTTATCAACACCGACCGTCTGTTCGCCTGAGGACCTGCCATGTCTATCGCACTCGCCAAACAACCGGACGCGGCCGTGTACCGCGCGACCATTCCCGCCGGCGAACCCTGGCTGATGGAAGTCAAGGCCGGCCAGACCCTGCGCATCCTCGACCTTGAGGGCAACCAGGCGGTCGACACGCTGTTCTACAGCCTGAAAAACCCCAGGGAACGCTACGACGTGCAGCGCACCCTGCGTCGGCAAAACAGCGTGTACCTGAGCACCGGCAGCGTGCTGTATTCCAACCTCGGCCAGCCGATGCTGACCATCGTCGACGACACCTGCGGACGCCACGACACCCTTGGCGGCGCCTGCGCCCAAGAGAGCAACACCGTGCGCTACGCCCTGGAAAAACGCTACATGCACAGCTGCCGCGACAACTACCTGCGGGCCTGCGCCCACGATGGCCGGCTGGGTAAAAGCGACATCGGGCCGAACATCAATTTCTTCATGAACGTGCCGGTGACCGCCGATGGCGGGTTGACCTTCGAGGACGGGATTTCCGCCCCCGGCAAGTACGTCGACCTGCGGGCCGAGATGGACGTGATCGTACTGATCTCCAACTGCCCGCAACTGAACAACCCGTGCAACGGCTACAACCCAACCCCTGCGGAGTTACTGGTATGGAACTGAAGATCAAGCGGTTGCGCCAGTGGTTGTTCGCCCTGTGCCAGGCCCGCGCCGGGCAGTGCCTGCGAAAACGCTGAAGATCAACTGTGGAAGATGACCTGTAGGAGCTGGCTTGCCTGCGATAGCGGTGGATCAGCCAACATATGGGGTGACTGATCCTCCGCCATCGCGGGCAAGCCCGGCTCCCACAGTTGATCTCCATTGGTGTTGAAATTTGCGCTGCGGACGACCGCAGCGCCATCCACATTTGCGGGACGGCCCGCATCCCAGGACAAGGCCGAGTACTCATCGGCCTGCGGGGTTTTGCCATGTTCGAAAAACTGTTGATCGCCAACCGTGGCGCCATCGCCTACCGCATCCTGCGCACCTTGCGTGAGCTTTCGGTCAAGGGCGTGGCGGTGTATTCCGAAGCCGATGCCGCGAGCCTGCATATCCAGCAAGCGGATGAGGCCTACAGCCTGGGCGAAGGCGCGGCGGCCGGCACCTATTTGTCGGTGGAGAAAATCCTCGCCACGGCCAAGGCGTGTGGCGCCACCGCGATTCATCCCGGCTATGGCTTTCTATCGGAAAACGCCGCCTTCGCCGAAGCCTGCGAAACAGCAGGCATCGCCTTCGTCGGCCCGACGCCGGAACAGCTGCGGGTATTCGGCCTCAAGCACACCGCGCGCGCGTTGGCCAGGCAGCACAACATCCCGCTGCTCGAAGGCACCGAGCTGCTCAACAGCCTCGACGCCGCACTACTGGCCGGGGAAACCGTGGGCTATCCGATCATGCTTAAAAGCACCGCCGGTGGTGGCGGGATCGGCATGCGCGTGTGCCACAGCGCCGATGAATTGCGCGACTGTTTCGAGGCGGTGAAACGCCTGGGCCAGAACAATTTCAGCGATGCCGGTGTGTTTATCGAGAAGTACATCCAGCACGCCCGGCACCTGGAAGTGCAGGTATTTGGTGACGGCTGCGGCGAGGTGATCGCCCTCGGCGTGCGCGACTGTTCGGTGCAGCGGCGCAACCAGAAAGTGCTTGAAGAAACCCCGGCGCCGAACCTGCCCGACGGCATGGCGGATGAGCTGTGCCGTGCCGCCATCACCCTGGCCAAGGCAGTGAATTACCGCAGCGCCGGCACCGTGGAATTTATCTTTGATAGCGCCGATGGCCGCTTCTATTTTCTGGAAGTGAACACCCGGTTGCAGGTGGAACATGGCGTCACCGAGCAAGTGTGGGGCGTGGACCTGGTGCGCTGGATGGTGCAATTGGCCGCCGGGGAAATGCCGCCATTGCGGGAACTGCAACTGAAGCCTCACGGCCACGCGATTCAGGCACGCCTGTACGCCGAAGATCCGGGCCGGGAGTTTCAGCCAAGCCCGGGGCTTTTGACGTATGTGGACTTCCCGGTCGCAGAAGGCCTGCGCATCGACACGTGGGTGGAGGCCGGTTGCGAGATTCCGCCCTACTTCGACCCGATGATCGCCAAGCTCATCACCTGGGCGCCCACCCGCGAACAGGCACGCCTGGATTTGCATCAAGCCCTGAGCAACAGCCAACTGTACGGCGTGGAAACCAACCGCGATTATCTGCGCCAGATTCTGCTCGCTACACCGTTCGCCAGTGGCCATCCGTGGACGCGCTGCCTTGAAGATTTGGTGTACCACGCCAACACGTTTGAAGTGCTCAGCGCCGGCACGCAAACCAGTGTGCAGGACTATCCGGGGCGCCTCGGTTACTGGGCCGTAGGCGTGCCGCCGTCGGGGCCGATGGACAGTCGCGCGCTGCGCCTGGGCAATCGCCTGCTGGGCAATGCCGAGGGCACCGCTGCACTGGAAATCACCATGAGCGGGCCGTTGCTGCGCTTCAATTGTGCGGCGGTGGTGGCGGTGACGGGTGCAGACATTGTGCTGCGCTTGAATCATGAAGCGGTACCGATGAACACCGCGTTGCTGATCCCGGCGGGCGCAACCTTGAGCCTGGGCACCATCGCCGGGGCCGGTGCTCGCAGCTACCTTTGCGTGCGCGGCGGGCTGCAGGTTCCGGATTATCTGGGAAGCAAAAGTACCTTCACCCTTGGCCAGTTTGGTGGGCATGGCGGGCGGGCGTTGCGGGCGGGTGATGTGTTGCACTTACTGCCGTTGGAGGATCTCAGTTGCGGCAATACGCTAGTGCCTGAACCGCTTGGCGAGGTGCGAACACTGCGGGTGATCTACGGCCCCCACGGCGCGCCGGAATACTTCAAGCCCGAGTACATCGAGACGTTCTTTGCCACCCAGTGGGAAGTGCATTTCAACTCCAGCCGCACGGGTGTGAGGTTGATCGGGCCGAAGCCTCTGTGGGCGCGTACGGATGGCGGTGAGGCGGGGTTGCATCCGTCGAATATTCACGACAATCCCTATGCGATCGGTGCGGTGGATTTTACCGGGGACATGCCGGTGATCCTCGGCCCCGATGGCCCGAGCCTGGGTGGGTTTGTATGCCCGGTGACGGTGATCGAGGCGGACTTGTGGCAGTTGGGCCAGCTCAAGGCGGGTGACAAAATCTGCTTCACCCCCGTCGACATCAAGACCGCCCGAGACCTCGCCTTGAACTGGGATCGTTCCCACGCTCTGCGTGGGAATGCCGCCTGGGACGCTCCGCGTCCCGCTGTCGACGCAATGACGCAGAGCGTCACAGGATGCATTCCCACGCAGAGCGTGGGAATGATCAGGTCGCCTGTTGTTCTGGACATCGGCCAGGCCGACACCCGCCTCGTCGCCCGCCTCGCCGGCGACACCCACCTGCTCCTGGAAATCGGCGCCCCGGAACTCGACCTGGTGTTGCGCTTTCGCGCCCACGCCCTGATGCAAGCCCTCGAAGCACAAGCCCTGCACGGCGTCATCGACCTGACACCCGGCATCCGCTCCCTGCAAATCCACTACCAGCCCGAACAACTTACCCTCGCCGACCTCCTGGCGCTGATCACCGCCGAATGGCACGCCGTCTGCGCCAGCCAAAACCTGCAAGTGCCGTCGCGCATCGTCCACCTGCCACTGTCCTGGGACGACCCGGCCTGCCAACTGGCGATCGAAAAATACATGACCACCGTGCGCAAGGATGCCCCGTGGTGCCCGAGCAACCTGGAGTTCATCCGCCGCATCAACGACCTGGCCAACCTCGACGAAGTGCGCCACACCGTGTTCGATGCCAGCTACCTGGTGATGGGCCTGGGCGACGTCTACCTCGGCGCGCCCGTGGCCACGCCGCTGGACCCGCGTCACCGCCTGGTCACCACCAAGTACAACCCGGCACGCACCTGGACCGCCGAAAACTCCGTGGGCATCGGTGGCGCCTACCTGTGCGTCTACGGCATGGAAGGCCCCGGCGGTTATCAGTTCGTCGGGCGTACCTTGCAGATGTGGAACCGCTACCGGGAAGTGGCCGCGTTCGATGGCAAACCCTGGTTGCTGCGCTTCTTCGACCAGATCCGCTTTTACCCGGTGAGCGCCGATGAGCTGGTGCAGATTCGCCGGGATTTCCCCCTTGGGCGGTTTGAACTGAACATCGAACACAGCCAGTTGAACCTGACGGATTACCAGGCCTTTCTCGCGCAGGAAGCCGAAAGCATCGGCGCGTTTCGCGGGCAACAGCAGCGCGCGTTCAACGCCGAACGCGAACGCTGGATCGCCAGCGGCCAGGCGCATTTCGACAGCGAGGAACTCGCCGCACCACAGGGCGCAGACACGCCCTTGCAGGCCAACGAATACAGCATCGACAGCCACATCGCCGGCAATCTCTGGCAAGTGCAGGTCAGCGCTGGCGAACGCGTGGCGGCGGGAGATGTGCTGGTGATCCTGGAGTCGATGAAAATGGAAATCCCGGTAGTCGCACCGTTCGCCGGCACCGTGCGGGAAATTCCGGTGCAGCCCGGCAGCGGCATCGGTGCAGGCCAACGGGTGGTGGTGCTGGAGCGTGATTTGCAATAACGCGGCGGGGCTGTATCGTGCAAGGCACACCGGGTTTCACCGGGACTTTGTCCGATACAGCCTGAACCGACCGATGACCACGCCAACCCTCTGCCCCGCCTGCGGCGCCCGCAACGATTGCGCCCTGGCCGACCCGCGCACTGCCGACCAGGCGTGCTGGTGCTATTCCGTCAGCATCGACCCCGCAGTGCTCGAAGCCTTGCCGGCGGAACTGCGCAATAAAGCCTGCCTGTGCCCGCGTTGTGCCCAGGTGGACGAACAACTGCGCGGCAACGAGCGGTCGTAATGCGCGTAGATCGTTTCCTCAGCAACCTGCCCCGTTTCAACCGTAAACAGGTTCGCCTGTTGCTGGTGGAGCGGCGGATCAGCGTCGACGGCCAGGCCATCAGCGATCCGCACCACCCGGTAAGCGAGTTCAGCCGTGTGTTGCTGGATGGCGAAGTGCTGCAAGCCGGCAAACCCGCGCGTTACTTCATGCTGCACAAACCCCAGGGCTGCGTCAGCGCCACGTCCGACCCGCAACACCCCACGGTGCTCGACCTGCTGGATGAACCGGACAAGCACGAGCTGCACATCGCCGGTCGTCTGGATTTCAACACCACCGGCCTGATGCTGATTACCAACGACGGCCAGTGGTCGCGCCGCCTGACCCAGCCGCAAACCAAGTTGCCCAAGGTGTACTACGTCGAGACCGAGCAGGACATCGGCCCGCAATACACGGCCACTTTCGCCGCCGGCCTGTACTTCGCCTTTGAAGACCTCACCACCCAACCGGCGGAACTGGAACTATTGGGCCCCAGAACGGCGCGCCTGAGCATCATTGAAGGGCGTTATCACCAGGTGAAGCGCATGTTCGGGCACTTCGACAACAAAGTGATACGCCTGCACCGCGAACGCATGGGACCGCTGGAGTTGGACGCAGCCCTTGCGCCAGGCCATTACCGGGCGCTTACAGAGGCTGAAATCCAACAGGTCTGATGACCGTTCAGCCGATGATGGCAAAAACCCACGCCATCGACTGGCGAACTGGCATCCCTGATGCTTGAATCAACCCAGCCAGCCGCAATCTGACTGGCGAGTCACCCCTACCTACAAGAAACACTTTGCCCGTCCGCACGCTTGACCTGCGGGCCTCTCACGGCAAATTGCCCGCCATAACAACACCCGTCGGCCAGCCAGTACCGGATCGACATGGGCCCTCACTTCCAGGCGTATGCCTACCTGTCACAAAGCTCGTGCAGAGTGATCTGCGCGCATTACCCGCTTGCCAGGAGTCTTACGACATGAGGCCAGAAATCGCTGTGCTGGATATACAGGGTCAGTATCGGGTTTACACGGAGTTCTATCGCGCGGACGCAGCAGCCAAGACCATCATCCTGGTCAACGGCTCAATGGCCACCACTGCGTCTTTCGCCCAGACCGTGAAAAGCCTGCACCCGACGTTCAACGTGGTTTTGTATGACCAGCCCTACGCTGGCCGCTCCAAAATCCACAACCGCCACGAGCATATGCTGACGAAAGAAGTCGAGGGCCAGATCCTTCTGGAACTCATCGACCACTTCGCCGCCGAACACGTACTGTCCTTTTCCTGGGGCGGCGCCGCGACCCTCGTCGCCCTCGCCCATCGCCCGCGCCGTGTGGAAAAGGCCGTGATCAGCTCGTTCTCCCCGGTGATCAACGCCCCGATGCGCGACTACCTGGAGCGCGGTGTCGACTACCTCGGCAACCTCGACCGCGACCGCGTGGGCCACCTGGTCAACAGCACCATCGGCAAACACCTGCCGTCGCTGTTCAAACGCTTCAATCACAAACACGTGAGCAGCCTGGCCGAGCACGAGTATGGGCAGATGCACTTTCACATCAGCCACGTGCTCAACAGCGACCGGCTGTGCTACCTCAAGGCCGCTAAGCAGATTGATATACCGGTGTTGTTCTTGAACGGCGAATGGGACGAGTACACCAGTGCCCAGGATGCCAAGCTGTTTGGGCAACATATTGCGAAAAGCAGCTTCGGCACGATTCAGGCGACCGGGCACTTTCTGGATATGGAACACAAGGCCGCGTGCCGGGATAGCCGGGAGGCGTTGATGGGCTTTTTGAGACCGGAGCAGCAGCCAAACCGGTTGCGGTACCACGCGTCACAGCCACAGCATGCGTTTGCCGTATGAGCGGTGGGGTTGTGGGCGGGCCGGATTTCCCAGGGGGGCCGCCTGCCCACGATCGACCGTTGGCACGTAAAACACAGAATTTTCGAAGAAAAACTTCAAATCCGCGAGCACATCTGGTACAAAGTCAGCCGCTCTGAGCGGGTATAGTTTAGTGGTAGAACGAAAGCTTCCCAAGCTTTAGATGAGGGTTCGATTCCCTCTACCCGCTCCACTCAGATTTTGCTCCTGCGTCAGGCTGGTTTTGACGGGGGATGTGTAAAAAAACCGGTCCTTGGTGTCCGGTTTTTTTATGGGTGGGATTTGGAAATTAAACGGTCGAACCGGGCTCATTCAATCGCCTGATAGACCTTCTTCCCGCCAACCCAAGTCTGCAGGACGCGTGTCCTCCAGATGTCTGCCGGGCTGACGGCAAAAATGTCCTGATCAACCAGGATAAAATCGGCCCACTTTCCGGGCTCAATGCTGCCTTGGGTAGCTTCTTGATGGGCTGCATAAGCTGCATCCAGCGTAAACGCACGGAAAGCCTCGAAGAGGGTCATGGCCTGCTCAGGGTGCCATCCAGCCAAGGGGTTGCCCTCATGATCCGAGCGAGTCACGGCAGCATGTATGCCGTAGAACGGATTGGCAGATTCGACTGGGAAGTCTGACCCTGCCGCAATTTTCGTTCCCTGGTTAAGCAGAGTGCGCCAGGCATAAGCCCCCTTGATCCGTTCGACACCCACCCTGTCCTCAGCCATATTCATGTCGCTGGTAGCATGTGTAGGCTGCATCGATGCAATCAGCCCTAGATCGATAAAGCGCGGTATCTGCTCCACATCAACCACCTGCGCATGCTCGATCCTGTTACGCAAGGCGCGCCCACCGACTGTGGCGTAGGTCTGTTCAAAGCTATCCATGACCTGCTTGATGGCAGCATCACCGATGCCATGCACATTAGCTTGAAAGCCGGCTTTCAGTACCGACTCAATCTTGTGCTTCATCTCCTGCCGGCTTTCAAAAAGCAGCCCCTTGTTGGTTGGGTCGTCGGTGTATGGCTCAAACAGCGCCGCACCACGGCTTCCCAAAGCGCCATCGGCATAAAGCTTGACGCTACGAATGGTAAGACGATCATCGCCATAGCCGATCAAAGGGCCGTCCTGGGACAACACCGCGAAATCATCCCCCGCACCGTTGATCATCGAGTAGACACGTAACGGAAGCCGGCCGCGATCGGCAAAACCGCGCATCGTCTTGATCATCTGCCTATCAGCACCTGCATCGTGCACAGATGTCAGTCCTTGTGCATTGAGATGCTCCAATGCAGCATGCAACGCGACCTCTCGCTCCTGCTCGTCAGGCAGCGGAATAATATCCGCGACCAGCCCCATAGCGGCGTCGATAAATACACCTGTCGGGTTACCTTCTGCATCCCGTTCGATACGTCCGCCTTTCGGATCAGGCGTGTCCTTAGTAATACCCGCCAGTTGCATCGCCTTGGTATTAGCCCATCCGGCATGGGCATCCACCCGAATTAGCCACACTGGTCGATCGACAACGACCTTATCAATTTCGGCAGCCGTCGGAAAACGCCCCAACTTCCAGGTAACGTGGTTCCAGCCTGAGCCAGTCAGCCAACGGGCGCCGGGGCGCGCTGCAGCGAATACCCGAAGCCTTTCCTGCGTATCAACCAGTGTTGGAGAGCCCCGTAAAGCAATGCTTCGAAGGGACTCTCCAAGCCATTTGATATGGCCGTGCGCATCGGTCAACCCAGGCAAGAGGGACGCACCCTTACCATCGATGCGCGTCGCCAATGCATGCTTGCCAGCAAGATCGGCCGCCATACCGACGCAAATCACTTTGCCCGACGCATCAAAGGCCAACGCATCAAAACGCATCAGACCGCCTCCACTCACGGTATAACCACGCACATTTTCCATAATCGTTGGCTCCGCCCGGACAGGCCCCGTCAGCGACAGGAACATAGCCACCGGGATCAACGCCTTGGGCTGAGTTTTGATACACATCAGCAGCTGTTCAAACGCGGCAAGCATCGGGCCGAGCGTGAGACTTTTAAATGCTGATGGTTGCAGACTCGGTTTTTCTCCTGAAAATCGTGGAGTCATGATTTCCTCCAGTAAGAGGTCACGTCATGCGGTCAGAAAGAAGGTTATAAAAAAGGGCGCTAACACCGTCAGAATCAAACCACTCATGAGAGCGGTAGGCAGCGTGTCGCAGTGGCAGGTTTGGCGCACGATCGGTAACGTCGAGTCCAGAGCGGTTGCCCCAGCGGCGGCAATACCGACCTTTGGGTGGAAGCCACCGACCAGGTACAGTAAAGCGATCGCGATCAGTTCGCGCCCCAGGTCTGCGAGCAATGCCGTAGCGCCATGAACTTCTCCGGACAGCCCTCCGACCAGGACGCTGGATAGCGTGAACCATCCAAATCCCGTCGAGAGTGCCAGGAGCAAACGGATATCTTCGCCAGTGATGAAATGAACCGCATAGGCTCCCAATATTGAGCCAATGACCACGGCAATCGGAACGCATAGAACGCCCCATGAGATCCAGTCACGACCTAACTTGATGCTCGACAAGTCGAGTCCCACCAAGAAGATCAGTACCATTAACATCACGTTGCTGGGTGGAAGCCACAAGCTTGCAACGGTTGATTCTGCATATGTGAACAACACGCCCAAGGCCACCATCAGCAGCGCAATAAAGCACTCTTTCAGAGGAGCAGCAGCGCCATGCATATCGAAACTGGCAACCCTGCCTGGTTCTCGTCCAGCCCCTCTCAAAGCCGCCAAGCCCAGCAGCAGCATGCAAGGCACCACTGTTGTTGCGACCGCGACAAGCGAAGATGTCTTGAGCACATACCCAACCGCATCCAGCGAAGAAACCACTTCGCCGAACTCAGTGCCTATCAGAAAAAGTAGCCCCCAAACCAAAGGGCTGATCAGACTGACCAATCGGGCAACAACTTTATCCGGGAGCAAGAGTTTGCTCGATAGATAGCCTATTCCCAACGCAATCAAGATGGGTAATATCGAGCTCAACGCCTGCACCGTCATATCCTCTGAATGGTTGGCGAGAAATCAACCAAAACAATACAACGCTCACAGACTCCGGGAGAGGCGTCGTCAAGTTTCTTGATCGGGCTTATGTAATGCGAAACCTTCGGATCATGAACGACAAAACTATCGAGAGGCTGTGAAAGGGTAAACTCCGCCAAAATCTGACTTGCCCGCGCGTCCTCAAACAGCATGTTTCGAATTTCCGGATGCCCAATAAAATTGATGCCACCCGTCATGTTCGAAGAACGGTAGATCAAGTGCGCAAACGTGAAGGGCTCTCCATCCTGGTGAAAAAAGTTCGGTGAGCTTATACCTGGCTGATCCGAACTCGCGGACGTGAGTTTTACAAAATGCACCCCAAAATAGATAGGAAGGGGCTGGCCAGGATGCTGCCAGAACGTCAGGGAAAAATCTTCATCGATCAGGTCGAGTAGTACGCGATTGTTTTTTACCGCATCACTCAACGCGTGAAAGTAGCGAATATTTGCGTGATCCGGATTGTTACCGCCTTGGTCGTAACCTGCGCGTCCGTGGCCTGCCCCATCTTTGACGATTGGCAACCAGTGGCCTTCATGCGTGTCTTGCCAGGGAAGAATGACTCCGTTGCCATACCGTCGAAACCTGTTTACTCCAGGCGGGGCGTACTCATCCGGCTCCAACTGTTCAAACTCTCGACGTAATTCTGCGAGCTCTTCGACGCAATGAGTCTGGCTCACACGAGGCATGTAATGCAGATATCCATCTTCTGCTAAGGCACTTCGAGGCATGGTCATTCCTCCTTGGTTTGATGCCATCAAACATAGGCAATCACCGTGGAGAACTTCAATGGAGGCGCGAACAACGAGAAGTGTCTTACAACGACGTCGGACGCTAATGGGGAGAGGGGGAACGAATCTTTTTACTCGGCATTACTAACGCAGTACTACGCAGATAGGGTGAAACTGTACGCAGGTTGCTGGGCCGGGGAGTCTCTGAACCGGCGCACACTGCTACTGGTAACCCACATCCAGGGAGGTGTACGCAACAATAGCTGCCCGGCCGTCCTGCTCAGCGGTCTGGTTGTAATTCCCGGCCTTGAAATACAGATTGATGCCCTGCCAACCCGATGGCGAAATATCGAATTCCCGGCTGGCCTGCCTGCCATTCGCCGCAGCCGAAACCAGCAGCACCATGCCACCCTCGGAGCCCTTGACCTCAATCTTGTAATTCAGCTTGTCGTTAAGCTCGAGCCCCTTCAGCAATACTGTCCGTTGCTCCTTCTGCCCATAGCGCGTTTTGGTCCCGGCGATGATCGAGCCACCTTCCCAGCGAAGCTTCAGCAGCTCCGAACCTCCCGCCTTGTCGCCATGTATCTGGGCAAAAATGATCGATTTTGTGCTTGGATTTTGCACCACATAAAGCTCGCCGGACTGGGTATTATCAAACACCCCACCTGCGGTGAACTCTCTTTTTGCCCGCAGCTCAACACGGGGGTAGTGACTGTTGGGCGTCGCGTCAAGACCCGAGGGTGTGTTGAATACCAGCGCTCCTTCAGGCACGCCTTGATGGCATCCCGATGTGCGATAACAGTTTGTGTAGAAATAGGCGTTCTGAAGATTTTCGCCGATCGCGATTTCTTCTGCCTGACCTTGCGCATTGAAATCCTGAAGCACGTAGGCACGGCTCAGGTTGGACAGGTTGTCGCCTGGGGGTTTTGTGGCATCCAGGGCAAAGGCATTTCCACCGTTAAAAATCGCTCCGATGGCCACTACCGACACCGCGATAACTCTAGCGCCAAACACTTTAAATGCGTGCATCACCGTCACCAATTATTCGTCAAAGCCCCAACTCCAACGCCAGCAGATCCGATAGCTGTTGCGGGTGTCGAATCAATGTAATGCGCCTTACTGCCGAAAGAGAAAAAAATATTGGAGGGCTGCCCTTCCCTTGGTATGTGCGGCCTGGAAGGGAAAGCCTTTTACAGAATCAAGAAACCCGATCCACTCGGTCCTGCACGGCTTCTACCAGTAAAAGCCCCAGTTCAATCATTTGCTGAATCGCCAAGGCCAGACTGCGATGCTTATCTGGCAGGTTATCGGCAAATTCGTTGGTCATTGCGCCAGCGCCGGCAATGGTTTCGTAAGCGTTGGCGAGCAATGCATCGGTGCCGATTTCGGGACGTACGCTGAAGATTCTTACGGGTGAGTTATACGAGTCAGTACACATCTGTTGATCCTCAAGAAGGACCACCACCCAGTACTACGGAGATAGGGTGGCAGCTGTACGCAGGTTAGTAGACCGGGAAGTTTCAGAACCGGCGCGACCGAAGACGCCCTGCGCACAGCTACCATTAGGCACAGGCAATAAGATGCCTGACCGATAGAACAGCCGTACGCCAAAACTTCACCGGGCTACTAAACCCGACCGCTGATGGGCAGCGGCTGACGAACCTTAAAGAGGTTGCCCAAGGCGTACAACCGGGACGATTCTGATGGTTGTGTAGGCAATGGAGCAAGGTTCAAATATTCAGGCCAATCCGCGCTTCAGCCTTCAGTTCCCTCCAACTGCGCAAGATCCGCAAGCAACCCCGGCCCCACCGGTTCCCATCCCAACTTCTTGCGCGTGATCGCACTGGATGCAGGCATATCGTGAGCGGTAAACCTTGCCAACCAACCAAAAAACCCCTGAGCCTCTTGCGCCGAAATGGATTTAACCGGCAACCCTAGCCGAGTCCCCAACACCTCGGCAATCTCCCTTTGCGACACACCCTCCTCCGCCACCGCGTGATACCTCGTGCCCGGCTCGGCCTTTTCAATCGCCAGCCTGTAGAGCCGAGCCACATCCAGAATATGTGCCGCCGGCCAACGGTTTTTCCCGTCGGCGATGTAAGCGCAAACGCCCTTCTCGCGATACAACTCGATCACCGGGCTAACCAGCCCCTGCCTGACGGTGTCGTGTACTTGAGGCAAACGCATCACCGACACATTCACCCCCGTCGCGGCTACAGCGTTAGCCGCTTCTTCCGACGCTGCACGAGGAATTTGCGCTGAGGTAACCACCGCACCATCCTCCGTCGCCAACTGCCCCGGCACGGTGCTCGCAATTCCGACACCGGAGGTAATGATCAGCGGTCGATCCGACCCGGCAAGTGCCTCTCCCAGCGCCTGGATAACCCGGCGGTCGTCCTCGCAGTTCGCGACGAATTTCGAGAAGTCGTGATTGAACGCCAGGTGAATCACGCCATCCGCCTGGGCAACACCAGACTTGAGGCTTCCCAGGTCCTCAAGCGACCCACGATGTACCTGAGCCCCGGCGGCCTCCAGCGCTGCCACCTTGTCATCCGAGCGGCACAACCCCAGCACCTGATGGCCCGCCGAGATCAGTTCCTTGACGACAGCCGACCCGATAAATCCGCTGGCACCCGTTATAAATATGCGCATGAACCGTATCTCCGTGTGTATTCAGAGACTAATCTGTGCGCTTGCCCTATACGGGTAAAGTAGTGAAGTTATCAGGGTATAGAGGCTAACAGGCTATGAGCGCAAACCAGTTGGGCAGCTATCTGAAAGACCGACGTACCCGGCTTGATCCGGCGGCATTCGGCTTCTCATCGGCACGACGGCGTACGCCAGGTTTGCGCCGCGAAGAGGTGGCCCAACGCGCGAACATCAGCCCTACCTGGTACACCTGGCTCGAACAGGGCCGTGGCGGCGCGCCGTCGGTGGAAGTGCTGGAGCGGATTGCCCATGCGCTGATGTTGACCGATATCGAACGCGAGCATCTGTTCCTGCTGGCCTTCGGACGCCCACCCGAAGTGCGCTATCAGCAAAACGAAACGGTGACGCCACGCCTGCAACGGGTACTGGATGCCTTGAACCCCAGCGCCGCGATCCTGCGTACGGCGACCTGGGACGTGGTGGCCTGGAACCAGGCGGCGACGGTGATGTTGATGGACTACGGATCCCAGGCGCCGGAACAGCGAAATATCCTGCGGTTCATGTTCCTTGATCCCAATTCCCGCGCGGCCCAATACGACTGGGAAAGCGTGGCGCGGTTTGTGTTGGGGGCTTTCAGGATTGATACGGCGCGCTCAGGCGCGGCGGAGCAGGTGCAGCCGCTGGTGGATGAACTGTGTCGACGCAGCCCTGAATTTAAGGCGATGTGGAGCGAAAACGATGTTCAGGGCGCCCATGGTGATCGCATCAAGCGGATACGCCATTCGGTGTTGGGGCCGATCGAATTTGAGTATTCGGTGTTTGCGGTCGATGGGCGCAAGGATCTGAATATGGTGGTGTACAACCCGGCGACGCCGGAGGATGCGCAGCGGATCGCATCCTTGATGGATTAGGCGCCAGCAACTGCAAGAGACTTCGACACTGCAATCGCTCGCAACAAGAGACCATTTGAATCCTTAGCCTTACTCACATCATTCTCCTGCGCCTAACCGCGCCGCGCGCACGTGCTCATGCCTATTGCCAGCAAGTATCCATATGGATACAGTGAAAATCCGTGAACTATCTAGTCCAGCAAACGCAGACCTTCATTACCTGGCATTCAGCAATACGTGATTTACGCGCAAAAATCGCCATCGCCCGGCGCATCGATCGCGCATCTGCTGGCAATCTGGGCGATATAAAGACGGTAGGCAATGGTGTCTCGGAAATGCGCGTAGATATCGGTCTGGGTTATCGAGTGTATTTCACGCAGCGAGGAAGAACCGTCATCGTCTTGCTGGCCGGTGGCGACAAATCCTCACAAGACGCCGACATCCGGCGAGCAAAAAAACTGGCAAAGGAAGTTTGATCATGAGCCAAACACTGACGACATTTGATATGGCGGCACTGCTCGACAGTGATGAAGCCATCAGCGAATACCTTTCTCAAGTTCTGGCCGACGGCGATAACGAGGAGTTCCTCAGGGCCGTCGGGTACGTGGCCAAAGCTCGCGGGATGGCGCGGGTCGCGACCGATACCGGCATGGGCCGTGAGAGTCTGTACAAGGCATTTGCCCCTGGAGCAAAGCCCCGCTTCGAAACGGTACTCAAGGTGCTTCACGCACTGGGTATCGATCTGCAAGCACAGCCGGGGCATGTCGCCAATCATTCGATTATTTGAGTGAGCAGCCCCGCTGCACCACCCACGCCAACGGCAACGTCAGCAACAACATCCCGGCCAGCACCATCACCGCCACCGGCACGCCCATCAAGTCCCCCAGCCCGCCAAACAGAACCGGCGCCAACGCGCCACCGCCGATGGTGCCGGTGTAGAACACGGCAAACGCCTGCTCGCGTTTACCCGCGCCGGCCAGGTCCGGGACCGCGCCGTAAAGCACCGACGACGTGCCATTCAATGCCAGCCCCAACACCGGCAACATCACCATCAACCCGCTCAACGGCAGGTACACCGCCGCAACGATCAACACCGCCGTGCTGCTCTCCGTCAGCCACACGGTTTTCATCATGCCGATGCGTGCGCCGAGGTAGCCGCAGAGCAATTTGCCGAAGGCGCCGCCGATAAACAGCATGGTCAGCGCGAGACCGATGCCCGCAGTGCCGGCGCCTTTAGCTTGCAGAAGAAAGGGCAGAAACGTGAGAAAGCCCATGCGCACGGCACTGTCGAGTGTGCCCGTGACGATCAGCGCACGCAGGCCGCTGACGGAGCCGCTTCCTACCAGTGTCCTGGCGGTTTTCCCGGAAGTGGGCGCCGCTGCCTGCGTTGGGATCAGCCACCACAGCAACCCCGCCGCGGCCAATCCCAGCATTCCAAGAAGCGTGACGCTCGCGCGCCAGCTGATGACGGTCAGCAACAGGCCGACCAGCCCGGGAACCAGGGTTTTGCCAATGTCTCCGGAGAAGTTGTATTGAGACAGCGCTTCCTTGACCCCACCACCGTTCTCGTAGGTGTCGGTGATCATCGAAGAAGCCAGCGGATGCTGGGTACTCGCCCCCAGCCCGCCCAACAGCAGCGCCAGCAACAACATGCCCAACCCGGTCGCCTGCCCCACCAACAGATAGGCAACACCGGCAAGCGCCGTGCCGCCCACCAGCATCGGCGTGCGTCCCCAGCGTTTGGCGGCGCGACTGGCCATCAGCTGAAACACCGCCATCATCCCGGAATAGGCACCGCGCAGCAGGCCGACCTGGGCGTAGGTCATGCCGAACTGCGCTTGCCAGATCGGCAGCAGCACGTAGATCACATCGGTCAGGCCATCGTGAATCGCGTGGGCGCTGCAGCCGGCGATCAACGAGCGGCGACGGGCGGAAGTCTCGGGTACCGGCAGGGCAACGGCATCGTTCATGAGGTCTTGCTCAGTTCAGGTTGGAGGGGCTTCCAGCCCGCCAGGGCGATCAGCAACGACAGTAGCTGGAAACCGATGATCAGCGCCACACACCCCACCCAACCCCAACGCCCCCAGATCAGCGCCGGGACGATGGCGCCGAAGCTGCCGCCCAGGTAATAGCAGGTGAGGTACAGGCCCACGGCGCCGGCCTTGTTGTGGCGGGCGGTGGCAGTGGTAAAGGCGCTGGCCGCGGCCTGGGCGAGGAACACGCCCGTGGAGCTGAGGGCCAGGCCCAGCACGATGCACCACAGGGATGGCAGCAAGGTCAGGCCCGAGCCACAAACGCCAAGCACCGCAGCCGCCGTCAGCAGTTCGGATTGCGGGCGGGATTTGCTCAGGCGCCCGGCAACGGGAATGACCACCAGGGCCAGCAGGAACACCATGTAGATCGTGCCCAGCGCCGCCGGGCCAAGGTCGAACGGGGCCTGGCTGAGGTAAAGGCCAGCGTAGGTAAACGTCGCCACTTGGGAGAACAGCACGCAAAATCCTACGGCGTAGGCTGCCAGCAACGGCGTGCCGAGCACGTCGGCCCAGGTGGTTGAAGGTCGTGCGACTCGGGGCGGATTGCCCGGCAGCAGGAACTGGATAAATCCGCCCACCATCAGGCTCAACACTGCCAACAGTTCAAAGGCTTCGCGCCAGCCGACGTACTCGGTCATCACGCCGGTGACGAAGCGCCCGGCAAACCCGCCGAGCACGGTGCCGGCCACGTAGAGGCTGGTGACTTCGGTGACGGTGCCGCCGCGCCAGCGATCACCGATGTAGGCCACGCTGGTGGCGAACACCACGGGGATCAGCATGCCTTCGATAAAGCGCCACACCAGCAGTTCGGCAAAGCTGCTGGCATAGGCAGTCATCAAAGCCGGCAACGCCAGCAACAGCGAGGCCGCCGAGATCACCGTGCGTTGCTCAAAACGCCCGGTCAGGCGGCTGACAAAGGGCGCGGTCAGCGCTACCGCCAAGGTGGTGACGGTAATGCTCCAACCGGCCGCCCTGGCGCTCACTTCAAAGTTGGCGGCAAGGGTCTGCAAAATGCTCTGGGTGGCGTAGAGGTTGAGAAACGCCGCGCAGCCACACAGGAACAGGGCAAGACGGGCACAATGCAGGCGCGGTTTCATGAAACCTCTCGTTTTATTATCTGAGGCCTTTATAGAATGACCCGCACACCCGAGACCAATACCGATTTCGAACCGATCAATACCCTGGGGCCAGGATGCTCGACCTACGCAAGCTGCGTTACTTTCTGACCGTCGCCGAAGAATTGCACTTCGGCCGAGCGGCCATTCGCCTGCACCTGGCCCAGCCGCCGTTGACCCGGCAGATTTCCGCGCTGGAGACTGAGCTGGGATTTCGCCTGTTCGACCGCACCAGTCGCACGGTTTCGCTCACTCCCCAGGGGCGCGCGTTCCTGCCCTACGCACGGGCGGTGCTGGAGCAGGTCGACCTCGCTGAAGTCATCGCGGGCAAACTGGCGGCGGGTGCCGCCGGGCAACTGGCGCTGGGTTACGTCAGCTCGATAGCCCTGTCGGACTTGTTCAGCCAAGCGATTCAAGCCTTCGCCCAACGCTTTCCCGATGTGCAACTGACGCTGGTGGAATGCGCCTCCGGCAGCCTGGGCGCACAGGTGGCTGATGGCCGCCTGGATATCGGCCTGAGCCGGTTACTGCCCCAGGACGGTCAGACTGAGGTGCAAGCGTTGTCGTTGGGTGAGGAGCGGCTGGTGGCGGCGGTGTCCAGCGACAGCCCGTTGGCCAACCAGGCCGAGGTCAGCCTGGCGCAGTTGAGTGGGTACCCGTTGATTCTGTTCCCAGCCGATTATGGCTCGGGGCTTAACCAGTCCATTGAGCAGCTTTATCGGCACAAAGGTTTGCCACTAAGGGCCGGGCCGTCGGGACGGCAAATTACCTCGATCATTGCACTGGTGGCGGCGGGACAAGGTGTGGCGCTGGTGCCGGAATGTACGCAGAGTTTGATGAACAAGGGCGTGACGTATCGGCCGTTGGTGGACGCGGAAGCGTATGCACGGCTGCTCGTTCTTACGCGCAGCGGCGCAAGCAGCTTGATGGTCACGGCATTTCTCACGGTAATTGATGAGTTGCTGCAGGCTCGTCAGAAAGCCTGATTGTTCTCTCGAAAAACCTCGCAATACCTCCGTCGGGCACCGTCCCCATGCGCTCATACACTACATACGCGCCCTACAGAAACACCGGTCATCGACCGCTGGTAGGTAGAGTGTTGATAATTTATTTTCAGTGGTTATAGTCTCCACCAACACACACCACAAGGAGGTGCTGTGGACAGCCGATATTTGATAGGTCACATCGTTGCGGATGGCTGGTATCTGGTGCGAGTCAGAGGCAGCCATCATCATTTCAAGCACCCGACAAAGCCGGGGCTCGTGACGATTCCCCATCCTAAAAAGGACCTGCTGGACAAGACCGCAAAGAGCATTTTGAAACAAGCTCTGCTCAGCTAACACGTTCGTGGAGGACAACAAACATGCTGTACCCAATCGCAATTTCAACCGGTGACGAGGATCATGCCTGGGGTGTGGAAGTCCCGGACATTCCCGGTTGCTTCTCAGCTGGAGATGATCTGGACGACGCCATGGCCATGGCCCGCGAAGCGATCGAAGGCCACTTCGAGATCCTCGCAGAAGACGGTGCGCCCATTCCTACAGCACAGAAAGTCACCCTCCATGCCGCCAACCCGCAATATGCCGGCTGCACGTGGGCGGTGGTGGATATTGATGTGACCAAGTACCTGGGCAAGGCACAGAAACTCAATATCACGTTGCCCGGCTACCTGCTGAACCGCATTGACGAATACGTCCTGCATCATCCGGAAGAAAAAAGCCGTTCGGGCTTTCTTGCGTCTGCTGCCCTCAAGGTATTGCAACAGGACCGGTAACAGCACTTCAAGGAACCGCGCAATGCTCCCTCCCTCACACCGCACGCCCAGCCCCGTACTGCGCAAGGTACTGGGCTGGGTGCTGATCGCTCCTCTGCTGCTCTCGTTCCTCAGGCTGCCCTTTGCGCTGGGACTCGTGTTGGTGCTGGCGTCCATCACGGCCTCCGTTTATGGCGCCCGGTTTGCCCAACTGCACGCCAGTCGGCGTGTAACCCTATTTGCCGTGATCATCATGCTGCTCAACATCGCTTCATTTTTTGTCATTGGCACGGCATCGGTACTCAAGGCGCTGTACTGGTTCTCGTGGTTTTATTGGTATCCGTATTACGCCGATTGGGTTTACTGGAACTTCTAAGTCGTTCGCGAATTCGACCGCAAGAAACGTAGTTCCACCCTGGGCCGGCCCATCTACAGTAGAGCCATACCCACTCAAGGAGCCCGACCATGTCCTACGAATACAAATACATGCCTTCCCCCGTCGGCCAACTGACCCTCGTGGCCCGTGACGGAAAACTCACCGCCATCCTCTGGGAAAAAGAGCGGCCCAATCGCGTTCGCCTGGGTGCCCTGCAAGAAGCCAGCAACAGCCCGGTACTGCTGGAGACCGAGCGACAGTTGAAGGAGTACTTCGCCGGTGCCCGCAATCGTTTCGAGCTGGAACTGGACTTCGCCGGCACCGACTTCCAGAAGAAAGTCTGGCAGGCGCTGTTGACCATCCCGTTCGGAGAGACCCGCAGCTACAGCCAGATCGCTGCGCAGATAGGCAACCCCAAGGCCGTGCGTGCCGTCGGCGCCGCCAACGGGCGCAATCCGATTTCGATTGTTGCGCCGTGCCATCGGGTGATTGGTGCGTCGGGTGGCTTGACCGGGTTCGCCGGCGGGCTTGAGGCCAAGCAGTATCTGCTGGCGCTGGAGGATCACGGCTGACCCCCAGCAGGAAAACGTACAACTTTGTTCAGATCCTCAATTGTAAAAAGAAATTTCAGAGCGCGCCTGCGGTCAGTATTTTCATCACCCACCCTTATAGGAAAACGGTCATGAAATTCTCCGCCATCTCACAATCCCTGTCCCGCTGGGCAGGCAGCGCCCGCACGTTCTACGCGGCGGTGGGATTGATCCTCCTGTGGAGTCTGAGCGGGCCCTATTTCCACTACAACGACACATGGCAGTTGATCATCAACACCTCCACCACCATCATCACCTTCCTGATGGTGTTCCTGATCCAGAACACGCAAAACCGCGACAACGATATTTTGCATATCAAGATTGACGAGTTGCTGCGCGCCACCAAAGATGCACAAAACGCCGTATTGAGCCTGGACGGCCTGGACCGCAAGGAACTGGAGAAACTGCGCAAGGAATACAAGACCATCGGCGACAGTGAAACCATCACTGTGACGACGCTGGTTACCGAAACAACGGATGACAATGGCCGGTCCAAGACGGACCTGAACCAGGCATAAAAAAACGGCGGCTGGATCACTCCAGCCACCGTTTTTCATGGGGTACTCAAGGCAATCAACCGTCGCCCTGGTGACCCTTACCGTACGTCGACGCCAGCGCCCGGGCTTTCTCCAGGCGCTCTTCCAACTTGGGCAAGGTCTCATCCACCAAAGCCTTTATTTCCGGGATATCGGACTCGGCGCCCTCCTGCTTGAACAAGGCGATCGCGTCTTCGTTGGCCTTGATCTGCTGGGCGGTGTAGGCGGCGTCAAAGGAGTCGCCGTCCTTGAGCTCGGGCATCAGCGATTCGGCCTTGTCGACAATCTTGTCCCGTGGGGCCACCGGCAAGTCGAGCTTCTTGGCGATGGCCGCCAGGTGCTGATTGGCCAGGGTGCGTTCATTGATGACTTCGATGGTGTAGTCCTTGATCTCCTGGGACGAAGTCTTGGCGTGTGCCATGCGGCTGGTCTCGATATCGGCCATGCCCTTGGCCGAAGCCTGCTCGATGAAATCGGCAGGCGACTGGGCGAAAGCATTGCTGGCGCCGAGGCCCAGCAGCATCGCGAAACTGGCGGTGCGTAACCGGATAGCCATGCGGCTCATGATGGGTTCCTCCAGGTAATAAACAGGTGCAGGGAAACGAGCCCCGCTCTGAATCTGAATTTTCAGGGCGGTAAAGGTTTAGAAAAAACTTGTTAGTGCGACGAACGGTCGTCAGGTCTTACTGAGGAGCAGTCCTGACGAACGGGACACAACGATGCAACGGTGACAATGTAGTATGTTGTATTACACATCACTACATCGAGGCACTTATGTCGGTCATGTCATTACGTCTACCTGAAGACATCTCCGAAACACTCGCCAGCCTTGCCAAGGCCACCGGGCGCAGCAAATCGTTCCTCGCCGTCGATGCGTTACGCGAATACCTGACGCGTGAAGCATGGCAAATCGAGGAAATTCAAAAGGCGTTGAAAGAAGCCGATGCGGGTGACTTTGCAACTGCCGCCGAAGTAGACGCAGTGGCAAACAAATGGCGTGCCAATGCGCGTTGAGTGGCTGAAGGCAGCACTCAAAAATCTTGATGATGAAGCAGCTTTCATCGCCCAGGAAAACCCCAAAGCGGCTTATGAGTTTGTTCAGGCCATCCGGACGGGGCTTGAGCATGTTGCTGAGTTTCCGGCGATGGGTCGAGAAGGACGCGTTCCTGGTACACGTGAGTGGGTGATGCCACGCTGGCCCTATCTCGTGCCATATCGTATTCGCGAGGGACGGTTACAGGTTCTTCGAATATTTCACACACGGCGCCAACCACCGAACAGTTGGTAACGCCGATCAACCCTGTATCACAACCTGCACCTGCCCATTCAACCACTGCAACGCCGCGTCCCCACCCCGCCGCGAATGCCACGCCAGCACAAACGCAAACGACGGAATGTGAAACGGCGGCGGCACCGCCAACAACTGTTCGTGATCAATGTTCAGCAGCCCGCGAGACGACACGGTAAGAATCAGGTCCGTGCCCTGGATCAACTGCGGCGCAACACCCCAATGAGGCAAGCTGATAGACACGTGCCGGCGCTCACGAATCGCCGTCAGCGCCCGTTCGATTTCCGGGGTGCCGCTGCCACGCATTTCCAGCAATACGTGGGGCCGCGCCAGATAGGTGGGCAGGTCGAGTACACCGCTTGCCGGCAGGCTGTCGCGGTCCACCAGGCACACGTAATGCTCTTCAAACAGCGGCGTGCTGCGCAGCTCGGCAGGCATGTCGGGAAACACCCCGGCCGCCAGGTCGATATCGCCATTGAGCACACCGTCAAGCATGCCTTCGCGACTGGCCTGGATAATCTGCAAATCAATCCCCGGCGCTTCCCGGCGCAAGGTGCGCACCAGCCCCGGCAAGAAAATCGCCGCACTGTAGTCCGACATGGCGACCCGGAAGGTGCGCTTGGCCGACGCCGGATCAAAACGATTGGGCTCCAGCAGCGCCTGTACCTGGGCCAGCGCTTCCGCCAGCGGCATGGCCAGTTCCAGAGCACGAGCAGTGGGCACCAGCGAGCTGCCCTGGCGCACCAGCAACGCGTCTCCGAGCAAGTCCCGCAACCGCGCCAGCGCGTGGCTCACCGCCGGCTGGCTCAGGTGCAGGCGCTCGGCGGCACGGGTCACGTGTTGCTCGCTGAGCAAGGCATCAAGGATCACCAGCAGGTTAAGGTCGATGCGTCGTAGATCATTCATCAGCTGCATGTTCTGCATAAGAACTTGGAATTTAAATTTGCGCGACGAATAGCCTAGAGTCCAGCAAAACCTCTGGGAGATTGATCATGACGACGTTGCATTGGGTAGGTTTGTTGCTGTTGGCCGCGTTTGCCGGGGCAGTGGTGCCGTTTCAAAGCGCGATAAACGCCAACCTGGGACGCGGCCTGGGGCATCCGCTGTGGGCCACCCTGGCCTCGCTGCTGGTGAGCATCATCGTGCTGCTGCCGGTGATCCTGGCCCTGCGCCTGCCGCTGCCCAACCTGGGTTTTATCACCAAGGCGCCGCTGTGGATGTGGAGCGGCGGCGCGTTCGGCGTGTGCTTCATTTCGCTGGCGTTGATCCTGATGCCCAAGCTCGGCGCCTCGGGGTTTATCGCCCTGGCGATGGCCGGGCAAATCGTCGCCTCGTTGATGCTGGACCACTTCGGCTTGTTCGGGCTGGTGGAACGCCAATTGACCGCGCCCCGGTTGATCGGGGCGCTGATGTTGATTGGCGGTGTGGCCCTGATTCAATTCAGTGCCGCACCCACCCGCTCGCTGGTGACCGCCGGCTGATCAGCGCTTGTCGAGGGTGCGCAGCTTCTGAGGCAAGCCCCACAGCAACAGCGCCGCCGCCAGCAACGCACACACGCCGATGACATACAGCGCCGGCGTGGTGCTGCCGGTGAGGTCCTTGATCCGGCCGACCATCACCGGGCTGACGATGCCGCCGAACTGGCCCAACGTGTTGATCACCGCGATCCCGCCAGCAGCGCCCGCGCCGGCACCGGCCAACAACTTCGGCGGCAGCGTCCAGAACGTCGGGATCGAAGCGATGATCCCCGCGCCCAGCAAGCTCAGGGCGACGATCAGGAACGTGGTGTGATCGGCAAAGATCCCGGCACAGAAGAACCCCACCGCCCCCAGCGCCACCAGGCCGCTGACGAACTTGCGACGTTCGCCGGTGGCGTCGGACAAGCGTCCGATCACCACCATGCTAATGGCGCCGCAGACGTAGGGAATCGCCGTCAGCAAGCCGATCATCACCGGGCTCTGGGTGCCGGCGCTGCGGATCAGTTGCGGCGCCCAGAAGTTCAACCCGTAGGACGCCACCTGGATCAGGAAGTAGATAAAACCCAGCATCAGGAAGCCTGGGATACGCAATGCTGCCAGCAATGAGCCGCCGCTCTTGTGGGGTTCATGCACGGCAATGCGGCTGGCCAGCAACGTCTTCTCCGCCGAGGTCAGCCAGTGGGCATCCTCGATACGGTCCTTGAGCAGCTTGAGCACCAGGAACCCCAGGCCCACACAGGGCAAGCCACCGAGCAAGAACAACCAGTGCCAGCCGCGCATTTGCAGCACACCGTCGAGGTGTTCCAGCACCAGCCCGGAGAACGGCGCGCCCACCAGCCCGGCAAACGCCGACGCCAGGAACAGCATCGAGGTGATGCGCCCACGGTAGTGCTGCGGGAACCACAACGTCAGGTAATACAGCACGCCCGGGGCAAACCCGGCCTCCATCGCACCGATGATGAAACGCAGGCCGTAGAACTGCCATTCGGCCGTGACGAACACCATAGCGGCCGTCGCCAGCCCCCACGACATCATGATGCGAGCGATCCAGCGGCGGGCGCCGACCTTGTACAGCATCATGTTGCTCGGCACTTCAAAGATCACATAGCCCACCACAAACAGCCCGGCGCCGAGACCATAGGCAGTGTCACTCAGGCTCAGGTCGGCCTGTAGCTGGAACTTGGCGAAGCTGATGTTGATGCGGTCAAAAAACGCGAACAGGTAGCAGACCATGATCAGCGGCATCAGGCGCCAGGCGACCTTGCTGACCAGGGCTTTTTCGGCATCGTGTTCAGCGGCCGGGCGCACGCCGGCCTCCAACGTATTAAGGCTCATCGATTCTCTCCAGCGGACTGCTCGCAGGCGTCCGATTGTTTTTGTTGTCTGGTTACGGCTTACAAGGTGGCGATGTAGGCCGGTGGCGGATGCAGGTCGCAATTGCGCCCGGCCTTGGCCACCTGGCCCGGCAACTCATGGCCCAGCAAGGCCGGCAGTTGCCGCGACATTTTCAGCAGGTGCGGCAGGTCGATGCCGGTGTGGATCCCGACTTCATCACACAGGTTGACCAGGTCTTCAGTGCAGATATTGCCCGACGCGCCGGGCGCAAACGGGCAACCGCCGAGGCCGCCCAATGCCGCATCAAACCGCCGCGCACCGGCCTCGTAGGCGGCCAGCACATTGCACAAACCCAGGCCGCGGGTGTTGTGGAAATGCAGGGTCAGGTCGCTCGCCGGAACACATTCGAGCACACGCTTGACCAGGCGCTCGACCTGACGCGGATTGGCCATGCCGGTGGTGTCGGCCAGGCTGATGCCCTGGATGCCCAGCTCGCGGTAGGCGTCGACCAATTGCAGCACGCGGTCCTCATCGATCTTGCCCTCGAACGGGCAACCAAAAGTGGTAGCGATGCTGCCGTTGAGGCGCACCGGATAATCGGCAGCAAAACTCACGATGTCTCCGAACGCCGCCAACGAGGTCTCGCAGCGCATGCGCATATTCGCCAGGTTGTGGGTCTGGCTGGCGGACATCACCAGGTTCAACTCATCGGCCCGGGACTCGACGGCGCGCTGGGCGCCCTTGAGATTGGGGATCAACGCCACGTAGATAATCCCGGGGCGGCGGGTGATGCCTTGGAACACCTGCTCACCATCGCGCAATGCAGGAATGGCCTTGGGTGAAACAAACGAACCGGCTTCGATCCGGGAAAAACCCGCCAGGGACAGTTGGTCAATCAACGCGATCTTGTCGACCGTCTCGACCCAGGTCGGCTCGATTTGCAGGCCGTCCCGAGGCGAGACTTCCTGCACGATCAAGGCATCGGAATAGCTTTTCATTGCACCACTCCCGAGGTTTTCAGGCGATGAATATCGGCCCCGCTCAGGCCCAGGTCGCCGAGGATTGAATCAGTGTGCTGGCCCAGGCTCGGGCCCTGCCAATTCACCGCGCCGGGGGTTTCCGACAGTTTGGGCACGATACCGGGCATCTTCACCGTGAGGCCGCCGGGCAGGTCGGCGCTGAGCAGCATGTCGCGGGCCTGGTAGTGCGGATCGGCGACGATATCGGCCACTGAATAGATGCGCCCCGCCGGTACTTCGGCGGCTTCCAGGGCACTGAGCACCTGGTCGATGGGCAGGCTGCTGGTCCAGTGGGTGATGGCGGCGTCCAGCAGGCCGCTCTTGGCAGCGCGGCCATCGTTGTGGGCAAACTCCGGCGCTTCGGCCAGGTCGGCGCGGCCGATGGCGAGCATCAGGCGCTTGTAGATCGGGTCGCTGTTGCCGGCGATCACCACATAGGCGCCATCGGCGGTCAGGTAGGTGTTGGACGGTGCGATGCCGGGCAAGGCGCCGCCGCTGCGTTCGCGCACATGGCCGAGCATGTCGTATTCCGGCACCAGGCTTTCCATCAGGTTAAACACGCTTTCGGCCAGGGACACGTCGACAATCTGGCCGTCGCCCTGGCCGGTCTTGACCCGCAGCAGCGACATCAGCGCGCCGATCACACCGTGCAGCGACGCCAGGGAATCACCGAGGCTCACGCCGACCCGCGCCGGTGGTGAATCCGGGTTGCCAGTGGTGTAGCGAATCCCGCCCATGGCCTCGCCGATGGCACCGAAGCCCGGGCGGTCGCGGTAAGGGCCGGTCTGGCCGTAGCCGGAGATGCGCACCAGGGTCAGCTTGGGGTTGAGGGCGTGCAGCACGTCCCAGCCCAGGCCGAGTTTTTCCAGGCCGCCGGGGCGCAGGTTTTCGATCAGCACGTCGGCATCGCCCAGCAATTGCTTGACCAGGTCCAGGCCTTCTGCCGACTTGAGGTCCAGGGCCAGGGACTTCTTGTTACGCGATTGCAGGTACCACCACAGCGACGTGCCTTCGTGCAGCTTTCGCCATTTGCGAAGCGGATCGCCCTGCCCCATGGCTTCGATCTTGATCACCTCGGCGCCAAACTCGGCCATCAGTCGGGCGGCGAAGGGCGCGGCAATCAGGGTGCCGATCTCGATCACCTTGATACCGCTCAGGGGAGCCGTCATGGGGTGTACCTCTTGTTCTTGGAATGTGGGGCCAAGGCTAGAGGACGCAGGCAGTAGAAATCCAACCGTCAGTTGGCAACGAGCGTTCGCCAAATGCGAACGCTTGAGTAAGGACTGGTTGTGGGGGGGGGGGGGGGGGCCCCGGGGGGGGGGGGGGGGCCCCCCGGTTTTGGGGGGGGGGGGGCCCCCCCCCGGGGCCAAGACCACCCCCCCCCAC
>NZ_JBIUVK010000002.1:0-5518 GCF_044742865.1 Pseudomonas sp. NPDC087814 | reverse complement strand
GGGGGTTGGGTGCTTCGCCCCGGTGGTGTGGGTCGCGCCCCCCCTTTTTTGGGGGCCCCCCCCCCCCCCCGGGGCACAACCCCCCCCCGCCACAGCAAGGGCCCTCGCCACAGCGTTTGCTTACGCCTGCTCCCGCCGCAGGTAATCGAACAACAACCGGCTCACCGGCGACAGCTGCGCCTCGTCACGCACCACCAGGATCAGGCTGCGGTCCGACCAGGCATCCGTCAGCGGCACCGCGTGCAAGCCCAACGCCCGGCCAAACAGTTCATAGGCTTTTTGCGGCAGGATGCCGATGCCCATGTTGGCCTGGACCATCCGGCACATGGCATCGAAGCCCGGCACATGGATCCGCAAGCGCAGCACCTTGCCCGCCTCCCGCGCCGCCGCATGGGTGCGCATGTTTATCGAACTGGCGGAATGCAGCCCCACGTAGTCGCTGTCCAGCGTCTCGGCGAACGTCAGGGTCTTGCGCGAGGCCAACGGGTGATCCGCCGGCATCAGCACCACCAGTTTGTCCCGGCGATAGGTCACACCGGGCAGGCCTTTGGTATCGGTGTCGCTGGAACAGATGCCCAGGTCCGCAACGCCGTCAATCACACCCTGGACCACGCCATTGCTGGGCCGCTCTTCCAGGTCGGCCTTCACCTGTGGATGCAGCGCGGAAAAGTCGCGCAAGTCTTCGGGCAGGAACTGAATGATTGCCGAGAGGTTCGCCAGCATCCGCACATAACCGCGCACGCCGTGACTGTGTTCGCCCAGCTCCAGGCCCATCTTCTCGACATTGAACAGCATCTGCCGTGCATGGTGCAGCAAGGTCTCGCCGGCAGCCGTGAGCTGCATGCCCTTGGCCTGGCGCACAAACAGGCTGACGCCCAGCACCTGTTCCAGCTCCATCAAGCGCTTGCTGGCCGCCGAGACCGCGATAGCTTCACGGGCGGCGGCGCGGGTCAGCGTGCCTTCCTCATGCACTGCCACAAACAATTGCAGGGTGATCAGGTCAAGGCGGCGAACCAGGCTTTTGTGCAGCATCTAGGCGCGCTCGGTGGCCAGGCGATTGATATCGGCCTGCTCCACCACCGGCAGAGGTGCACCGTGCCGGACGGCCGAGAGCATTGCGCGGCCAACGGTTTCCGTGCTCACCACCCAGGCCGGTCGCACATGGCGCAGCAGCGACAACAACGGGCCGACCACGGTGTAGATGGACTGGTAGAGCGGGGTTTTCGAGCGCACGCCGTGCAACGGCTGGATCACCCCGGGACGGAACAGGTACACCGCCTTGAACGGCAGGCGCAGCAACGCATTCTCGGTCTTGCCCTTGATCCGTGCCCACATGGTTTTGCCGGTTTCGCTGCTGTCAGTCCCGGCGCCGGACACGTAGATGAAGGTCATCTGCGGGTTAAGCCGCGCCAGGGTGCTGGCGGCCACCAGCGTCAAGTCGTAGCTCAAATGGGTGTACTTGGCTTCATCCATGCCCACCGAGGACACGCCCAGGCAAAAGAAGCAGGCGTCAAAGCCTTGCAGCAGATGCTCCAGGGGCTGGAAATCAAACATGTCGGCATGCAGCACTTGATGCAGCTTGCCGTGTTCCTGGGTCAGCGCGGTACGGCCGACGGCGACGACTTCCTGCACGTCACTGGCCAGCAGGCACTCGCGCAACACGCCTTGGCCGACCATGCCGGTGGCGCCGAATAATAGAACTCTCATAAGGTTGGTTCCTAAGCGACAAGCGGTTAGCTTCATGCTGCAAGGTAGAGACAAACCCACTGGCAACTTGTAGCTTGCGGCTTGCAGCTTACTGCTCAACAGGATCTTTTGCCCCTTGAAAAGCACCACGACCCTCACCATTGCCTGCAGCGCGGCCTTTTTGTCCCAGGTTGGCATCAGCAGTTATCTGCCCGCCGTGCCGGCGATTGCCTTGTCATTGACCGCTGCAGAGGACCAGGTGGCACTGGCCCTGGCGGTGTACTTGATCGGCATGGCGTTGCCGATGCTGCTCTGGGGCAGCCTCGGTGAGCGCCTGGGTAGAAAGCCGGTGTTGCTGGCAGCGTTGGCGTTGTATGCGCTGGCCAGTGCGGCGATTCCGTCCGCCTACAGCCTCGAATCGTTCCTCGGCCTGCGCCTGGTCCAAGGCCTCGGTGCGGGCGGTGTGTCGGTGATGGCGCGGGTGCTGGTTCGTGACAGTTTCAGCGGTGCCCTGTTGGCCAAAGGTTTGTCGTGGCTGGGGATGACGTTCGTGATCGCCCTGGGCATCGGGCAGTTTGTGGGCTCGCTGTTGCAAGTGGCGTTTGGTTGGGAGGCGATCTTTTATGGGCTGGCGATAGCGGCTGTCGGCCTGATGATTGCGCTGCAACGGGTGGTGTTTGCAACACTGGAAAAAGCCGCCGGGCACGTCTCGGCCTGGCGCATCTACGGCACGATCCTGCGTCATCCGGCGTTCCTGCGGCCTGCGTTGGCGGGCGGTTTGGGTTACGGGGTGATCATCGCGTTCAATACCTGCGCACCGTTGATTTTGCAGGGCCATTTCGAGTGGAGCGCGGCGCAATATGGCTGGCTCGGCTGGCCGATCAGCGGGGCGTATCTGGCGGGGGCGTTGATGGTCAATCGCCTCGTCGCCCGCACCGGGCGCCTGTCGATGATGAGTTGGGGCGTGGCGTTGGTGATATGCGGCAGCGCGACGATGTTGCTGGGCAGCCTGTTTGCCAATGGGCTGGCGATCCTGCTGTGGCTGCCGTATTGCCTGGCGGTGTTCGGCCAATCGATGAGTTATCCCATCAGCCTGTCGCTGGCCAATGATGAATCACCGGTGAGCGGCTCCTACGCCATGGCCTTGAGCGGCTTTATGCATCAGTTGATGGCGGCGGCGATCGGTGGCGTGGCCAGCCTGCTGGCGAGTCAGCAGGCCTGGCCGTTGGCGGTGTTATGCGTGGCGCTGGCGGGCGGCGCACTGCTGTGCGTCGCCATGGCCAGGACTGATCAGAACGCGCTGCGGAAGATCTCTTCAATCTGACGCTGATCCGCCCGCCGCGGGTTGGTCAGGCCGCAGGCGTCCTTCAGGGCGTTGGACGCCAGCAGCGGGATGTCCTGCAACTTGGCGCCCAGCTCCCGCAACCCGGCAGGAATTTCCACATCCTGGGACAGGCTGCGAATCGCCGCGATGGCCGCCTGGGCGCCCTCTTCCACCGACGTACCCTTGATATCTGCGCCAAGGGCCCGTGCCACATGGCTCAGGCGCTCGGCGCTGACGCTGGCGTTGAAGCTTTGCACATGGGGCAACAGCACCGCATTGCACACGCCGTGGGGCAAGTCATACAGCCCACCCAACTGGTGCGCCATGGCGTGCACGAACCCCAGGGACGCGTTGTTGAAGGCCATGCCGGCAAGGAACTGCGCGTAGGCCATGTTCTCCCGGGCGGCCAGGTCTTTACCGTCGCGCACCGCAATCCGCAGGTTGGCGCTGATCAGTTCGATGGCCTTGATCGCACAGGCGTCGGTGATCGGGTTGGCAGCCGTGGACACGTAGGCTTCGATTGCGTGGGTGAGTGCGTCCATGCCGGTGGCGGCAGTCAGGCCCTTGGGCATGCCGACCATCAGCGCCGGGTCGTTGACCGACAGCAGCGGCGTGACGTTACGGTCGACGATGGCCATTTTCACGTGGCGGGTTTCGTCGGTGATGATGCAGAAGCGGGTCATTTCGCTGGCCGTGCCGGCGGTGGTGTTGATGGCTACCAGCGGCAGTTGCGGTTTGGCCGACTGATCGACGCCTTCGTAGTCACCGATGTGCCCGCCGTTGGTCGCACACAGGGCAATGCCCTTGGCACAGTCATGGGGTGAGCCACCGCCCAGTGACACCACGAAATCACAGGCGCTCTGCTGCAGCAGTGCCAGGCCTTTTTCGACGTTATCGACGTTCGGGTTGGGCTTGGCGCCGTCATAGATCACCGAGTCGATGTCTTGCATCGCAAGCTTCTCGGCGATCATGCTGGCCACACCTGCCTTGGCCATCCCGGCGTCAGTGACGATCAGCGCCTTGCGAAAACCGTAGTTGCGAATCGCGGTCATGGCTTCGTCGAGGCAGTCGAGGCCCATGATGTTGACGGCGGGAATGAAGAAGGTGCTGCTCATGGTGGCTAATCCTTTAAAGTCGTTATGCCTACAGCATCGACCTCGATTGCCTGCGGCATCTTGACCAGGATCAACGCCCGCTCGTGATAAAGTCACCGCCCAGCCGATTTCGAGTAGACCCGCCGCAATGAAGGATTCCCAGGATTTTGATGCCCACCTAGAAGACTGGAACGCCTTGCGCAGCAGTACCGCCATCAGCGGGATCCTGATCGGCAACGGCGCCAGCCGCGCAGTGTGGGAAGATTTTGCCTACGACTCACTGTTCGAAAACGCCCGCACCGTGGAAGAAAAACCTCTGAGCCAGTCCGAACTCAGCGTGTTTGACGCGATGCAGACCCGCAGCTTCGAGCAGGTGCTGGGTGCACTGAAAACCACCAGCCGGGTCAACAAGGCCCTGGCGGTCAGCTCGGCTGCGCCGCGTAATCGCTATTACGCGATCAAGGAAGCGCTGATCAATACGATCCACAGCGTGCATATTCCGTGGCGCCTGGTGAAGCCGTCGACACTGGCGACCCTCCATCAGGAGCTGGCGAGTTACCCGACGGTGTTCACCAGCAATTACGACCTGCTCAACTACTGGGCGATCCTGCATGCGCCGGGCATCGATGATCTGTTTCGCAGTGCCGATGCGAGCTTTGACCTGCGCAATACTGCCTGCGACACCACGCGCATTTTGTATCTGCATGGTGGCCTGCACCTGGTGCGTAACCTTGATGGTACGGCGCGTAAATTGCCGACCACTGACAGCACGTTGCTCAGCAGTTTTGCGATCAACAACACGATCAAGACGCTGGATGATGTGCCGTTGTTTGTCAGCGAGGGCAAGGTTGAGGAGAAGCTGAAGACCATTCGCAGTTCTGACTATTTGTCGTTCTGTTATGAGCAGTTGTTGGGCCATGAAGGTGGGCTATGCATCTTTGGGCATCACCTCGGCGCGCAGGATGTGCATCTGGTGCAGGCGATTCGACAGGCGAAGATCAGCACGTTAGCGATTTCGGTGTTTGGTCGCAGTGCGGGGTTTATCCAGCAGCAGAAGCGGCGTTTTGCGGAGTTGTTTGAGGGGATGGAGGTGGAGTTGCGGTTTTTTGATGCGCGTAGTCATGCGCTTGGGAATTCGGGGCTTTCGGTGCCCGTGGAGCGGTGATGGTAGTTGGGGTGAGGTGGGGTGGGGTGGGGTGTACATATCCGTTGCTGCGGTAACGGCCACTTATGGTTCCGCTCTTACAGCGGGTCACTTTTTTACAAACGCCTAAAAAAGTAACCAAAAAACGCTTTGCCCCACCACTCGGTGCCTCGCCTAGGCTCGGCATGCCCGCACTCCGGCCCGATTCCGCGGGCCGCCGCGACGGGCCATCCATGGCCCGGCGCGGCTAAATCGGCATCCTTGCCGATT
>NZ_JBIUVK010000001.1:291349-395146 GCF_044742865.1 Pseudomonas sp. NPDC087814 | reverse complement strand
AACGATGACGCGGGCATTCTGGATGAACGCGGCGCTCTCAGGTTTTTCGCGAGCAAGCCCGCTCCCACAGAAAAGCAGATCTGTTTTCGCTCTGGCTTTTGATCTGGCTTTTAACACTCAAGCCGGCCGGGAGGCCGCTGTGCTTTTGCTTTTGCTTTTGATTTTGATCTGACTGCCCCAATAAGCCCGAGGCCGAACGCAGGCAGTGCGGAGCGGGTAAACCGGCAGGACGCCGGTTTAGCCGCGCCGGGCCATGGATGGCCCGTCGCGGCGGCCCGCTTCGCGGTGCCGGAGTGAGGGAACGCCGAGCCCTAGCGAGGCGCCGACAGGCGGGGCAGAGCCCTTTGCTTACTTTGGGGCTTTTCCAAAGTGAGCCGCTGTAAGAGCGGAACCATAAGCGGCCGTTACCCAAATAACGGATATGTACTCAATCACCCCCCAAACGCATCCCTGAGAAACCCCGGCGCGATATACCGCTGATAATGCGCCTCGGACAAAATAAAAAACTCCCGATCAATCGCATCCCGCAACTCAGGCAAACCCCACTCCCGAAACTCCGGCATCAACACCATCCCGTAAGCCTCAAGATTGCTGATCACCCGCGCCCCCCGTGCAATCAACTGATAGGCCCAGCAGTACTCCGACTGATGCGGTACAAATCGAATCTTGCGCTGCTCCAGCTGCCCCCGCAGCATTTTCGGGTCAAACACCTCAAGCTTCCCGGCCATCACCTGCACCAACAACTGCTCCAGCCGCAGCCAAACCGCACGTTTTTCTTCCTCGTTATACCCGTTCCACTGAATCACCTCATGGTGAAACCGCTTGCACCCCCGGCACACAAGATCGCCGTAAACCGTGGAGCACAGGCCTACGCAGGGGGTCTTGATGGTTTGGTTAGACATGGTCGACAACGCACAAATCAGCGAAACAGTTGCACATGTTAGCCCTTTGTCTAAGGTTGATCACCCTGCAAACTTGGCGCGGCAACTTACGTTTAGAATTTTTTTGCCGTAGAATCATCCGGCCTTGTAAGGCGCCAATAATCCGTTGGAAGCTGTTTTCAAAGCGTCACGAGCACAGTCGTTCCTAAAGAACGGTGTTGGCGATGGTTATTTACCCGGTAAATAGCCAGCGCCAACCCTCATCAGCTCCGTTCTGCAGGCGTAAAACTTTGAAAGCAGCTTCTGTGAGGATTGCCGGCAGCGCTGGCTCTACGGCCCAAAAAGCCCCTGAGCGCATGCGTGCCGTGCATTTCTGGATGAGCGTCCCGTGGGACCACTGATGAGGGTAATAACTGTGCTTGAAGCCTACCGCAAACATATCGAAGAGCGTGCAGCCCTGGGTATCGTTCCCCAGCCGCTTAACGCCGAACAAACCGCAGGCCTGGTCGAGCTGCTGAAAAATCCCCCGGCTGGCTAAGAAGAATACCACGATGACCTGATCACCAACCGCATTCCACCAGGCGTTGACGAAGCTGCCTACGTCAAGGCCGGTTTCCTGTCTGCCCTGGCCAAGGGCGAAGCCACTTCTCCCCTGATCGACAAGAAACGCGCTGTTGAACTGCTCGGCACCATGCAAGGCGGCTACAACATCGTGACCCTGGTCGAGCTGCTGGACGACGCCACCCTGGCCCCCGTCGCTGCCGCCCAACTCAAGCACACCCTGCTGATGTTCGATGCTTTCCACGACGTCGCGGAAAAAGCCAGGAACGGCAACGAACACGCCAAAGCCGTGATCCAGTCCTGGGCCGACGGCGAGTGGTTCAAGAACCGCCCGACCCTGGCCGACAAGATCAGCCTGCGTGTGTTCAAGGTCACCGGCGAAACCAACACCGACGACCTGTCCCCTGCCCCGGACGCCTGGTCCCGTCCTGACATCCCGCTGCACGCCCTGGCCATGCTGAAAATGGCCCGTGAAGGCATCGTGCCGGATGAGCAAGGCAAGACCGGCCCGATGAAGCAGATCGAAGAAATGCGCGGCCAGGGCTTCCCGATCGCCTACGTCGGTGACGTGGTCGGTACCGGTTCGTCGCGTAAATCGGCCACCAACTCGGTACTGTGGTTCTTCGGCGACGACGTGCCTTACGTGCCGAACAAGCGCGCTGGCGGCTTCTGCTTCGGCAGCAAGATCGCTCCAATCTTCTACAACACCATGGAAGATGCCGGCGCACTGCCAATCGAGTTCGACGTTACCAACATGAACATGGGCGACGTGATCGACCTGTACCCGCATGCTGGCAAAGTCACCAAGCACAACAGCGATGAAGTCCTGACCACCTTCGAAATGAAGACCCCGGTCCTGTTGGACGAAGTCCGTGCCGGCGGTCGTATCCCGCTGATCATCGGCCGCGGCCTGACCGAGAAGGCTCGCGCCGAGCTGGGTCTGCCACCTTCGACCCTGTTCAAGCTGCCGGAAGCCCCGGCTGAAAGCGACAAGGGCTATACCCTGGCGCAGAAAATGGTCGGCAAGGCCTGCGGCGTGGCTGGCGTTCGTCCAGGCACCTACTGCGAACCGAAGATGACCACCGTCGGCTCCCAGGACACCACCGGTCCCATGACCCGTGACGAACTGAAAGACCTGGCGTGCCTGGGCTTCTCCACCGATCTGGTAATGCAGTCGTTCTGCCACACCGCGGCCTATCCAAAGCCGATCGACGTGACCACCCACCACACCCTGCCTGACTTCATCATGACCCGTGGCGGCGTATCGCTGCGTCCGGGCGACGGCATCATCCACAGCTGGCTGAACCGCATGCTGCTGCCAGACACCGTCGGTACCGGTGGTGACTCCCACACCCGTTTCCCGATGGGCATTTCGTTCCCGGCCGGTTCCGGCCTGGTAGCGTTCGCCGCCGCCACCGGCGTCATGCCGCTGGACATGCCGGAATCGATCCTGGTGCGCTTCAAAGGTGAAATGCAGCCTGGTATCACCCTGCGTGACCTGGTTCACGCCATTCCTTACTACGCGATCCAGGCTGGCCTGCTGACCGTAGAGAAGAAAGGCAAGAAGAACGCTTTCTCCGGCCGCATCCTGGAAATCGAAGGCCTGGACAACCTGAGCATCGAACAAGCCTTCGAGCTGTCCGACGCCTCGGCTGAACGTTCGGCTGCCGGTTGCACCATCAAGCTGTCGAAAGAATCCATCACCGAGTACCTGAACTCCAACATCACCCTGCTGCGCTGGATGATCGGTGAAGGCTACGGCGATGCGCGCACCCTGGAACGTCGTGCCCAAGCGATGGAAGCCTGGGTTGCCAACCCTGAGCTGATGGTTGCCGATGCTGACGCCGAATACGCTGAAATCATCGAGATCGACCTGGCCGACATCAAGGAGCCTGTGCTCTGCGCGCCAAACGATCCGGACGACGCCCGTCTGCTGTCCAGCGTTGCTGGCGAGAAGATCGACGAAGTGTTCATCGGTTCGTGCATGACCAACATCGGTCACTTCCGCGCTGCCGGTAAACTGCTGGATCAGGTCAAGGGTCAGCTGCCAACCCGTCTGTGGCTGTCGCCGCCGACCAAGATGGACGCTCACCAACTGACCGAAGAAGGCTACTACGGCATCTACGGCAAGGCCGGCGCGCGCATGGAAATGCCGGGCTGCTCGCTGTGCATGGGTAACCAGGCACGTGTAGAGCCGAACTCGACCGTTGTGTCGACGTCGACCCGTAACTTCCCGAACCGTCTGGGTGACGGCGCAAACGTCTACCTGGCTTCGGCCGAGCTGGCGTCGGTGGCTTCCATCTTGGGTCGCCTGCCGACCGTCGAGGAGTACATGGAATACGCCGCGAAGATCAACACCATGGCCAGCGACGTGTATCGCTACCTGAGTTTTGACCAGATCGCCGAGTTCCGTGAAATTGCTGCAAGCGCCAACATCCCTGTGGTTCAAGCCTAAGGTTTTGTTGCTGTAAACGAACGCCGCGTATCGTCAGATGCGCGGCGTTTTTTTATGCGCCTCGATTGAGGCCCAGACCTTGTCCTGCGCCTGGGTGCACGGCGTGCCTTCCGGGTGTGCCTGGATCGTGGCGATCACCGCGCGTAACTCTGCCTTGCTCTGGTCCATTCGGGCTTGAAGCTCTTCTATCTGCGCAATCCTGCGCTCAAGCCTCAAGATGATATCGGCGCGTTTCGCCTCGCTCGGCGAATCGTCGGGCATCAGCGCCTTCAACTCCTGCAAGCTGAAACCGGCGCGCTGAGCGCCCTGGATCAATTGCAGCGTCTGCAACGTCTGCATGGGATAACGGCGATAGCCATTACCTTGTCGCTCGACCTGGATCAGCCCCTGGGCTTCGTAAAAGCGAATCTTCGAGGCTGCCAAGCCGCTGCGTTCCGCCAGTTCACCAATATTCATCGCCAACCCCATTGACCTTAAAGTGACCTTTAAGCTTAGCCTGAGCGCTCCCAATGTGAGGAGTCAAGCATGTCGCCCTTTGAAGCGTTGCAATTGCCCAACGGCCAGCTCATCAGTAACCGCATCGCCAAGGCGGCGATGGAAGAGAACATGGCGGATGCGAACCAGGCGCCTTCCGAGGCCCTGATGCGCTTGTATCAAGCCTGGGCCGACGGCGAGCCCGGCCTGATCCTGACCGGCAACGTGATGATTGATCGCCGTGCCATGACCGGCCCCGGCGGCGTGGTGCTGGAAGACGAACGTCACCTGGACAAGTTTCGCCAATGGGCCGCGATTGGCCGGGCCAAGGGCGCGCAGTTCTGGGTGCAGCTCAACCACCCGGGCCGTCAGACCATGGCCAACCTCGGCCAGCAGGCCCTGGCACCTTCGGCGGTGGCCCTCGATCTCGGCGGCTTTTCGAAGATGTTCGCCCAACCCAAAGCCATGACCGAGGACGATATCCAGGACGTCATCACGCGCTTCGCCACCAGCGCGCGTCTCGCCGAAAAAGCCGGTTTCAGCGGTGCGCAGATCCATGCGGCCCACGGCTACCTGCTCAGCCAGTTTCTCTCGCCCTTGAGCAACCAGCGCACAGACCGCTGGGGCGGCAGCCTGGAAAACCGCGCTCGGCTGTTGCTGGAAGTGATCAAAGCCGTGCGCGCCGCCGTGAGCGCGGATTTCTGCGTGGCGGTGAAACTCAACTCCGCCGACTTCCAGCGCGGTGGCTTTGACGCCGCCGACGCCCACGCCGTGGTCGAGCTGCTCAACCCGCTGGCCATCGACCTGCTGGAACTGTCCGGCGGCAGCTACGAAGCCCCGGCCATGCAAGGCGAGGCTCGCGACGGACGCACCCTGGCCCGCGAAGCCTATTTCATCGAGATGGCCAGCGACCTGGCGAAAGTCGCCAACATGCCGGTGATGGTCACCGGCGGCATCCGGCGCTTGCCGATCGTGCAGCAAGTCCTGGACAGCGGCATCGCCATGGCCGGGATCGCCACCGCGCTGACCCTGGAGCCGCACCTGATCAAGCAATGGCGCGCCGGCCGCGATCTCAACCCGCAACTGCCGCCGATCCGCTGGAAGCGTAAACCCCTGGCCAGCCTGGCGAGCATGGCGGTGGTGCGTTATCAGCTTCGCCGCCTGAGCCGTGGCCGCCAGCCGAAACCCGGGGTGACGCCGCTGCTGGCGTTGATAAAAGACCAACTGTTTATCGCCCGCCGCACTCGGCAATATCGCGCCGCGATGACCAATTCTTCACATTGAGCGGGGAGCATTCAGCGCCATGGAACTGTCCTTAACTGATCAGCAGCTTTTTACCCTCACTGACGATTGGAGTTCTTCATGGCGAAAATCACCCTGGCCCAGCAATTGGCGACCACCCTTGAACAGGCGGGCATCAAGCGCATCTGGGGCCTGACCGGCGACAGCCTCAACGGCCTGACCGACTCCCTGCGCACCATGGACAGCATCGAGTGGATGCATGTGCGCCACGAAGAAGTGGCCGCGTTTGCCGCCGGTGCCGAAGCCGCCGCCACCGGCGAACTGACCGTATGCGCCGGCAGCTGCGGCCCCGGCAACCTGCACTTGATCAATGGCCTGTTCGATTGCCATCGCAACCACGTGCCGGTGCTGGCCATTGCCGCACAGATCCCCTCCTCCGAGATCGGCCTGAACTACTTCCAGGAAACCCATCCCCAGGAACTGTTCAAGGAGTGCAGCCACTTTATCGAGCTGGTGACCAATCCCGAGCAGATGCCTCACGTGCTGCACCGTGCCATGCGCTCGGCGATCCTCAATCGCGGCGTTGCGGTGGTGGTGATTCCAGGGGATGTGTCACTGTTGGAAGTAGAAGATAAATTCAAACCGTGGCCGGCCCTGCTGGCACCGCGCACGTTGCCGGCGGAACAGGACCTGCAACGCCTCACCGACATCCTCGAACACAGCGGCAAAGTCACCCTGCTGTGTGGCAGCGGCTGTGCCGGCGCCCACGATGAGGTGGTGGCCCTGGCTGACGCCCTCGGCGCGCCCGTGGTGCATGCACTGCGCGGCAAGGAACATGTGGAGTGGGACAACCCGTTCGACGTCGGCATGACCGGCCTGATCGGCTTCAGCTCCGGCTACCACGCCATGCTCAACTGCGACACGCTGATCATGCTCGGCACCGACTTCCCGTATCGCCAGTTCTACCCGACCGACGCAAAAATTATCCAGGTCGACCGCAACCCACAGGCACTGGGCCGGCGTGCCACGCTGGACCTGGGCATTGCAGCTGACGTCAGCGAGACCATCCAGGCGCTGCTGCCGCGCCTGACCCGCAAGACGGACCGCAGCTTCCTCGAAACCTCGCTCAAGCATTATGAAAAAGCCCGCCAAGGGCTGGATGACCTGGCGGAACCGTCAAAGGCCGGCAGGCCAATTCACCCGCAGTATGTCGCGCGCCTGCTCAGCGAACTGGCGGACGACGACGCAATCTTCACCGCCGACGTGGGCTCGCCGACAGTCTGGGCGGCGCGTTACTTGAAAATGAACGGCAAGCGCCGGTTGATCGGCTCGTTCAACCATGGCTCGATGGCCAACGCCATGCCCCAGGCCATCGGTGCGCAAGCCGCGTTTCCCGGGCGCCAGGTGATTTCGATGTCCGGCGACGGTGGGTTCACCATGCTGATGGGTGACTTCATCAGCCTGGCGCAGCTGAACCTGCCGGTGAAGCTGGTGGTGTTCAACAACTCTTCTTTGGGCTTCGTCGCCATGGAGATGAAAGCAGCAGGCTACCTGGATACCGGCACCGAGCTGAAAAACCCGGACTTTGCCGCCATGTCCAACGCCATGGGCATCCTCGGTATTCGCGTAGAGCAGTCCGAAGACCTGGAACCGGCCCTGCGCCGCGCACTGGCCCACGACGGCCCGGTGCTGGTGGACGTGGTCACCGCCACCCAGGAACTGGTGATGCCGCCGAGCATCAAGCTGGAGCAGGCCAAGGGCTTCAGCCTGTACATGCTCAAGGCGGTGATGAGTGGGCGCGGTGATGAGGTGATCGAGTTGGCGAAAACCAACTGGCTGCGTTAATAGCGCCGTAGTGGCCGACCACGCGGCCTGACCGCAGACAAAAAAGACCCCGCTTAAATAGCGGGGTCTTCTTTCGCACGGCTGATCAGCCGTGCTGTTTTTCCACCCACTTGCCATAGGCGTCGATAAACGCCTGCAAAAACGGCTTGGTCTTTTCCGACACCTTCCCCGACTCATCGAACACGCTGCCCGCACCGCCCAGGTAGGCTTCCGGCTGCTGCATGCACGGCACATCGAGGAACACCAGCGACTGGCGCAAATGGTGATTGGCCCCAAAACCGCCGATGGCGCCGGGAGACACACTGATCACCGCACCCGGCTTGCCGCTGAAGACACTTTGGCCATAAGGACGTGAACCGACGTCAATCGCATTCTTCAATACACCCGGCACGGAGCGGTTGTATTCGGGGGTCACAAACAGCACCGCGTCGGATGAACGCACGTGTTGACGGAAAGTACTGTAGGCTGCCGGCGGTGCAGCACCGTCGATGTCCTCGTTGTAGAGCGGCAAATCGCCAATTTCGACAATATTCAACTTGAGGTTGGCGGGCGCCAACTCGGCCAGTGCCAGGGCGACCTTGCGGTTGATCGACTCTTTTCTCAAGCTGCCGACCAGTACGGCAATCGTGTAGACCTTGCTCATTGGGGTTTCCCGATTTCTGACTTAAGGAGTTTGTAGTTATAGAGCCTGCGCGACGCTATCACCAGCGCGTTTTTGCAATCCCCAGGGACGTTTACACCGCAGATGGATTTGTAAGTAATGTCTGAAAAAGTCAACGAATAGTATTTTTTTTCAATAGGTAAACTACCCCGCTCTCCTACGGTCTACAGAACCGCAAATCGAGTGTTTATCTCCAGAGGTTCTAAACAGATGGCAGCAGTACTTGTCGGACAGTTCCATGCCAGAGACGCGGAAGGTCGCGTTTATTCGGTGCATGAGTTCCAGGAATCCAACCCGCCCCTCGACGGCCTGGCTGGCTCGGCGCCCACCACCACCTACAAGCTGGCCATTGGCGACCGCGTAGAAAAACTGGATGGCGATGAGTTCAGGCTGATTCAGTCGGGCACTATCATCACCCGCGAATCCGCCACGATCCACGCTTCATAAGACGTTATTCCCCATAGGCGATATCAACATTATCGCCGACGCCTCCCAGTGTCCGGTCCTTGCCGAACGAGAACAGATCAAAGTTGGTTTTGGCCTGGCTGGGAGGATAGTGGTACTGATAGGCCACGCCCCAAGGGTCCGTCAGCATGTCCTGATCCTTGAGATAGGGGCCCCGCCACTTCCCTTCTCCCGCTGGCTGAACCGTCAACACCGCCAGCCCCTCGTCGTCGGTAGGATAACGCCCTACATCCTGATGAAACTGCTCGACTGCCTTGCCCAGCTCTTTCAACTGGACCTTGGCCGTGGCGATTTCCGACTGAGTCACGTCGCCGAAGATCCGCGGCCCCACCGCAACCGCCAACACGCCGACCACCAGCACCACCACCAGCAGGTCCCACAACGAAAACCCGCGCGTGTCTGTTTTACCGAGCATCGATAAGGCTCCCCCGTGGATCCTCTGGTTGATACGCCCTTTGTATGACCTGCTGGTTGCAGGCGCCAAGGGACTTGATCGTGCAAGTCTAGTTGGGGCGCTGCCGTGGCGGGTCTTTTTTCCACGCCCGGGCCTGAGCCATTGAATCCACGTCGCGCTGAACATAGACTCCGGCCATGCGTTTACGTCATATCGAAGTCATTCAAGCGATTTTACAGACCGGACACCTCGGCACCGCCGCCGAATGGTTGCAACTGCCCGTGGCCGATGTGGACGCAACCCTCAAGGATGCCGAGCTGCAATTGGGTTTCATGCTGTTTGCCAGTGTGCGCGGACGCTTGCAGGCCACCCGGGAAACCCTTGAGCTGCAGGCCGAAATCGCCCACCTCTATGCAGCCCTTGAGCCGGTGCAACGCCTGGCCAGCAGCCTTAAGCACCATCATGCCCCGCCCTTGCGCGCACTGTGCACCCCGCCGCTGGCCAATCAACTGCTGCCCCAGGCGATCGCCGTGCTGCGCCGACGTTTCCAAGACACGCCGTGCAACCTCTCCAGCCATTCCACCCGGGATATCGTCAAAAGCCTGCTGCTGCACGAAGCCGACCTCGGCCTGAGCCTGCACGACCCGGACCATCCGCAAATCCACAGCCAACCACTGGCCCACGGCAAGCTGCAATTGCTCGCGCCCCATGGCTGGCTGAAGCCTCGGCAGAAGTACATTGCGCTACAGGAACTGGCCGGGCAGTCGATGATCGGCCTTGAAGGCCAGGACCCGCTGAGTCGCCTGCTGGACAGCAAACTGCAAGCCCTGCGCCCGCTGCCGGTGGTGCAAACGCGGGTGCAGACGTATCAGATGATGCGCAGCATGGTAGAAGCCGGGGAAGGCCTGGCGATTGTCGACCCGTTCACCGCCAGCGGCGCACGGGAAGCCGGGCTGGATGCGTGCCCATTGTCACCGCCGATTATGGTGACCTTGTATGCGTTGACCCTGAAGGGCAGCGAGCCATCGCCCGCCTTGAATGCGCTGCTGGAGATTGTCACCGAGAAGGCTGAAAACCTGCTGACAAGCACATTGCCGTGAATGTGGGAGCTGTCGGGCCTTGGCGAGACTGCGAAGGCGGCGGCACAGTCGATAAAGAGGTTGCCTGACACACCGCCATCGCGGCCTCGCTGGGGCTCGACGGCTCCCACAGGGGGTCGGGGGAAGTCTGGGAGTTGTGTGCTCGGTCGCAAGTACTTGGGTTGCGCAAATCGAATGTGGGAGCTGTCGAGCTTTAGCGAGGCTGCGAAGGCGGCGGCACTGTCGATAAAGAGGTTGCCTGATACACCGCCATCGCGGCCTCGCTGGGGCTCGACGGCTCCCACAGGGGGTCGGGGGAAGTCTGGGAGCTGTGTGTTCGGTCGCAAGCACTTGGGGTGCGCAAATCGAATGTGGGAGCTGTCGAGCTTCAGCGAGGCTGCGAAGGCGGCGGCACAGTCGATAAAGAGGTTGCCTGACACACCGCCATCGCGGCCTCGCTGGGGCTCGACAGCTCCCACAGGGGGTCGGGGAAGTCTGGGAGTTGTGTGCTCGGTCGCAAGCACTCTGGTTGCGCAAATCGAATGTGGGAGCTGTCGAGCTTCAGCGAGGCTGCGAAGACGGCGGCACAGTCGATAAAGAGGTTGCCTGACACACCGCCATCGCGGCCTCGCTGGGGCTCGACGGCTCCCACAGGGGATCGAGGGAAGTCTGGGAGCTGTGTGTTCGGTCGCAAGTACTTGAGTTGCGCAAATCGAATGTGGGAGCTGTCGAGCTTCAGCGAGGCCGCGATGGCGGCGGCACAGTCGATAAAGAGGTTGCCTGACACACCGCTATCGCAGCCTCGCCAAAGCTCGACGGCTCCTACAGTTGATCGGTGCAGCTCAGACTGCTTCCAATTCTGTCTTGAACAACCGATACCAGAAAATCGCCACTTCGCGCGTCTGCGGATCAATCCCGCGATAGCGCAGGTGGTCGATCCCGCCCATCACATACCCGCAGCGCTCATACAGCCGGCAGGCACCGAGGTTGTTGTTCTGGGTCTCCAGCATCATCCCCGGCAGGTTCTTCTTGCGGCTCCAGAACTGCGCCACGTCCAGCAATGCCTTGGCCACCCCGTGGCGCCGCGCGGGCAAGACCACCGCCAGCTCATCCACATGGGCAAAGCCGTTCCAGTTGGTGCTGACCACGATATGCCCCACGGGCCGGTCATCGAGGTAGGCCATGAACACCGCACTGTCGGCCGCGTCACGGAAGCTGGCGAATTCCTCGGGGTCGATGCCGTAGCATTTGCGGTACGGCACGATACGCTCCACCGCCCACTGGTCGACGCGCTTGCCCATTTCCGGCTTGCCGTAGGCGTTGACTTCAAAGCTGAAGTCGTTCCCCCACACGTAGGCGTCAAATCCTTCGTCAGCCACCCGGACACTGAGGCCCGGGTACTTCGGGTTCATTACAGCTTGCATAAACATCCTTAACCCTTGATGCAGTCGACGGTGTAACAACGACCACTGCCGTCATCTTCGTGTTGCAGTCCATGAACATCGGCAACAAAGCCGGGGAAACTGCTATCGAACGTCCTGGCAAACGCCAGGTAATCAATGATCGAGCGAGTCGATTCGGTAAAGCGCTCACCCGGCATGATCAACGGAATGCCCGGCGGGTAAGGCACCAGCATGACCGCTGCGACCCGACCTGGCAAAGCGTCGATGGACACCGCCTCGACTTCGCCCTTGACCAACAGGTCATAGGCGTCGGCCGGTTTCATGGCGATTTCCGGCAGTACCGTGTACATCCGCTTCAGGTGCTTGGCCGTGGCATTGCTGCGGTAACAGCTGTGCAACTGGTCGCACAGATCCTTCAAACCCAATCCCTGATACCGCGCCGGGCCCTGCTGAAACACCGATGGCAAACAGACAGCAAGGCTCACGTTGGCGTCATAACTGCGCTTGAATTCCAGCAGTTCGGTGAGCAGGGTACTCCACTTGCCTTTGGTGATGCCCATGGAAAACAGCACGAGGAACGAATACAGCCCGGTCTTTTCCACCACCAGCCCACGTTCCCAGAGGAATTTACTGACCACCGCAGCGGGAATTCCGCACTCGCTCAAAGCCCCGCCGGCATTCAGGCCAGGCATCACCAGGGTGACTTTTATCGGGTCCAGCAGCACGTAGTCTTCGGCGATATCGCCAAAGCCATGCCAGTCGGCCTGGGGTTGCAGCAGCCAGTCTGCCGTCACCACCCGGTCAATGCCCGCCACCAGCGGCGGCTGCCAGATGGAAAACCACCAGTCTTCAGCGGCGATGTGCTGGCGCAGGTTGGCCAGGGCACGGCGGAAGCTCAGGGCTTCGTCAAACATCTCCTGCAGCAAGGAACGCCCCGCCGGCCCTTCCATCATTGCGGACGCCACATCCAGGGAGGCGATGATGCTGTACTGCGGCGAGGTGGAAATATGCATCATGAACGCTTCGTTGAAGCGGTCGCGGTCCAGCTTGCGCACGCCGCCATCCTGCACATGGATCATCGACGCCTGGCTGAACGCCGCCAGCAGCTTGTGGGTGGAGTGCGTGGTGAACACCAGCGGGCTGTCGGCCGTGCGCGAGGTGCCCATGCCGTAGCGCCCGGCAAAGAACTCATGAAACGCCGCGTAGGCGTACCAGGCTTCGTCGAAGTGCAGCACCTCGACGCTGTTGCCCAGTTGCTGCTTGATCAGTTCGGCGTTGTAGCACAGGCCGTCATAGGTGGAGTTGGTGACCACCGCCAGCTTGACCCTGGCCGGTCGGCCTCGGGTCAGCGGGCTGGCGTCGATCTTGGCGCGGATCGACTCGGGGCTGAACTCGCTCAGGGGAATCGGCCCGATGATCCCCAGTTCATTGCGCTCCGGGCACAGGTACAGCGGGATGGCGCCGGTCATGATGATCGAATGCAACACCGACTTGTGACAGTTGCGGTCCACCAGCACCAGGTCATCCCGGCCCACCATCGAGTGCCAGACGATCTTGTTGGCGGTGGAGGTGCCATTGATCACGAAGTAGGTGTGATCGGCACCGAAGTTGCGCGCTGCCCGCGCCTCGGCTTCGGCCAACGGGCCGGTGTGGTCCAGCAGCGAGCCGAGCTCCGGCACCGACACCGACAAGTCCGAACGCAGGGTATTTTCCCCGAAGAACTGATGAAACGCCTGCCCCACCGGGCTTTTGCGATAGGCCACGCCGCCGCCATGACCGGGGGTGTGCCAGGAATAATTGGAATCCGCCGTGTGCTGCACCAGGGCCTTGAAGAATGGCGGCAACAGGCCATCCAGGTAGGCGCGGGCCGCACGGGCCACTTGCCGGGCAAGAAACGGCACGGTGTCTTCAAACAGATAAAGAATGCCCCGCAACTGGTTCAGCTCGCTCATGGCATCGGCCGGGGCGTTTTCCAGGGTGACCTGCTCACCGAGGGCGAAGATCGGCAGGTTTGGCGCCCGCACCCGCGCCAGGCGGATCAGCTCCACCATGTTTTGCATCAGATGGGTATTTTCCCCGGCGCCCTCGGCGGCAATCAGCATGCAGGCCAGGCCGTGATGGGTCGAAGCCACCAGGCGACCCTCGGCGTAGTCCACCGCCGAAAAGATACTGAAGCCCTCCTGCTCAAGCTCCCGGGCGATGCCCCGGACGCGGTCGCCGGCAACGGTGTCGGCCTTGATGTCGCGGTGTACGATCAGAACCGGGAACTTCAGGTCTTTGTACATGAGCGCTTGGCGTCCTGAGGGCTATGCCTTCAGGGTAGAAGCTCGGGGCCGATGTGGCGAATGAAGATGTTCAACCGGTGTTCATAAAGCGCCGTCGATGACCTCGTGCAACACCAGCGCCGCTTGCACCGCTTGCTGGCGAGTCGCCAGGTTGGTGAAGCCCATCAACAGACCTTGCTGACCACCGGGCTCGATACTCCAGCCCGACACGGCCTGTATCCCCAGCCCGGCACGTGCGGCGGCCGCAGCGACGGCCTGATCGCAGACGTCCACCCGCAGCCGCGCCAGCAGGTTGATCCCGCCGGACTGCTCATCCACCTGCAAAAGCGCCCCGCAATGACTGGCCAGTGCCTCCACCAGAAAGCCGCGCCGCGCGGTGTAGAGCTGGCGCATTTTTTTCAGGTGGCGGGTGAAATGGCCCTGGTCGAGAAAGTCCGCCGTGGTGGCTTGCAACAATTCGGCGCTGCGGTTTTGCAGCACGCCGGCGCTGGCCTCAAAGGCCGGGAGCAGCGCCCGAGGCACCACCAGATAACCCAGGCGCAGCCCCGGGAAGAGCATCTTGCTGAAACTGCCGGAGTAGATCACCCGGTCGGCCGTGTCCTGGCTCTTGAGCGCGGCCAGGGGCTGGCCCTTGTAGCGAAACTCACTGTCGTAGTCGTCTTCCACCACCCAGCCGCCGTGGGCCTGTGCCCAATCGAGCAAGCGATGGCGCCGCGCAGCACTGAGGGCCACCCCCAGAGGGCTCTGGTGGGCCGGGGTGACAATCGCCAGCCGGGCGCCGGGCGCACGCCGTACGCCCTCCTCCACATCAAGCCCGTCGTGGTCCACCGGCACCGGGACCAACTGCACCCCCAGGTGCAGCAGCAGTTGCCGCGCATGCAGGTAGCCCGGGTCTTCGAACCAGCATGGCTGGCCGGCCATCTGCAGCGCATCACACACCAGCGCGAGGCACGCCGAGTAACCGGCACACACGAACACCTGCTCCGGCGAACATTCCACGCCCCGGTACAGCGCCAGGTATTGCGCGATCGCTACACGCAGCGAGCGGGCACCACGCACATCGCCCATGGCCAGGCTGTTCACATCGACTCGGCGCACTTGCCGGGTGACCAGCCGCGCCCACAGCTTGCGCGGAAAGCTGTCGAGCGCCGGCAAGCCCAACTGCAACAGGCGCGGGGCCGACGCCGGCGCCACGGGTTCGGGTTCAACCGGCAACGACTTGATCGAGCGCTGCGGCAACGCCTCGGCCACCACTGTTCCCGCCTGGCCCCGCGCCAGGAAGAACCCTTCGCTCACCAGCAACTGGTAGGCCGTCTCCACCGTGCCCCGGGCCACCTTCAGTTCCTGGGCCAGGCTGCGCACCGACGGCACCCGCTCACCGGGGCGCAGTTGGCCCTGGTCGATGGCCTGGCGAAAGCGCCGGTAGATCTCCTGGTATTTGGGCAGTGACGACATCGTTATCCGGCTCACAGTGAATCAGCCCTGAAGTCTGATCTTGTCCCAACCCGCTTGTCCATTCTTGGCCCTATTGAGCCGGCGACCCGGCCGCCACACTGACGGCATCACTTCACGAAACAAGGAGCACCCCATGCAACACCGTCTCGACTACGCCCTGGCGGCGCCCGTCGGCTACAAGGCCCTTGGCTCGGTGCACAGCTACATCCACGGCTGCGGCCTGGAGAAGGAATTGATTGACCTGGTGTACCTGCGGGTCTCGCAACTCAACGGCTGCGCCTACTGCCTGGACTCACATTCGCGCGACCTGCTCAAACAGGGCGTGAGCCTGGAAAAGCTGATGCTGCTGGCCGCCTGGCGCGAAGCGTTGCCGTTGTTCAGCCCGCGTGAACGCGCCGCGTTAGCTTGGGCCGAGTCGGTCACCCAGGTCGCACAAACCGAGGTGCCGGACGAACACTATGCCGAGGCCAAGGCCCTCTTCGATGACAAGGAAATTGCCGACCTGACCCTGGCTATCACCCTGATGAACGCCCTGAACCGCGTCGCCATCAGCTTTCGCAAAGTCCCTGCCGCCGTAAAAGCGCACATGGAGCACGGCAACCATGAATGACGCTGTTGAGTTTGTGCACATCGAAAGCGACGCCGACTGCCTGGCCTGCTTTGCCGTCATGCAGCAACTGCGGCCAAAGCTCGAAGACCCGCACGCCTTCGTCCAGCAGATTCAGCGCCAGCGCGAAACCGGCTACCGCCTGCTGGCCGCCCGGGAAAACGGCCAGGTGCTGGGCCTGGCCGGTTATCGCCTGACGGAAAACCTGCTGTATGGGCGCTTTATCTACGTCGATGACCTGGTGGTGGACGCCTCCCTGCAACGCCGACGCCTGGGTGCGCGCCTGCTGGACGAGGTACGCCAGCACACCCGCCGCCTGGGCTATCGCTACCTGGTGCTGGACACCGGCATGCACATGGCCCTGGCCCAACGCTTCTATTTTCGCCAGGGCCTGCTGCCACTGGGGATGCACTTTTCACAGGACCTCGGCCAATGACCCGCGCCCTGCTACTGAGCTTCAGCCCCCACGGCAAGGCCGCCCAGACCTTCCGCCTGGCCCGCGCCCTGCTCCGCGAACAGGCACCCGAGGCCGAAGTGGTCGAACGCGACTACGGCGGCCAGGGCTTGCCGGCGCTGACCCGGGAATACGCCAACGCCCTGACCACGCCCGGCGGCCTGAGCGGCCCGGCAACCGAGCGCTCCGAGCAACTGATTGTCGAGCTGGAAGCCTGTGACCTGTTGATCATCTGCACCCCCGTGCACAATTTCACGGTGCCGGCGGCCCTCAAGTGCTGGATCGACCATGTGGTGCGCATCCACCGCAGTTTCACGGTGAATCCGCAGTTTGAGAAAGTCGGCTTGCTCAAGGACCGGCGCACCTTTGTGCTGGTCAGCTCCGGCAGTTCGCGAAAAAACCGCGAGCCCGACTTCCTCACGCCCTACCTGCAGGCGATCCTTGGAACCGTGGGCATTCACGCGGTGGATTTCGTCTATCTGGGGGCCATGGTGCGTGGCGAAGCCGCCGTGCAGCGCAGCCTGGAACAGGCCCACACGCAGTTGGCCGAGGCATTTGACCGGCAAGCGGGCGCCCGGGCGGCAATCAGCGCTGGCGCGTAAAATTAATGGCGCTAGAATCAGCGCCATTTCTACGCCCGCCTCCCTGATACGAGCCACCCATGAGCTTTGATTTCGACACGATCCACTCCCGCCTCGGCACCGGCAGCACCAAGTGGAGTCGTTACCCGCAAGACGTTCTGCCGATGTGGATTGCCGACATGGACATCGCTGCCCCACCGGCCGTGCTTCAAGCGTTGCACGAGCGACTGGGTCAGCAGATCCTCGGCTACAGCGTGGCCTGCGATGGCGTGCGCGAGGCGATCGTCGCCGACCTGTGGGCCAAGTACGCCTGGCGCGTACAGCCGGATGAGTTGCTGTTCCTGCCGGGGGTCGAGCCTGGTTTCAACATGGCGCTGCACGCATTTGTGCAGCCCGGCCAACCGGTGGTGTTGCAAACCCCCAACTATCGCCCGATCCGCCTGGCGCCCGGCCACTGGAACCTGCCGAAGATCGAAGTGCCATTTGAGCTGAGCGCCGAAGGCGAGTACCTCACGCCGTTGCCGGCAATGCGTGAAGCCCTCACCGGCGCCGGGGCGCTGCTGTTGAGCAACCCGCACAACCCGATGGGCAAGGTCTTCCCCCGTGAGGAACTGCTGGCCGTGGCCAGCGCCTGCCTGGACCAGGGTGCGCTGATCGTCTCCGATGAAATCCACGCCGAGCTGTGCTTTGACGGCCGCCGGCATATTCCCACCGCCAGCCTCAGCCCCGAGATTGCCCAGCGCACCATCACCCTGATGTCGGCGAGCAAGGCGTATAACGTCGCCGGGTTGAAGACCTGCTTCGCGGTGATCCAGAATCCCGAGATCCGCGAGCGCTTCAACCAAGCCCGCTGCGGCATGGTCGACAGCGTCAGCCCCCTGGGCCTGGAAGCCACGCGTGCGGCCTACAGCGACTGCGGCGACTGGCTGCAGGCGCTGGTGGCCTACCTGCAAGGCAACCGCGATTACCTGCTGAACGCCGTGCAAACCCGCCTGCCCGGCGTGGTCATGCATGCGCCTCAAGGCACCTACCTGGCCTGGCTGGATTGCAGCGCCCTGGGCCTGGACGACCCGCAACGGTTCTTCCTCGAACAGGCCAGGGTCGGCTTGAGCGCCGGGATTGAATTCGGCGATGACAGCCAGCAATTCGTGCGCCTGAACTTCGGCTGCCCACGGGCCATGCTGGAAGAAGGCATCGCCCGCCTGGAACGCAGCCTGCGTCACCGTTAAGGCGCAATTCACAACTTTTCGCAACGACCGCCGAACCCCTGCTGTTACTGTTTTTGCCGATTCGTCCCACCGGTAACAGCAGGAGTTCCATGGCATGACGACCCAGCCGCTCAACCGCTCGACCGACCCCAAAGCCCTTCCTCTCACACCGCCCAAGTCCGGCGCGGCGTTCCACGTGCTGCTCAAGAACAGCGCCAACAACAAGAAGGTGGAGGCCGGCGACAAAACCGCGCAAGGGCTCGCTGCCAGCAAGGAACAAGGCTATGAACTGGCCGCCAAGGACGCCGCGCCGCCCACCACCCTGGGGGATTACAAGGCCATCGGCCCGGCGGACGAAGTCGGCCCCGGCCTGATCCGCTATGAAACCCAGGACGGCAAGAAAGTCATCGTCAGCGAAAAAGACAGCCCCGAGCTGTTCAAGCAAGTCAGCGCCGACTTCAAGGCACTCTCCGGCGTCAACGCCAGCGAAGCCGCCGGCTACCAGCGCCTGGGCGGCGACGCCACGGCCCCGGAAAAGCTCGGTGATTACAAATCCCTCGGCCCGCCCGACGAAACCGGCCCCGGCGTGATCCGCTACGAGACCCAGGACGGCAACAAGTTCGTCATCAGCCAGCGCGACAACCCGGAGGCCTTCCAGAAAGCCAAGGAAGCCTATGAAAGCTTCACCGGCCTGGGCAGCAGCGAAGACGCCGGCTACAAGCGCGCCAGCGACAACGAAGTGTGGCCGCCCTACGCCGGCACCACCGTCGGCCCCAAGGATGAAGTCGGCCCCGGCCTGATCCGCTTTGAAAGCAATGGCCAGAAAATGGTCGTGGCCCGCGACGACAACCCCAAGCTGTTCGACTACCTGGCAGGCCTGCACGAGGTCTACACCAACCCCGACAAAAAGGCCGCCGTAGAGTCCGCGCTCAACGACGGCTCGACCCTGGCAGACGCCAATACCAAGGCGCCGGAGCTGAACGACTACAAGGGCTTCGGCTGGATCGAAGGCCAGCAAGGCAATGTGCTGACCTATGAAACCCACGACGGCACCAAGGTCGTCGTATCGGCCGACGTCAGCCCGGAACTGTTCAAGAGCGTGGCCACCGCCCAGGACACCTGGAGCAAGATCCACTCCAGTGAAGACGCCGGCTACAAACTGGCCGGGCCGAATGACTTCCTGAAGAACACCGAGATCACCTTCGGTTCTCCCGACGAGCTGGGGGACGGCCTGATCCGCTATGAAACCAGCGAAGGCAAGGTCATCGTCTCCAAGGAGCTCAGCCCGCAGCTCTACGACGAAGTGGTGGCGAAATGGGAAGCCTGGAGCGCCGGCACCGTCGACGAGACCCGCGCCAAGTACAACCTGCCGAGCAACGATGAGCTCGACGTGCTCAACCTCGACACCGGCGTGCATGCCGACAAGGACGACGACAAGTCGCCGACCCAGAGCGTCAGCGAACTGGCCACCACCGAACTGATCGACACCTACCGCGCTGGCGTCAAGGACGGCTCGATTCCCAAGGACGACCCACGGGCCAAACTGGTCCGCGCCCTGGAAGCCCAGGCCGCCTACCAGAACGGCCATGGCATCACCGGCTACGAAGAATCCAAGCGCCCGTTCAACACCACCTGGCGCGAGTTCGATGACAAGCAGACCGAGCTGACTTCCGCCGACATGCACGACATCATCGACGGCAAGGCGGTGCAGGAGCAGATCGGCGAGTTGTTCAAGGACCCGACGGTGCAGGCCGACTACAAGACCAAGATGGACGACGCCATCAGTCACCTGCCCAACAAGGACGAGATCAAGCAGAAGCTTCTCGACCTGACCAGCAACCCCGACTATGTGCTGTACCTCAAGGACCTGCAAAAACAGGGCAAGAGCCACGAAGCCCAGCAGGACCTGAGCAACACCCTGACCTCGCTGTCGCTGTTCGACCCGGAAGCCGCCACCAAGGCCGCGCAGAATATCCAGGCCGATGGCCTCACCACCGACCTCAACGAGATTCTCTCGGACCCGAGCAAGATCTCCGACGACAACAAGGAACTGGCAACCAAGGACCTGTTCGGCCTGCTCAAGGGCGTGCTCAAGGGCAACCTGCTGGACCTGCCGCGCCGCAGCCAGGAAGTGCTGGAGAAATTCCTCAACGAGGGCCTGGAGGGCAAGGAGAAATCCTCGGCCGTGACCAAGGCCCTGGAAGAACTCGGCGACGTCTACAAGAACAGCGGCACCATCAGCGAAGCCGACGTGAAAACCGCCCTGAGCAAACCGTATATCCCGGTGGCGGATCGCGGCATGCTCGGCGAAGTGTTCAACACCCTCAACAGCAAAGGCATCCTCGGCTCGATGGGCGCCGGCGTCAGCCTGTTCTCGGGGATTTACCAACTGGTGGGTAAAGGCGGCAAGCTCGGCGAAACCCCGGCCCAACGCATGACCATCGCCAAGGACTTCCTGAGTTTTGCCGGCGGCGCCAGCCACTTCGTCAAGCTCGGTGACAAGATCGGCGAAGCCCTGGGCAAGGGCGGCCTGGTGGACTTCCTCGGCCTGGACAAGACCCTGCCGGAAATCTGGGGCAAGGAAGGTGCGGCCGGCAAAGTCATCGACTTCAGCAAGCCCACCGAAATCGACTCAAAGGTCAGCAAGGAAATTGCTGCGGCCCTGGACGCGGTTCCCGACAGCCAGTACGACGGCGTCGCCAAGCTGTTTGGCGAGGGCGACAAGGCGGTAACCGAAGCTACCGAAGGCCTCGCCACTCACCTGGATGACGGCCTCAAGGCAGCCGGTGCGGCCAAGCTTGGCGCCTCCCAATCGGCGAAGATCGCCGGTTCCGTGATCAAGGTGTTGGGCCCGGCGACGGACATTGCCGGTGGTTTTGCCGACATTGTGCTCGGCGCCCTGGCGATCAAAAGCGGCGTGGACAGCAAAGACCCGTTGGCTCAGGCCGCAGGTGGCTTGCAAGTGGCGGGCGGTGCGTTCGGCGCGTCGGCCGGGGTATTGGGTGCGGCGGCGCTGTTTGGCGCAGGCACGGCGGCGGCGCTGACCGGGCCGCTGTTCCTGGTGGGCGTGGTGTTGGCGGTGGTAGGCGGGATCATCGGCTACTTCGTCGACCACAACAAAAAACAGAAGGCCACCGAGAAGGAAAACGACTGGTACCGCGACCTGGCCGGCGACGGCTTGTTGCAGGACAACTGGGCCGACAAGGTCGAATACGCCCACTACGAGATACACCACTACCACGGCCGCGACACGCCGACCGATGACAGCCTGTTCCGCTTCCAGCAATCGGAGTGGGAGCATTTCGACTCCACACCACAAAGCGGCGGCTCGTCGAGCAACCGGCTGGATGGGGATTTGCACAAGGACTACAAGGACCCGAGTGAAACGCCCAAGGCACTGCCGGATGCTTCGGATGAGAAGCCAGGATCCCGGCCATCGGGCGGCGGGCCTCGGCTCAACTAACCCTCCAACGGCTGCATGCAAAACAAAATGTGGGAGCGGGCTGCTCGCGAAAGCGGTGGATCAGTCATTGTAGATGTCGACTGTCACACCGCATTCGCGAGCAAGCCCGCTCCCACATTTGGATTGGGTTCACCACTGGACTCGGGTTTACAGCTTGGCGATCGACACTTCAGTCGACTTCACAAAGGCAATCACTTCACTGCCCACCTTCAATTCGAGGTCACGCACCGAGCGTGTGGTAATCACCGACGTCACGATCCCCGACGCGGTTTGCACGTCGATCTCGGACACCACTTCGCCGATCAGGATTTCCTTGATCACGCCTTTGAACTGGTTGCGCACGTTGATCGCTTTAATGGTCATGTCGGCTTTCCTTTGGTCTGTTGGGTCAATCCGCACGAATGCGCAGGCACTCAAAGTGCCCTATTCGTGAAACCAACAAAAGGAATATATAACTCTTTATTTATTCCATAAAAACATATGAAAGCTGTTGCACAGCCAACAGTGATTCAACAAAGTGCCCGCCTCCCTACTCCCAACCACTCCCCACGTAGCAGCTGTCAAGCCCAAGCGAGACTGCGTCAGCGGTCTGTCTGACACACCGCGAACGCAGCCTCGCTTGGGCTCGACAGCTGCTACGCCAGGGTGTTGCCCTGCCCTGCAAAGACGCTGGCACAGAGACTGCATATTCCTATAACGCATGATGGAACATGCCATATGAATTTTCTGAATATAAGAAAAGCCTTCTCTTTTCCCGCCTTGTCCGGAGCTGTTCCATGAAACCCTTCTTCAATACCCTGTTGGGCGCCTGCGCCCTCGCCTTCAGCCTGCAACCCCTGGCCCATGCAGCGGAAACCGACCCTGCGCAAGTCAACCTGGACTACGCCTACTACTCCCCGGTGAGCCTGGTGCTCAAGCACTTCGGCTGGCTTGAAGAAGCGCTGCCGCAAACCAAGGTCGGCTGGGTGTTGAGCCAGGGCAGCAACCGTTCCCTGGAATACCTCAACAGCGGCGGCGTCGACTTCGCCTCGTCCGCCAGCCTTTCGGCGGTGCTCAGCCGGGCCAATGGCAGCCCGATCAAGTCGGTGTATGTGTACAGCCGCGCCGAGTGGACTGCACTGGTGGTGCGCAAGGACTCGACGTTCAACAGCGTCAGCGACCTCAAGGGCAAGAAAATCGCCGCCACCAAAGGCACCGACCCGTACCTGTTCACCCTGCGCAGCCTGCAGAAAGCCGGCCTGAGCAAGGACGACGTGGAGCTGGTGCACCTGCAACACCCGGACGGCCGTACCGCGCTGGAGAAAGGTGATGTGGACGCCTGGGCCGGTCTCGACCCGCACATGGCCGCCAGCGAAATCCAGGCGGGTTCGCGCCTGCTGTACCGCAACAAGGACTTCAACAGCTACGGCGTGGTCAGCGTGACCGACAAATACGCCAAGGAGCATCCACAGACCATCGCCAAGGTGCTCGGTGCCTATGAAAAAGCCCGCAACTGGGCGGTGAAACACCCCGACGAATTCGCCAAGCTGCTGGCCGACGAATCCGGCCTGCCCCTGGACGTGGCCAAGCTGCAATTGTCGCGTACCGACCTTAGCAGCCCATTGCTCACTGCCCAGGACGTGGTGTCGTCCAAGGCGGCCGCGCCGATCCTGGTGTCGGAAGAACTGGTGCGCCGTGGGGTGAATGTGGATCAGGTGATCGACCAGTTGATCGACCCAAGCTTTGGCCAGGCTTTGCCTCGTCCATAAGGGGAGCGTCATGAGCAGCAAAAGCGAAACCCTGCCCGTCGCACTCGCGCCAACGCTCACCGTGCAGCGCAGCGCCTGGCCGCGGCGGCTCAAGGGCCTGGCGTTGCCGGTGTTGATCCTGGTGATCCTTGAAGTGGTGGTGCGCATCGGCTGGCTGCCGTCCTACCAGATGCCGGCGCCCAGCGAGATCGCCGTGACCCTCACCGACCTCGCCGAAGGCGCGCTGTGGAAACACATCAGCGCCAGCCTGTTGCGGGTGCTGCTGGGGTTCACCATCGGCGCCGGCCTGGCCCTGGTGTTTGCCGCCTGGGTCGGCTTGAGCCGCGAGGCCGAGGCGTACCTGGAACCAACCTTCGCCGGCCTGCGCTCTATCCCGAGCCTGGCCTGGGTGCCGCTGTTGCTGCTGTGGCTGGGCATTGATGAGACCTCGAAGATCGTGCTGATTGCCATCGGCGCGTTCTTCCCGGTGTACCTCAATGGCGTCGCGGCCATTCGCGACATCGACCGCAAGCTGGTGGAAGTCGGGCAGATGTATGCCTTCAGCCGCACGCGCCTGGTGCGTCGCATCCTGTTGCCTGCCGCCCTGCCCGGCCTGTTCACCGGCTTGCGCAGCGGCCTGAGCCTGGCGTGGATGTTCCTGGTGGCGGCCGAGTTGATCGCCGCGACCAGGGGCCTGGGTTACCTGCTCAGCGATGGCCGGGAAACCTCACGGCCCGACATTGTGCTGGCGGCGATCATCGTGCTGGCGCTGCTGGGCAAGATCAGCGACGGCCTGTTGGCGGCCCTGGAAAAACGCTGCCTGGCCTGGCGCGATACCTTCAACGGCCAAGGCCCGGAGAATTGAGCATGAGTGAAGCGCTACTGGATATTCGCGTCGAGCGGAAAAACTTCGGCGCGACGACGGTGCTGACCAACGTCCATTTGGCCTTGCAGCCGCGGGAAGCCGTCAGTTTGCTGGGCCCCAGTGGCTGCGGCAAAAGCACCTTGCTGCGGATCGTCGCCGGGCTGGAAAAGGACTATCAGGGGGAACTGCTGCAAGGCGGTGGTGAGGTCGCGTTTGTATTTCAGGAGCCACGCCTGATGCCGTGGCTGACGGTGGAGCAAAACATTGGTTTCAGCGATGACGTTGGCTATGACAAGGCCTGGGTCGCGCAGTTGATCGATGAGGTGGGGCTTACGGGTTTTGGCCAGGCGTTGCCCAAGGCGTTGTCTGGCGGGATGGCGCAACGGGTGGCGATTGCTCGCGGGCTGTATTCACGACCGCAGGTGCTGTTGCTGGACGAACCGTTCAGCGCGGTGGATGCGTTTACCCGCATGAAGCTGCAGGACCTGCTGCTGCAATTGGCCGAGCACCACGGGATCGCCCTGCTGCTGGTGACTCACGATGTGGACGAGGCGCTGTACCTGAGTGACCGGGTGTTGGTGATGGATAACCGGCCGAGCAGTATTCGCCAGGAGCTGGCGGTGGAGCTGGTGCATCCGCGGGATCGGCGGGATCCGCTGTTGGCGCGGCTCAAGGCACTGGCGTTGACTGAGCTGCAGCGGGCGCATGTGATCTGAAAGGCACGTGTTGAGTCCGCCCAAAATCAAAAGCTAAAGCGGGCACGGTTCAAATGTGGGAGCGGGCTTGCTCGCGAAGGTCGTTAACGATGACGCGGGCATCCTGATTCAACGCGGCGCTCTCAGGTTCTTCGCGAGCACCCCCGCTCCCACAAGGATCGCATCAAGCAGCCGATTTACGCGGCGTCAACGTCACCCAATACTGCGTACGGGACTGCACTTGCAGCGGCATCGTCGACGCCAGCAACGCAAGAATTCGATTGGTATCAGCCAACTGAAAACTCCCAGTGACCCGCAGCGCTTCAAGGCTCGGGTCCCAGCGCAGCACACCCGGCCGATACCGCTCCAGCTCCCGCAAAAAATCACCCAACAGCTGGTTCTGCGCAGTCAGCACACCGTCGCGCCAACCCAATTGCAACGCATCAAACCCCACCGCAGCGCCCATCCCCGACGCCTGCAACCGTGCCTGCTGCCCCCCCTGCAATGTCGCCACTTGCCCACGCAGGTCCTGCACCTGCACCGCGCCCTTCAACACCGACACCAAACACCCGGAAGACAACTGCCGCACACACACTTCAGCCTGGCTGACGATCACCTGGCCATAACGCGTCTGCACCGTCAGCGCACCAGCCCCCGGCACCGTCAACGCCATCTCCCCTTCCACCAGCGTCACACGGCGCCGGGCCGTATCCACGTCCACCGCGCTCGCGGTATTCAGTTGCAGGCTGCTGCCATCCAACAGCGGCACTCGCTTGCGTTCGCCAGTGGCGGTGTGCAGGTCGGCGCGCCACACGTCGATAGGCAATTGCCGGCTGAGCAACCACGCGGTTGGCAACAACGCGGCGATACCCAAGGCACGCTTGAGTACTGCACGCCGTCCCGGTTGCGGACGATCAAGGCTGGCCATGGCCAGCGCTGGCGGCAAGTCGGTAAACCGTTGGCGCAGCGATTGGGCTTTTTGCCAGATCTGCTCATGCTGGGGATGGCTGTCACGCCACTGCTGCAGGCGGGCGTGATCACGTTCGGTGGCGCTGCCGGATTCCAGCAACGCCAGCCATTGCGCCGCCGCCCGGGCGAGATCCGGCGCAGCACGGCTCACAGTTCCACCAGCAGGCAATGCTCGTAAGCCTGGGCCATGTAGCGCTTGACCGTACGCTCGGACACCTTGAGCCGCTCGGCAATCTCCCGATAGCCGAGTCCTTCCAGCTGGCTCCAAAGAAACGCGCGGCGCACTACCGCCGGCAAACCGTCGAGCAATTCATCCAGGGCTTGCAGGGTTTCCAGCAGCAACCAGCGTTGCTCCGGCGACGGCACGCAAGCCTCCGGCAACTGCATCAACGCATTGAGATACGCCTGTTCCAGACTGCGCCGCTGGTGAAAATTCACCAGCAAGCGCTTGCCCACCGTCACCAGATAGGCCCGGGGCTCCTGCAATTGCGCAATCGGCTGCGCGCTGGCCAGCACCCGCAGGAACGTGTCCTGGCTCAGGTCGGCCGCATCCCAGGCGTTGCCCAAGCGGCGCCGCAGCCAGCTTTCGAGCCAGCTGCGGTGGTCGCGATACAACGTGTGAAGGCTGGGTTCAGCGAGGTGCCTCGGCACTACAGCATCATTCATGGCAAGTAACCTGCGCGGCGCGAGTCAGTCTCAAATGAGATTCATTCTATTTAATAACCTGCCGGCGTACCACGTTCTTTTGCACACGATGTTTAAAGCATTGCGGCCTTTTGCCTGAGCATGTCGATAAACAACCCCAACTCGCGGCTCACCGGGTCGCCCTTGCGCAGCAGCATCCCGAACGGTGCCAGTTGCACCTCCAGCACCACCGGCAAGGCCACCACGAGGCCCATTTTCAAGTAATCCCGCAGGGCGCTTTCCGAGAGCACCATGATCGCGTCGGTGAGTTGAATCAGTTGCTGCATGGAATACACCGAACTGCACTCGATAATGTCCGCCGGCTGCGGCAAGGCCAGGTGTTGCAATGCTTCATCAAAACCAATGCGCGCCGGGCTGGTTTGCGGTTGCAGAATCCACGGCCAGTCACTGACCAGTTCCGCCAGCGGCAGATGCTCGCGCTGGGCCAGGGGGTGGCCGGCGTGCACCACCACCAGCATGCGTTCGTTGCCCAGGGGCTCAAAGGTGTAATGCTCACTGTCGGTGGCGGCGTTGCGCCGGGCGATGGCCAGGTCGATGCGGCCTTGCTCCAGCAACTGGATCACCTGGTCGCTGGTATCGCCCATGATGCGAATGCGCATCTGCGGGTTGAGGGTTTTGATCTGCGCAATGGAGTCCATCACAAGGTCCGGCGCCGCGCCCATGATGGTGCCGATCGACAAATACCCGTAGCCGCCCTGCTGGCGCATCATCAGTTCCTCGGCGCAGCGGTCGAGGCCACTCAGCGCCGACTCGGCAAAGCGGATCAATTCCTTGCCCAGTGCCGTCGGGCGCATGCCCCGCGGCAGGCGCTCGAACAGGTCACAGGCAAACATATCCTCGATCTCGCGCAACATGCGCGTCGCCGCCGGCTGCGACATGTTCAGGCTTTGGGACGCACGGTGCAGGTTCTGGCTGGAACTCAAGGCCACCAGCATATGCAGATGCTTGTAGCGCAGTCGGTTGAACAGGCTGCGGGAGATTGCGGGACTACTCATTTTTTTCCTTGTTATCGATACCCTGAGGTTATCAGTTGTAAGCGAGATTCGATTTGTAGCGTATAGATGGAGCGCCGTACAGTCCTTCCCATAAGAACAAAACAACTGGACTGAACAATGAAGACCCTGCCTGCGTCCTTGCTCGCCAAGATTTCCTGGCGGCTGCTGCCCTTTCTGCTGTTGATGTACATCATGGCCTTCCTCGACCGCGCCAACGTCGGGTTCGCCAAGCAAGCCTTCCAGGCCGACACCGGCCTCAGTGATGCCGCCTTCGCCTTTGGCGCCGGGGTGTTTTTTGTCGGCTATGCGCTGCTGGAAGTGCCGAGCAACCTGATCATGCATCGCGTCGGTGCCCGCCTGTGGATGTGCCGGATCATGGTCAGTTGGGGCCTGGTGTCCGCCGCCATGATGTTTGCCCATAACGAAACCAGCTTCTACCTGTTGCGCTTCCTGCTGGGCGTGGCCGAAGCCGGATTTTTCCCCGGGGTGATTCTCTACCTCACCTACTGGTTCCCCTCTGCCGTGCGCGGCAAGGCCATGGGTTTCTTTTACTTTGGCGCGCCCCTGGCCTTCATCTTCGGCAGCCCGCTCTCGGGCCTGTTGTTGGAGCTGGACGGGTTCTCTGGGCTGCACGGCTGGCAATGGCTGTTCGCGGTGGAAGGCCTGATGGCCACCGCGGTTGGCATCTGGGCCTACTGGTACCTGGACAACCGCCCCGCCGATGCCAAATGGCTGAGCGTTGCAGAGCGCCGCCAGATCCAGGACCTGCTCGACCGCGAAGACCAGCACAAAACCTCTCACGGCCGTAGCCTGCTCACTGTGCTGTGCCAGCCCAGCGTGCTGTACCTGTGCCTGGTGTACATGCTGATCCAGGCCAGCGTTTACGGCGTGGTGTTCTACTTGCCAACCCAGGTCGGTGGGCTGCTGGGGACCAGGGTCGGCTTGATGGTGGGCCTGGTCTCGGCGATTCCCTGGGTCTGTGCGCTGTTCGCCGCGTGGTGGATTCCCGGCTACTCCGACCGCACCGGTGAACGCCGCAAAGCCGCGTCCCTGACCCTGTTGATGGCCGCCGCCGGGATCGCCTGCTCGGTGACCTTTGCCAACCCGCTGCTGGGCATGCTCGCCCTGTGCTTTGCCGCCTCGGGCTTTATCGCCGTGCAACCGGTGTTCTGGACCTTCCCGTCCAGCTACCTGGCCGGCAGCGCAGCGGCCGCCAGCATCGCCCTGATCAACTCCTTCGGCGCCCTCGGCGGTTTTATCGCCCCGGTGCTGAAGAACTGGGCAGAAACCGCCTTTCACTCCCCTGCGGCCGGCCTTTACCTGCTGTCCGCCACCACTGTAGTCGCAGCCTTGCTGGTACTCGGTATCCATTCCCCAGGCCATAAAGCGACGAACACGCCGGCCACTGTTTAATCAAGGAGTCACACCATGGGCAACATCACAATCAAGCACGTGCGCGCCTTTGTGCTGCGCGGCGGCGGCGCGGACTACCACGACCAGGCAGACGGCCACTGGATCGACGATCACATCAGCACCCCCATGAGCAAATACCCCGAGTACCGCCAGAGTCGCCGCAGTTTCGGGATCAACGTACTCGGCACGCTCGTAGTGGAAATCGAGGCCAGCGACGGCACCGTCGGGTTCGCCGTGACCACCGGTGGCGAGCCCGCCGCCTATATCGTCGAGAAGCACCTGGCGCGCTTCCTGGAAGGCGCCCGCGTCACCGATATCGAAAAAATCTGGGACCAGATGTACCAGTCCACCCTGTACTACGGCCGCAAGGGCCTGGTGATCAACACGATCTCCGGTGTCGACCTGGCGCTGTGGGACCTGCTCGGCAAAATCCGCCAGGAGCCGGTGCACCAGTTGCTCGGCGGCGCGGTGCGTGACGAATTGCAGTTCTACGCCACCGGCGCCCGCCCGGACCTCGCACAGAAGATGGGCTTTATCGGCGGCAAGATGCCCTTGCACTACAGCCCATCGGAAGGCGAAGAAGGCCTGCGCAAAAACCTCGAGGAACTGGCCACCATGCGCGAACGGGTCGGCCCGGACTTCTGGCTGATGCTCGACTGCTGGATGAGCCTGGACCTGAACTACGCCACCAAACTGGCAACCGGCGCCCATGAATACGGCCTGAAATGGATCGAAGAAGCGCTGTCGCCCGACGACTACTGGGGCTATGCCGCGCTGCGCAACAACGTGCCCAAAGGCATGTTGGTTACCACCGGCGAACACGAAGCCACCCGCTGGGGCTTTCGCATGCTGTTGGAGATGGGGTGCTGCGACATTATCCAGCCAGATGTGGGCTGGTGCGGCGGCCTCACCGAGCTGGTGAAAATCTCCGCCTTGGCCGATGCCCACAATGCGTTGGTGGTGCCCCACGGCTCGTCGGTCTACAGCTACCACTTTGTTGCGACCCGCCATAACAGCCCGTTCGCCGAGTTCCTGATGATGGCGCCCAAGGCAGACGAAGTGGTGCCGATGTTCCACCCGCAACTGCTCGGTGAACCCGTGCCGGTGAATGGCCGCATGCGCCTGTCGGTGCTCGACAAACCCGGGTTTGGCGTGGACCTCAACCCCGATTGCCAATTGCATCGCCCGTACAACCGCTGAGGACTCCTGCCATGAACATGCCCCACAACGCTTTCAAGGCCGCGCTGCGTAAAGACGCCGCGCAATACGGGATCTGGGCCGGCTTCGCCACCGCCTATGCCGCCGAGATCGTCGCCAGCACCGGTTATGACTGGATGCTGATTGACGGCGAACACGCCCCCAACACCGTGCCCAGCGTGCTCAACCAGCTCCAGGCCGTGGCTCCCTACACCACCGCCCCGGTGGTACGCGCGGTAAGCAGCGACGCCAACCTGATCAAGCAACTGCTGGACGTCGGCGCCCAGACGCTGATGATCCCGATGGTCGAAACCGCCGAGCAAGCCAAGGCCCTGGTGCGTGCGATGCGTTATCCGCCCCACGGTATTCGTGGCGTTGGTGGCGGCTTGACCCGCGCCACCCGCTGGGACGGCGTGTCGGATTACCTCAACACCGCCCATGAACAGCTGTGCCTGATCGTGCAGGTGGAGTCGCGTCTGGGCGTTGAAAACGTCGCGGCGATTGTGGCGGTGGAAGGCGTGGACGCGGTGTTTATCGGCCCCGCCGACCTGTCCATCGGCCTCGGTCACCCCGGCAATCCCGGGCACCCCGAGGTACAGGAGCGCATCCAGTACGCAGTCAATGCCACGCTGGCGGCCGGCAAGGCCTGCGGCATTCTCGCGCCCAACGAAGACGACGCCCGCCGCTATCAAGCCTGGGGCTGCCAGTTCATTGCGGTGGCCATCGACATCAGCCTGCTGCGCCAGGGTGCCATGGCGACCCTGGCCCGCTATCGCCCCGCCGCCGACGCCAAAGCACCGTCACGTACTTACTGAGGAGCCAAGCATGTCATCCGTACCGGTCTACCAGAACTTCATCAACGGCCGCTTTACCTCCAGCGATGCACACCTGGATGTATTGAACCCGGCCACCGGCGCCCTGTTGTCGAAGGTCCCGGCGTCCACCTCCGAAGACATCGACCAAGCCTTGGCTGCCGCACGTCATGCGCAAAAAGACTGGGCGCGCAAACCGGCGATCGAACGTGCCGGGCACTTGCGCCGCATCGCCGCCAAGCTGCGGGAAAACGTCGCCCACCTGGCGCGCACCATTACCCTGGAGCAAGGCAAGGTCAGCGGCCTGGCGGAAGTGGAAGTCAACTTCACCGCCGACTACCTCGACTACATGGCCGAGTGGGCGCGCCGCATTGAAGGCGAGATCATCACCAGCGACCGCCCCAATGAAAATATCTTCCTGTTCCGCAAACCCCTGGGTGTGGTGGCCGGCATCCTGCCGTGGAACTTCCCGTTCTTTTTGATCGCCCGCAAGATGGCCCCGGCGTTGCTCACCGGCAACACCATCGTGATCAAACCCAGCGAAGAAACGCCGAACAACTGCTTCGAGTTCGCCAAACTGGTGGCCGAGACCGACCTGCCGGCCGGGGTATTCAATGTGGTCTGCGGCGATGGCCGCGTCGGTGGCGCCCTCACCGCCCATAAGGGCGTGGACATGATCAGCTTCACCGGCAGCGTCGCTACCGGCTCGCGGATCATGGCTGCCGCCGCCCCCCATATCACCAAGCTCAACCTCGAGCTGGGTGGCAAGGCACCTGCCATCGTCCTCGCCGATGCCGACCTGGACCTCGCGGTAAACGCCATTCGCGACTCGCGGATCATCAACAGCGGCCAGGTGTGCAACTGCGCCGAACGGGTGTACGTGGAGCGCAAGGTGGCTGACCAGTTCATCGAGCGCATCAGCGCCGCGATGGCTGCCACCCGCTACGGCGATCCCATCGCCCAGGCCGATGTGGAGATGGGCCCGCTGATCAACCGCCAAGGCCTGGACAGCGTCAATCGCAAGGTACGCACCGCCTTGAGCCAGGGTGCATCGCTGGTCACCGGTGGACAGATCGCCGACCTGGGCCAGGGCTTTCACTTCCAGCCGACGGTATTGGCCGGTTGCCACGCCGACATGGAAATCATGCGCGAAGAAATTTTTGGCCCCGTGCTGCCGATCCAGATTGTCGACGACCTGGATGAGGCCATCGCCATGGCCAACGACTGCGACTACGGCCTGACCTCTTCGATCTACACCCGCGACCTGGGCAAGGCGATGCAGGCGGTGCGCGAATTGTCGTTCGGCGAAACCTACGTCAACCGCGAGAACTTCGAGGCGATGCAAGGCTTTCATGCCGGCGTGCGTAAATCCGGGATCGGCGGCGCCGATGGCAAGCACGGCCTGTACGAGTACACCCACACCCATGCGGTGTACTTGCAGAGCTGAAGTGGTGCAACGGGCCTTGGCGCGGTAGCGTGCGGGCCCTTCCCCATCCATTGTTCCGAAGGATTGCGCTATGCCCCTTACCCCTTACAGCGGGCCGATCATCGACAGCCATTTGCACCTGTTCGACCCGCGCCGCCCCCAGGGTATTCCCTGGCCCGAGCCGGGAAACGCGCTGTATGCCGCACATTTGCCGGCGGATTATTGGCCGCTGGCAGGCGAACATAACGTGATCGGCGCGATTGCCGTGGAAGCCAGCCCGTGGCGCGACGACAACCGCTGGTTGCTGGAGACCCTGCGCAGCGACCTGCGCATGCTCGGTTTCGTCGGCAACCTTGACCCGCTGCACGGCGACTTTGCGGCAGACCTCGATGCCTTGGCCCATGAACCGCTGTTCCTCGGTTTGCGCTACGGCAACCTGTGGGACCGCGATTTGCCAGACGACCAGAAGCGCCCCGGCTTTATCGAAGGCCTGCGCCGCCTCGCCGAATACGGGCGTGGCCTGGACAGCGCCAACCCCAATCCGCGCTTGATCAAAGGGCTGCTGCATTTGAGCGATGCCTTGCCCGAGCTGCGCATCATCGTCGATCACCTGCCCAATGCCAGCGTGCCCGCCGGCGAAGAATCCGCGTATCACGCCGACCTGATGCGCCTGGCAGAGCGGCCGAATGTATTTGCCAAACTGGCGGAAATCCCCCAGGTCGGCCCGCAGGGTCTGATCCTTGACCCGGCGTTCTACAACGACCGCCTGGCCGTGCTGTGGGAAGCCTTTGGCGAAGACCGTTGCTTCTTCGGCAGCGACTGGCCCAACAGCGATCACCTGGCCAGTTTCGCCACCACCCTGGGCCTGGTGAAAGCCTGCATGGCGGGCAAATCCGAGGACGTACAGGGCAAGTTCTTCCTGCACAACGCGGTGCGCATCTACAGTCCTACGCCACCCCACGGAGGCAACTAATGCAGACCCGAGCCTTTCGCATGAACCTCAACCCCGGTCAGCACGCCGAGTACCGTCGACGCCACGATGAGATCTGGCCCGAACTGGCCCAGGCCCTGCGTGATGCCGGCGTGGTGGACTACCGGATCTTCCTCGACGAGGCCAGCAACGCCTTGTTCGCCGTGATGACCCACGAAGAGCGGCACGGGCTCGACGCACTGCCGGGCACCGCGCTGATGCAACGGTGGTGGCAGTACATGCAAGACATCATGCCCAGCCAGCCGGACGCCTCGCCCGTCAGCGTGGATTTAATCCCGATGTTCAGCCTTACCCCAGGCTAAAACAGCGCGCTACCACAACAATAAAAAAGGATTCGACTACTTGGAAATCATTCTCTTCGGTGTGATTCTGCACTTCATCGGCGGCTTCGCCTCCGGCAGCTTCTACATCCCCTACAAGAAAGTCCGCGGCTGGGCCTGGGAAAGCTACTGGATCACCGGCGGCCTGGTGTCATGGCTGATCGTGCCGCTGATTGCCGCGCAACTGACCGTGCCCGGCTGGGCCGACATCCTGCGCCAGGCCGACAGCAGCACCTTGCTCTGGACCTACCTGTTCGGCGTGCTCTGGGGCATCGGCGGGCTGACCTTCGGCCTGACCATGCGCTACCTCGGGCTGTCCCTGGGCATGTCGCTGGTACTGGGCCTGACCTCGGCCCTTGGCGCCTTGATGCCGGCGCTGTATCGCGATCTGTTCACCGACGCCACCGAAGGCACCCTGACCTCAATGCTCGCCTCCCAGGGCGGGCATTGGGTGCTGTGGGGCGTGGCGGTATCGCTGGTGGGCATCGCCGTGTGCGGCAAGGCCGGGCTGATCAAGGAACGAGAAGTGCCGGAAGCGGTGAAATTCGCCAGCATCAGCGAGTTCTCGGTGGCCAAGGGCATGCTGGTTGCGGTGATCTCCGGGGTGCTGAGCGCGTGCTTCAGCTACGGTATTTCAGCCGGGCGCCCACTGGCTGCCGCGGCTGTCGAGCATGGCGCCAACAGCCTGTTCCAGAACAACGTGACCTTCATGGTGATCATGTGGGGTGGCCTGACCACCAACGGCCTCTGGTGCCTGTGGCTGAACTGGCGCAACCGCACGTTCCACAACTACACCGACCGCAGCACTCCGCTGCTTGGCAACTACCTGTTGGTGGCGTGTGCCGGCACCCTGTGGTTCCTGCAGTTTTTCTTCTACGGCATGGGCGAAAGCCGCCTGCAGAACGACGCCAGTTCGTGGGTGTTGCACATGTCTTTCATCATCATCGTATCCAACTGCTGGGGCCTGTATTTCCGCGAATGGCAGGGCACCAGCGCCACCAACAAAGGCGTATTGGCCGCGGGTATCGCGGTGATTCTCGGTGCCATTGCCATGGTCGGTTACGGCAACTATCTCGGCTGAGGCCGCTTTTTTTCAGGAGTTCACTTATGTTACTTGCAGACAAAACCGTGATTATTACTGGCGCCTCCCGTGGAATCGGCCGCGCCGCCGCCAGGGAATGTGCACGCCAGGGTGCCCGTGTGGTCATCGGCCACAGTGGTAGCGGCCAAGGCACTGAAGCGGCGTTTTCGTTGATCGAGGAAATCAAGGCGTTCGGCGGCCAAGCGGTGGAGGTGGGCGGCGATGCGGCTGATCCGGACACCGGCGACAAACTGGTGGCCGGCGCGCTCAAGGCATTCGGCAGTGTGGATGTGTTCGTCAACAACGCCGGGATTTGTCCGTTCCACTCGTTTCTCGACATGCCGCGTGAGGTGTACCTGAAGACGGTCAACACCAACCTCAACGGCGCCTACTTCGCCGTGCAAGCGGCGGCAAACCAGATGAAAAACCAGGGCAAGGGCGGCGCGATCATCGCCGTCAGTTCCATCAGTGCGCTGGTGGGTGGCGGGATGCAGACGCACTACACGCCGACCAAGGCCGGGCTGCACTCGTTGATGCAGTCCTGTGCGATTGCGTTGGGGCCGTATGGTATTCGCTGCAACTCGGTGCTGCCGGGAACGATTGCCACCGATATCAACAAGGAAGACTTGGCCGACGAGGAGAAGCTGACGTACATGACTTCGCGCACGCCGTTGGGGCGCCTGGGTGAACCCGACGACGTCGCGGGGCCCATCGTGTTCCTCGCCTCGGACATGGCGCGGTATGTGACCGGAGCTTCGCTGTTGGTAGACGGGGGATTGTTTGTCAACTTGCAGTAGCGTTGGGAAGCGGGCCGCCGCGACGGGGCGTCCCTGCCCCGTGCTACCTGCGTTCGGCCAGCGTGGTTTAACGGGGCGCCTAAGATCAAGATCAAAAACAGATCAAGAGCACAGCGGCCTGAAAGCCGACTTGAGTGTTGAAGAGCAAAATCAAAATCTAAAGCGAGCACGGTCAAAAAATGTGGGAGCGGGCTTGCTCGCGAATGCGGTGTGTCCGTCACCCAATGCATCAACTGACAGACTGCATTCGCGAGCAAGCCCGCTCCCACATTTGGACCGTGTGCGCCCTTGATCTTGCTCTGGCTTCTACCACTCAAGCCGGCCTGTAGGCCGCTGTGCTCTTGCTTTTGATTTTGATCTGGCTCTGACTGCCCCAATAAGCCCGAGCCACAGCGAGGCGCCGACAGGCGGGGCAGAGCCCTGTGCTTACTTTGGGCTGGGCCGGCATTCCGGCTTTTCCAAAGCGAGTCGCTGTAAGAGCGAAACCATAAGTAGCCGTTACTCAACTAACGGATATGTACACCAAAAACCCCCTACCGCTCACAATCGAAAACCTCCCCACGCCTAACCACACTACCCGCCGCAAGCACCGCTCCCGGTGCCAACACACCATTGGCTCCAACCCGCGACTGATCCCCAAGCAGCGCGCCAAACTTGTCACAGCCGGTGCGCTGCAACTGCCCGTCAATGCGCACCTGCACTTCCTTGTCGTCACGCTCGTTCCGGTAGTTGGCCACGATACTGCCGGCTTCCAGGTTAACCCCGCGGCCCAATACCGAATCACCGACAAAGTTGAAATGCGCCAACTTGCTGCCGCTGAAGACAAAGGACGTCTTGAGCTCGGCACCCGGTCCGAAGATGCAATATTCATCCACCCAGCAACCGCCGCGAAGGTAGGCACCGGCAGCGATAAAACAGTGGGCGCCGATGATCAGCGGCGATTTCAAAACAGCGCCCGCCTCCACGACCGCAGTACGGTGCACGGCAATCTCGTCATGAATCTCATAGTCGTCATCAGAAAGCCCCGCCAGCAATTTGCGAACGATTTCCGGCGCCTGGGTCACCAACTCCCACGGCGCAAGATCCACCCAGGGTGCCAGCGGCGAACGGGAAAAATCAGCGATGTAATCGGTCAGTCGAATCAACGTCGAGCCCTCTACAGATCAGAGAAGCCCGAAACGCTAGCATGAAATGCAACTTTACAGTTTGTATAGACATGGATATTTTATCCATCTAACGACATTCGAGAGGTCCCTCCCATGCCACCGTCTTCCTACCATGACGTAATCAAAGCCGCCGAGCGCCTGGAAGGCTTCGCCCACCGCACGCCGGTGTTCACCTCGCGTACCCTCGATGCCGAGACCGGCGCCCAGGTGTTTATCAAGTGCGAAAACCTGCAACGCACCGGCTCGTTCAAGTTTCGCGGCGCCTTCAATGCGCTGTCGCGTTTTGATGAGCAGCAGCGCAAGGCTGGCGTCGTGGCGTTTTCCTCGGGTAATCATGCGCAAGGCATCGCGCTGGCCGCGCGGTTGTTGCAGATGCCGGCAACCATCGTGATGCCCACCGACGCCCCCGCCGCGAAGGTCGCCGCTACCCGGGAATACGGTGCAAGGGTGGTGTTCTATGACCGCATCACCGAAGACCGCGAGCAGATTGGTCGCACACTCGCCGAGCAACACGGCATGACCCTGATCCCCTCCTTCGACCACCCGGACGTGCTGGCCGGCCAAGGCACTGCCGCGAAGGAGCTGCTGGAGTTAACCGGCCCGCTGGACGCGCTGTTTGTCGGCCTGGGTGGTGGCGGCATGCTCTCCGGCACCGCGCTGGCCACCCGTGCGCTGGCGCCCGATTGCCTCTTGTACGGGGTCGAGCCCGAAGCCGGGAACGACGGCCAGCGCTCCTTCCAGAGCGGCAGCATCGTGCACATCGACACGCCCGTCACCATCGCCGACGGCGCCCAGACCCAGCATTTGGGTCAGCACACCTTCCCGATCATTCGCGAGCAGGTCACTGACATTTTCACTGTCTCGGACGCCGAATTGGTGGCCTCGATGAAGTTCTTCATGCAGCGCATGAAGATGGTCGTGGAGCCCACCGGCTGCCTTGGCCTCGCGGCCCTGCGAAACCTCAAGCATCAGTTCCGGGGCCAGCGCGTGGGCGTCATCGTGACCGGCGGCAACGTCGACCTCCAAACGTATGCGCAGTTGCTGAGCGCTCCACAATGAACTTCATCCACACCCCCGCGGCCTCGGCGCCTGCCGGGCACTACTCCCAGGCCGTAAGCCATCAGGGCACGCTGTACATCTCCGGTCAATTGCCGGTGAGCCCTGACGGGCGTCATAACCTCGAGGCTTCGTTTGCCGAACAGGCTCAAGTGGCCCTGGACAATCTGTTGGCGATTTTGAAGGCCGCAGGCGGCTCACCCGCAGACCTGGTGAAAGTCACGGTGTACGTGGTGGGGGTAAAACACTGGCCTGAATTTGATGGCTTGTACGCCGCTGCGCTGGGAGATCACCGCCCCGCCCGCGCGGTGGTGCCGGTGCCGGAACTGCACCACGGCTATCTGATTGAAATCGAAGCCGTGGCGCGCTCGGCATAGGTCATTTGGCGTAGGTGTAGACCGCCGCCCGCGAGACCCCAAGGTGTGAGGCAACCGTTTCCATGGCACGCCGGATGTCCATCACGCCGGCTTCTTTCAGCTCTTGCATCAACAGGCGCCGGTCGGCGGCCTTGAGGGCACGTGGGGTGGTCGCCAGGCGTGCGGCGAACTGGTCGATGCGCGCACGAATGGCGTCCGCACCGGACGGGTCGAGAGACTCGGCGGGCCGGTCGCCGCTGACCGAGCCGAACTGTTCCAGCATGCCCTGCAAGCCACGGAACAACGAGAGGTCGACGTTCATGCACAAGGCCGCCACGTACTTGCCGGTGGAGTCCTTGATACCGATGGAAGTGCTCTTGACCTGACGCCCGTCGGCGAACTGGTTCTGGTAGTTGGCGATCACCTGCGGGTACTCGGGATCGGCAATCCGCGCCAGGCCCAGCTCGGTGGCCGGGTCACCCGGCTGGCGCCCGGAGAGGTTGTTGTGGATGGCCATGATTGCGTGCTGCGGGTCGCGCAGGTCGTGCAGCACGACCTCGCAAAACGGGCTGAAGGTCTTGCTCAGGCCTTCGGCAATCTGTTCGAGCTGGCTGATCAAGGCCGCTTGTTCGGGAGTGTGTTTTTTCATTCAGACAACATATCCAGTACTGGATAGACCGTCAATTTACCTTTTGGAGTGTGCACGATGGAAACCCCGACAGCTTTGCTGGATGTGAGCCGGATGCAGCGCAATATCCTGCGTATGCAGCAGCGTGCCGATGACTTGGGTGTGAGCTTGCGGCCCCATGTGAAGACCCATAAATGTGCCGAGGTGGTGGCGGCGCAAATCGCTGCCGGGGCCACGGGGATTACGGTTTCGACGTTGAAGGAGGCCGAGTATTTTTTCGACCTCGGCATTCGGGACGTTCTGTATGCGGTGGCGATGGCGCCGCATAAATTGCCTCAGGCGTTGGCGTTGCGTCGTCAGGGGTGTGCGCTGACGCTGATCACCGACAGCCTTGCCGGGGCCCGGGCGATTGTCGAGTTTGGTGCGCTGCAGGGTGAGGTTTTTGCGGTGCTGATTGAGATTGACTGTGATGGGCACCGGTCCGGGGTGAAGCCTCAGGATCCGCTGTTGCTGGAGATCGCCAGGCTGCTGTATGGCGGCGGGATGCTTGCCGGGGTGTTGACTCATGCCGGGGAAAGTTACGGGCTGGATACGCCTGAGGCGTTGCGGGCGATTGCCGAGCAGGAACGGGCGCGCTGTGTTGCAGCGGCCGAGGTGATTCGGGGGGCGGGGTTGCCTTGCTTGCAGGTGAGTGTGGGTTCGACGCCCACGGCGCTGTCGGCGGTGAGCCTGGAGGGTGTGACTGAGCTGCGGGCCGGGGTTTATGCGTTTTTTGATTTGGTGATGCATAACGTTGGGGTGTGCCGCATTGATGAGCTGGCGTTGAGTGTGCTGACTACGGTGATCGGGCATCAGGTGGAAAAGGGCTGGATCATTACCGACGCGGGGTGGATGGCGATGAGTCGGGATCGTGGGACGCAGTCGCAGAAGCGGGATTTTGGTTATGGGCAGGTGTGTACCGAGGGTGGTGAGGTGATTGAGGGGTTGCTGGTGGGCAGCGCGAATCAGGAGCATGGGGTGGCTTGGTTCGACGGGGTGGCGGTGGATGTGGTTGAGCGGTTTCCGCTGGGGACGCGGCTGAGGGTTTTGCCTAACCATGCGTGTGCTACGGGGACGCAGTTCGGCAGCTATGGCGCGCTGCTGGAGAATGGTGAGGTGCAGGTTTGGGAGCGGTTGCGGGGGTGGTAGATCGGGGGCATATCCGTTATTTGGGTGATGGCCGATATTGGTTCCGCTCTTACAGCGGCCTGAAAGCCGGCTTGAGTGTTAAAAGCCAAATCAGAAGCTAAAGCGGGCACGGTCCACTGTAGGAGCTGGCTTGCCGGCGATGGCATCAACTGGGTGTACCTGATGCACCGAGGTGTCTGCATCGCCGGCAAGCCGGCTCCTACAGAAAAGCGCTTGGTTTTTAACACTCAGGTCGGCTTTCAGGCCGCCGTGCTCTTGCTTTTGATCTTGATCTGACTGCCCCAATAAGCTCGAGGCCGAACGCAGGTATTGCGCAGCGGCCCTCGCTGTAAGAGCGAAACCATAGGTAGCCGTTACCCAGATAACGGATATACACCCATACCAAAAGAGTATCAAACCATACCAACCCGATATTAGACGAAAGCAAAACCAGCAGAGGAAACTACCCACAATTACAAAAATACCTAAAGAGTATAAAAAATGCCCACCCACTCCTCATGGATCGTACTGTCCATCACCGGCCTGTACATGCTCAGCCTGGCACTGATCAGCTACGGCGTGCGCCGCCACTCCCGCAGCGCCAACAACTACACCACCGGCGGCGGCCACTTCCCGGCGTTCCTGATCGGCTTCCTGATGCTCTCGGAATTTATCGGCACCGCAGTCAGCATCGGCACCGCCCAAACCGGCTTCAAGGTCGGCATCTCCGCCGCATGGAACCTGTTCGCCCTGGCCCTGGGCTTCGTACTCTTCGCCTGGCTACTGGCGCGCAAATACAAGGACCTGGGCGACAACACCATCTCCGGCGTACTCGCGCGCAACTACGGCCAACGCACCCGCTTCGCCACGTCGATCATCACCATCTTTGCCCTGGAGATCGTCGCCGTCTCGATCTACGCCAGCGGCGGCGCCGTATTGGCCAGCGTGATGCAAGTAGACCGAACCCTGGCGATCGTGATCGTCGGCGTAGTCTCGGTGGCATACGTCAGCATCGGCGGCATGCGCTCAGTGATCTACACCAACTTCGTCCACGCCGCCCTGAAATACCTGGGCGTCGGCCTGGCCTTGTGGTTCGGCTTGAAGCAGGTGGGCGGCATCGGCCAGCTGCAAGCGCAATTGCCTGCCAGCATGTTTGACTGGACCGCCGTGGGTTGGGGCCAGATCATCGCCTGGATGATCGCCGGGATCGGTTCGATCTTCTCCACCCAATACGTAATCCAGGCGGTGAACACCGTCAGCCACGCAGGCAAGGCCCAGCGCGCCTGCTTCTACGTGGCGGTGCTGATGGTGCCGTTCGGCATCGGCGCAGCACTGATCGGTATGTGCAGCGCGGTGCTGTTCCCCCATGTCGACTCCCTGCAAGCCTTCCCCACCCTGATCGCCAGCATGGACCAACTGACGGCCGGGCTGGTGGTGGCAGGCCTTGCCGGCTCGCTGTTCGGCACCATTTCGGCGGTGAGCATGGGCTCGGCGACGTTGTTGCTGCGGGACTTCTACGAGCCATGGTTCAACCCGGAAAAAAGCGACGCCAAGTCCCTGCGCTTCGTGCGCCTGGCGACCATCGCTGTCGGCCTGTTGCCGATTGCCCTGGCACTGACCTCGGACAAGGTGCTGATGATCGCCTTCCTCGGCAAGGCGTTGCGCGCCTCCCTGGCCGTGCTGGTGTTGATGGTGTTCTACGCGCCGAAATTCGGCACGGCGGCCGGGGCATTCCTGAGCATCATTGCCTCGTTGCTCGCGACCGTGGGCTGGTTCCTCGCCGGTAATCCGTGGGGCATCGACAACGCCTACATCGCCCTGTTCACGCCGTTGATCATCATGGGCATCAGCCATGTGACGCGCCGCAGGACACCGGCCGCCCCCCTGGTGGCAGCCACGAGCTGAGGTAGGATGGCAGCCTCACCCAAAAGGAACTTGTGAAATGCTGCCGATTCGCACCCCGTTGATCCTGCACCCCGGCTTGTCTACCGCTACCCGGCGGGTCTGGCTGAAGCTCGAGAACCTGCAACCCTGTGGCTCGTTCAAGTTGCGCGGCATGACCACGCTGTGCGCCTACGCGGCGAGCCAGGGCAAGACCACGGTGGTATGCCCCTCCGGCGGCAATGCCGGGCTGGCCACGGCCTTCGCGGCGCGCGGCCTGGGGTTGCAGGCGCGGATCGTGGTGCCGACCACCACCCCCGAAGCCACCTGCGCACGCATCCGCCAGGCCGGGGCCGAGGTGGTGGTACACGGTGATCTGTGGGATCAATCCAATGAGCTGGCGCTGCAACTCTCCAAAGCACCCGAGGCACTGTATGTGCCGGCCTTTGATCACCCGCTGTTGTGGGAAGGCCACAGCAGCATGATCGATGAGATTCTTGAGGACTGCCCTCAGGTGGGCGCCATCGTGACCTCGGTGGGCGGCGGTGGACTGCTCGCGGGCGTTCTGACGGGCCTGGAGCGTCATGGGCGGTTCGGCTGCAAGGTGATTGCGTGTGAAACGGCGGGCGCGGCTTCGTTTGCTGCTGCCGTAGAGGCTGGAAAGTCCGTGCGGCTGGCGAAGATCGATACCGTGGCCAAGTCGTTGGCCGCGACCCAGGTGGCGGCGTGGCCGGTGCAGCATATCGGCAGGTTTGCCCATCAATGCGTGGTGTTGAGTGATGCCGACGCGATGATGGGCGTGGCGCGGTACGCCGATGATTTACGCCAGTTGGTGGAACCGGCATGTGGGGTTTCGTTGGCCGTGGCGTATCTGGAGCATGGGGCGATTGCCGGGATTGAGGATGTGGTGGTGATTGTGTGTGGTGGGGTAAGCATCAGTGCCGAAACGGTTGCCCAGTGGCAAAACACGGTCTCTCTACCGAATTAAATCCCCCTGTGGGAGCGGGCTTGCTCGCGAAGGCGGTGGTTCAGTCGACATATCCAGCGCCTGACACACCGCCTTCGCGAGCAAGCCCGCTCCCACATTTTATCGGTGGTGCACTCAGGCATCCTGCAGGATCAGATCCGCACCCTTCTCCGCCACCATCAACACCGCCGCATGGGTATTGCCCGAGGTCACGTTGGGGAAAATCGACGCATCGACAATCCGCAGCCCTTGCATCCCGTGCACCTTCAGGCGCTTGTCCACCACCGACACCAGCGGGTCCGAGCCCATGGCGCAAGAGCCACACAGGTGATAGATCGAGCCGCTGTTCTCGCGGAAGTACTGCAGCATCTGCTCATCGGTTTGCACCGCCGGCCCCGGCAATACCTCGGCCACAGTAACGCCCTTGAGCGCCGGCGCCTGCATGATCTTGCGCATCAGCCGGCTGCCCTGGATCACCTCGTCGATGTCCTTTTGGGTGCTCAGGTAGTTGGGGTCGATCAAGGCCGCGTCCCGTGGGTTTTTCGAGGCGATGCGGATCGTCCCGCGGCTGGTAGGCCGGCACGGGTTGAAGCACAGCAGGAAGCCTGAATACGGCTCGGGCTTGAGGCTGGCCTTGTTGTTTTTCGGGATCTGGTACGACAGCGGGTTGAAGTACAGCTGCAGATTGGGGTGCGCCTGCCCTTCGTTGCCGCGAAAGAACCCGCCGGCCTGGTTGACGCTCATGGCCAGCGCGCCCTTGCGGGTCAGCAGGTATTTGAGGCCGAGTTTGAACTGGCCAAACAGCGAACTGAGCTGGTCGTTCAGGGTCGGGATATTGGCCTTGTAGTAATAACTGGCGCAGAGGTGGTCCTGCAGGTTCTGCCCCACTGCAGGCAGGTCCTTGACCAGCGGGATGTTGTGTTCGGCGAGCAATTGCTTGTCCGCCACACCCGACAGTTGCAGGATCTTCGGCGTATCCACCGCCCCGGCGCACAGGATCACCTCCTTGCGCGCGCTGAAGGTGCGAACCACGCCGTGCTGGGTCACGCTGATGCCGGTGGCGCGCTGCTGATCGTCGAACAGCACGCGGTCTACCAGCGCATGCAACTCCACGGTCAGGTTCGGCCTACCCAACGCCGGGTGCAGGTGCGCAAAGCTGCTGGAGCAGCGCTCACCGTTGCGGGTGTTGACGTCGTAGAGACCCGCACCTTCGAAGTTCGGCCCGTTGAAGTCATCGCTCAGGCCATAGCCCAATTGCTCGCAGCCCTTGAGAAATACATCGCAGATGGCATGGGTCTGGCCCTTCATCGGGGTGATGCTGATGGGGCCGCTGCTGCCGTGGTATTCGGTGTCGCCCAGGGGGTGATTTTCCAGCTTGCGGAAGTACGGCAGCACGTCCTTGAAGCCCCAGCCGTCGTTGCCATTAGCCGCCCAGTCATCGAAATCATGGGCCTGGCCGCGCACGTAGATCATGGCGTTGATCGAGCCGGAACCGCCCTGCACCTTGCCCCGCGGGGCATAGATGGCACGGTCGGCCAGCTGTTTTTGCGGCTGGCTGTAGTACATCCAGTTGAAGGTCGGGTTGTAGTACATCTTGGCGAAACCGACCGGGATCTTGAACCACCAGGAGCTGTCCTTGCCGCCGGCTTCCAGCAGCAATACCGAATGCTCGCCCGAGGCGGAGAGTCGGTTGGCCAGGACGCAACCTGCGGCGCCGGCGCCGGCGATGATGTAGTCGTATGTCATTCACGGTTACCGCATAAGTCGTTTTTTTTAGCCCTTGGCGGGCGAAGTGTCTTTCACGTCAGCAGGCGTGGGCGCCATTTGCAGGTGCAGCCGCTCGCCGGTGTACGGCGTGTGCTTGCGCACCACGTCCATGTTCAGCTCCACCCCAAGGCCCGGCTCGGTGGACGGGATGATGTAGCCATCCTCCCATTGCAGCGGCTTGGTCAGCACTTCGGCATGGAAGCCGCCCCAGGTCATGATGCTTTCCTGGATCAGGAAGTTCGGCGTGCACGTGGCCAACTGGAAACTCGCCGCTGCGCCGATCGGTCCGTTGTACAGGTGCGGGGCGATCTGCGCGTAGTAGGCCTCGGCCATGCTCGCGATTTTCTTGGCTTCCAGCAGGCCACCGCAGCGGGCCACGTTCATTTGCAGGATCGATGCACCACCGGCCTGCAAGAGCTTGAAGAACTCGTACTTGGTGGTCAGGCGCTCGCCGGTGGCGATGGGAATGCTGGTCTTCGCCGCGACCTGGGCCATGGCCTCTTCCTGGCCTGGTGGCACCGGTTCTTCGAACCACAGCGGGTCGTATTTCTCCAGGCGCTTGGCCAGGCGAATCGCCGACGACGGCACCATCTGCCCGTGGGTGCCGAACAGCAGGTCGCACTTGTCGCCCACCGCCTCGCGAATCTTGCGGCAGAAGGTTTCGCAGCGTTCCAGCACTTCCAGGGAGATCTGGTGGCCGGAGTACGCGGTGTACGGGCCTGCCGGGTCGAACTTCACGGCGGTGAAGCCCTTGTTCATGTTCTCGATCGCGCATTCGGCGGCCAGGTCCGGGTCGTCATAGTCGTACTCGCCCTTGCTGTTGACCGGGTACAGGTAGGTGTAGGAACGCAGGCGCTCGTTGACCTTGCCCCCCAGCAACTCATAGACCGGCTTGTTGGCGGCCTTGCCGATGATGTCCCAGCAGGCCATTTCCAGGCCGCTGACCACCCCCATCATGGTCAGGTCGGGGCGCTGGGTGAAACCGCTGGAGTACGCCTGGCGGAAGAAGCGCTCGATGTGGTGCGGGTCGTGGTTGAGCAGGTAGCGCTCGAACACGTCCTCGATGATCGGCAGCATGGCCTTGGGGCCGAAGGTGGCGGCGTAGATCTCGCCCACGCCTTCGATGCCGCAGTCGGTTTTCAGTTTGACGAACAGCCAATACATGCCGCCGATGTGCGGCGGCGGTACGGCGACAATATGGGTTTCAAGGGCGACGATTTTCATCTCAGGCACCTGTCTGGTTGAATTTTTTACGATTGATCCGGGCGCGCAAGGTCAGGGCCGCGAGGGTCCCGAGCACGCCGATGAAGGCGATGTAGCCGAAGTACAGGTTGTAGCCGACCTGCCCCGGGTATGTGTCGGTGAGGTAGCCATTGATCAGCGGGATAAAGGTGTCCGGCAGGTAACCCACCACCGAGACGATGCCGATGGCCAGGCCGGTGATGCGCAGCGGGATGTCGCAGCTGTCGAGGATCGCCCAATACAGGCCGCGAATCGCGTAGGTCATCAGGCCGATAAAGATCACCGTGCCGATCAGCAAGCCGAGGCTGCCAATGGCCGGGAACACGATCAGGCCGACCATCGCCAGGGTTACCAGCAGCAGCGCGACGATCAGCACCGAGATGTTCGAAAACTTGTCCCCCAGCCAGCCGCCGCCGATCCCGCCGATGGGTCGCATCCACAACTTGATGGTGGTGATGGTGCCGGCCATCACGGCGGTCATGCCGCTGCCTTGCAGGTAATCGGAGAAGCTGTAGGTGGCCCAGAACATGTGGTAACCGCAGAACACGATGGCGGTCACCAGCCACAGCTCGGGGATTTTCACCAGGGTGGTGAGGTCGGCGATCAGGTTGAACTTGCCCTTCTCGACCGCCGCAGTTTCGGCCATGGACTTGGGGTCCTTGAGCAGCACCAGCACACAACCAATGGCGATACACACGAACGAATACAGGTACACCACGTGCTTGAAGCCTTCGGCCGCAGTTTGGCTGCGGGTCTCGGTGGCGTAGGCGAACAGCCCCAGGGCCACGGTCGCCAGCAAGGCTTCCACCAGGCCACGGCCGCCGTCGAGGATGCCGAAGAAACGGCCCTGCTCACTGTGATGGGCGATCATCTTCACCCGCTTGAGCACCGAAGCCCAGAAGGTCAGGCCGGTGGTCAGGCCCCAGCAGCCGAAGATGATCATCAGGCCGGTCATCGACGGCACGGTGGAGTACCAGATACCCAGGGCCCCGGTGGCCACCAACGAAAAGAAGATCAGGAAGCGTGGCGGCAGGCGATCGGCCAACCAGCCGCTCGGCAGGTAGCTGAGCAGGAAGATCGTACCGAGCATCGAGTACAGATAACCCAGCTGGCTGTGGTTGATCTGGAACACCTCGAGCATGGTGGTCTGGTAGACCTGGCGCAGGTAGAGGATCGGGTAGATCGCCCCGGCAGCCAATACCAGCAACATCAATTGGAAGTAGCGACTGGCTTTGTCGCTTTTAGCCGCGGACACGGCATCGAAACCCGGGGCAACGGGTGCAGGCTTGGACATCTTGTAGACCTCGGGCACCCACTGTGCAGGTGCCCCGATAATTGTTTTTATTGAGGTGAAGCCGGTGATCGGTGAATCAGTACTTCATGACCACCAAACGGGTCTGGGTGAATTCAAGCATCCCGTGCTTGCCGTCATCGCCGCCCAGCCCTGAGCGTTTCCAGCCGGCGTGGAAACCCTGGTAAGGGTCGGCCGGGGTGCGATTGACGTACAACTCGCCGGCCTCGATGGCGTTGGCGACTTTCATGGCCGTGCGGTAGTTCTCGGTATAGAGCACCGACGACAGGCCGAACTGGTGATCGTTGGCCATGGCCAGCGCTTCGTCGATATCGCGGTACTTGAGCACCGGCAGCACCGGGCCGAAGATTTCTTCCTGGATGATTTCCATGTCCTGGCGGCAGGCGCTGAGCAGCGTCGGCGGGTAGAAATGGCCCGGGCCGTCGGGGAGTACGCCGCCTGTTTCCAGTACAGCACCGTCGGCGATGGCGCGCTCGACCATGGCGTGAATATTCTGCCGGGAGCTGGCGTTAACCAGTGGGCCCATCAGGCCCGCATCCGTGGCACGGTCACCGAATTTGACGGCGCTGATCTTGGCCTTGAGCAGGGCCAGGAATCGGTCATAGACGCTTTCCTGCACATACACCCGCTCGACGGCCGTGCACAGTTGGCCGCAGTGGGTGGTCTTGGAAGCGATGATGTCGCTGGCGGCTTTTTCCAGGTCGGCGTCGGCCTCGATGATCGCCGGGGTCTTGCCGCCCAGCTCCAGGGACGGCTTGGCGATGTTGGCCTTGCAGTAGTCGAGCACGATGCGCCCGGCGTTGACGCTGCCGGTCAGGGTGATCAGGCCCACGGCCTTGTGGGTGCACAGGGCGGCGGCGGTGGCGTGGTCCATGGTCAGGATGTTGATCACGCCGGCCGGCATGCCCGACTGCTCGACGGCGCGGGCGATTTCAAAGGCGGACAACGGCGTGTTGTTGCTCGGGCGCACCACCACGGTGTTGCCGGCAATCAGCGCCGGGGCGATTTTGCGCAGCAGGGTATAGACCGGGTAGTTGAACGGAATCAGGCAAGCCACGACGCCAATCGGCTCGCGTTGCAGGAACAGGTTTTCGTCCGGGGTGTCGCTGGGGATGATTTCGCCTTCGATGCGGCGTGCCCATTCGGCGTGGTAGCGGGTGATCTGGGCGGCGTAGCGCGCTTCGTTGCTGGCGTCGTCGAGGCTTTTGCCGGATTCGCTGGCCAGCGCCCGGCCTATGCTTTCAGCACAGGTTTCGAGGGCGGCGGCGAAAGCCCGCAGGTATTCGGCGCGCTGGATGCTGGTGAGCTTGCCCCAGGTTTTCTGTGCGCTGGCGGCGGCATCGACGGCCGCAATGGCTTCATCAGGAGTGGCGGCGGACACCCGGCCTACCTGGGCCTCGGTCGCGGGGTTGTAGACCGCGATTTGGGCGGTGCTGACAGGTTCGGCGAAGTGGCCGTTGTAAAAGTTGCGCTCGATTTGCATATGGTTTTTTGCCCAATCGTTGTTGTTTTGCGAGTGACTTGCAGTTTTGTCATTGGGCGGGGGTTGGACAAACGATTTATTGACGGGGGTAACGTGCGGAAAATGCAGGTTAGTGGCTGATCCGTATTAATGACCCGGGTCTGAGTCTGTATTGTTCTACCCATACTTCCTACAGTGCCGCCCACTTGGAACCGTGGGAGGACTAAGCATGCAACCACCATCAACCGCACAGGCCTACAACTACAAGGTCGTGCGTCAATTCGTCATTGCAACCATCGTCTGGGGCGTGGTCGGCATGGCCATGGGCGTGTGGATCGCCTCGCAACTGGTGTGGCCCGAGATGAACCTCGACCTGCCGTGGACCACCTTCGGGCGCCTGCGCCCGCTGCACACCAGCCTGGTGATTTTCGGCTTTGCCGGCAGCGCGCAATTCGCCGCCAGCTACTACGCAGTACAGCGCACCTGCCAGGTACGGCTGTACTCGGACAAGCTCGCTGCCTTTACCTTTTGGGGCTGGCAGTCGGTGATCGTGATCATGCTGGTCAGCCTGCCACTGGGTTACACCACCACCAAGGAATACGCCGAGATCGAGTTCAGCGGCGCGGTGTGGATGACCGTGGTGTGGGTGGCCTATGCGATCGTGTTTTTCACCACTGTGGTGCAGCGCAAGACCCAGCACATCTACGTCGGCAACTGGTTCTTCGGTGCATTTATCGTGGTGATCGCGATGCTGCACGTCGTCAATCACCTGTCGATCCCGGTGGACTGGTTCAAGTCCTACCCGGTGTATTCCGGGGCCACCGACGCGATGGTGCAGTGGTGGTACGGGCACAACGCCGTGGGGTTCTTCCTGACCACCGGTTTCCTGGGGATGATGTACTACTTCGTGCCGAAGCAGGTCGGGCGGCCGGTGTATTCCTATCGCCTGTCCATCGTGCACTTCTGGGCGCTGATCACCCTGTACATCTGGGCCGGTCCGCACCACCTGCACTACACCGCGCTGCCGGACTGGGCGCAGTCGCTGGGGATGGCGATGTCGCTGATCCTGCTGGCGCCGAGCTGGGGCGGGATGATCAACGGCATGATGACGCTTTCCGGGGCCTGGCATAAATTGCGCACCGACCCGATCCTGCGCTTCCTGGTGCTGTCGCTTGCGTTCTACGGGATGTCGACCTTTGAAGGGCCGATGATGGCGATCAAAACCGTCAACGCCCTCTCCCATTACACCGACTGGACCATCGGCCACGTCCACGCCGGCGCCCTGGGCTGGGTGGCGATGATCACATTTGGCTCGCTGTACCACATGATCCCGAAAATCTTCGGGCGCGCGCAGATGCACAGTGTGGGGCTGATCAATATGCACTTCTGGCTGGCGACCATTGGCACGGTGCTGTACATCGCGTCGATGTGGGTCAACGGCATCACCCAGGGCCTGATGTGGCGGGCGGTGAACGATGACGGCACCCTCACCTACTCGTTTGTGGAAGCGTTACAGGCCAGCCATCCGGGATTTGTGGTGCGATTCGTCGGCGGGGTGTTCTTCCTCAGCGGCATGTTGCTGATGGCGTACAACACCTGGCGCACGGTGCGAGTGGCGGATTTGAAGGTGGCGCAGCTTGACGCGCAGATCGCCTGATGTGGGAGATAGCGCTGAACCTGGCGGCGGTGATCAGTCTGTATGGCGCGGTGGAGTATTGCCTGCGGGGCCAGTCGAAGGAGAGCCTGGATGAGGCCAGCCTGATGCCGTTCGCCGATGACCCGGAGGTGGCACGGCGGGTGGAGCTGGCCACGGGCAAGCGGTTCAACGCGGTGGCGCCTGAGGAAACAAAGCAGGACTGGGGCAATATAGAGATCTAATTGTGGGAGCGGGCTTGCTCGCGAATGCGGTGGTTCAGTCAACATATACAGCGACTGACACACCGCTTTCGCGAGCAAGCCCGCTCCCACACAAGCACCACATTGAGCGACTAGCCGCGTTCGCGGGGAATCAGGCTCTGCAACTGCAACGCCAGGAAGTTGGCATCGAAGCCGAACGTATCCGGGTCTTTCAAACCGTTGGTTTTCTTCCACAGCCAGTCGTTTTTCCCCGGCAGCAATACCAGGGAAATGCTGCCGTAGCGGGCGGCGGTCAAGCCCATCACCGACAGCGAAATCAAACCGCCGGCGCCCATCACATCCGGCACGAACTCCACCGGTTTGCCGGCGATATGGATGGTCAGTTTCTCGGTCTTGAAGGTGGAGGTCTCCACCGGCACGCTGGGACCGGAAGCCACGTACGCCTCGCGCTGCACTTCCAGCAAACCGACCGTCTTCACAGGCGCAAGCCACTGCTCGATCTGGCCGAACAACTCGCCGATCTTCTGCGCCCAATGGGCCGACTGCACTTCGAACTGCTGTTTCTTGTGGGCTTCGCTGTCGGCGTAATGACGCAGCATCTCGCCCAGTTGTTGTACATCGTCCATTGCCGTGTTCCTTGGGTGACCCATGTTGCGAGCCTTGATCATGGCAGATGCCGCACACCGGCGTATGACTAAAGCGCAGCGCGCGGGTAATGTGGTGCCCTCGCCCGTCCAATTCAGGAGCATCGCATGCGCACCATCGGCCTTATCGGCGGCATGAGCTGGGAGTCCAGCGCCGAGTATTACCGCATCATCAACCAGAACGTGCGCGACCAGCTCGGGCCGCTGCGCTCGGCACAACTGTTGATGTACAGCGTCGACTTCGGCCCGGTGGAGCAGGCCCAGCACGCCGGGCGCTGGGACGATGCGGCGCTGATCCTCGAAGACGCCGCCCGCCGCCTGCAAGCCGGTGGCGCCGAATGCATCGTGCTGTGTACCAACACCATGCACCTGGTAGCGCCGCAGATTGAAGCGGCGGTGTCGATACCGTTTCTGCATATTGCAGACGCTGCCGGCGCGGCGGCCGTGGAAGCTGGCACCCTGAGCGTTGGCCTGCTGGGTACCGCGTTTACCATGGAGCAGGAGTTTCTCAAGTCACGCCTGGCGGCGCAGGGGCTGACCGTGCTGGTGCCCGACGCTGAAGAGCGCCAGGCCGTGCACCGGATCATTTACGAAGAGTTGTGCGTCGGGGTGATCAGCGACGCATCGCGCGAGGTGTACCAGCGGGTGATCGAGTCTTTGGCCGCCCGTGGCGCCCAGGCCATCATCCTCGGCTGTACGGAAATCAGCCTGTTGATCAAGCCGCAGCACAGCGACCTGCCCTTGCTGGACACCACCGAGCTGCATGCGCAGGCTGCGGTGGCGTTTGCGTTGCAGGACGACTAGGCCGGCTTGCGGATGCGCGCCATGGTCAGGGTGTCGACGAATGCGCCGTCACGCACGGCGTAGTCGCGCAGCAGGCCTTCGGTCTCGAAGCCGAACTTGTGGTACAGCCGGTGGGCGGCTTCGTTGTCGGCGTACACCGTGAGTTCCACCCGGTGCAGGTTCATCCAGTTATCCGCCACCTCCAGCGCCGCGCCCAGCAGCCGGGAGCCCACGCCCTTGCCCTGCCAGGCGGTGGCGACGCCCATGCCGAATGAACCGACGTGGCTTTGGCGCACGCGCAAATACTGTTCCAAACCCAGCTGGCCGATCACTTCACCGGCATGCAGCGCCACCAGCTGTAGCCGCCGCTCGTTGTCCTGCACCAGGCGTTTGCGCCAGGCCTCGACTGACTGGAAAGGCATTTGCAGCACCTGACGGCAGACAGCCGGGTCGTTGTAGAGCGCAGCGACGCCTTCAAGGTGGGCCTCGGTGAAGCGCGTGATAACGATCTTGGGTTCAGGTGTGTGCATGGTGTTTCGTCCTTTGAAAAACACGTGGCCGACCAGTGTAGGCGGCAAAGCGGTTTTTTGGCGAGTACAAATCCTGCCGCACATCATGCATCTGTAGGATAGCGATCAGCCCCCGCAGCGCCGATACTTCACCCAGGCCCTGCCCCGTTTCGGCCTTTAAACCCTGTGACTAGAACAATAAAAAAGTCCCACAGAGGAACGCCCATGAGCCGTCTTGATCCCCCCGGCCTGTTACAGGCTTTCAGCACCCTGACGCTTGATCTGCAACGCCTGGCCCAGCATCAGGACATCGAACAGTTTCATGGCCATGCCCTGTCGCGCATCAGTCAACTGCTGCCCTTCGACAGCGCATGGTGGGGGCGTGCCGCGATCATCGATGGCCTGCCGGAAGAACACAGCAGCTACCTGCATCACCTGCCAGACACGTACTTGGCCGACTGGCAGTCGATCCGCCATGTGGACGTGACGGTCGGGCTGGTGCACGAAGCACCCGGCCAGGCAGTGATTGTCGACATGCTCGACCCCGCCAACGGCCCGGGCCAGAATTGGTTGGGTCAGCGCCATGACATTGGCGAGTTGTTGTGTGTGATCCACGTCGACCCGCAAACCCGCCTCAGTGACCACTTGAGCCTGTACCGCAAACCGGGAGCGCCACGGTTCAACCAGGACGACTGCCAACTGCTGAACAACCTGATGCTGCACCTGGTGGCGGCCGTCTCGGCGAACCAGATCCGCACCCTGGTGGCCATGCGCGAAACCCTTACCAGCCCGCGCAACCTGGCCCTGGCGGTCTGCGACCAGCGCGGGGTGTTGCAGTGTGCCGAACGCGGGTTTGTCGACCTGCTGCTCAGTGAGTGGCCGCAATGGAGCGGCCCCGCCCTGCCGGTGCCGTTGAATCAGCGCGGGCATGAGGGCAAGCACATCCATATCGAAGCCTCGGCCGTGGGCGATCAGTTTCTGTTGGCCGCGCGCCTCAACCGCGCCCTGCCCCAGCTCAGTCCCAGAGAGAACGACGTGGCCCAGGGCTTTGGCGAAGGCAAGACCTACAAGGAAGTCGCCCGCGACCTGGGCTTGTCGCCGAACACCGTGCGCCATCACATCCGCGCCATCTACAGCAAGCTCGGGGTCAAGGACAAGGCGCGCATCGCGCACTTGCTGCACGCCCCGCCCGACTGACCTCACCCCTTAATTCGTTGCTTTTTTGCGCTGTCGTTTTGACGGCCTCGGGCGCCCTTTGCCCATTTTCCGCTGCCATCCATCACATTCCATAAGAGATGCCTCGCGATGAATCACTCCACCTTGCGTCACCTGGCCATGCTGCTGGGCGGCACCCTACTGAGCCTCGACAGCCAGGCCGCCGACCTCAACGCCCGGGACTTTTTCGGCGCGCCGTCCGGTACCAGCCTCGGCGTGCTGTACTTGCCGGCGACGCGCTACGATGATTTCCACGGCCCGGCCGACACCACCGGCAAGGCCGACTTGAAGGTCAACGCCGTGGCGTACCGCCAGGTGTTTTTCACTGACGTCTGCGGCACGCTGTGCACCCCGCAATTTATCCTGCCGTTCGCCGACATCAATGCGCGCTTGCCCGGCGCCAGCCAGCACACCGGCGAGAGCGGCTTTGGTGACCCGCAGGTGGGCGGCACGCTGTTTTTCATCAACGACCCGGCCTCACGCACCTACAGCGGGCTGTTGAGCCTGATCACCGTGCCGGTGGGCGAGTACCACAGTAAAAACCCCGACGTGTCCCCCGGGGCCAATCGCTGGGGCGCGACCTTCGTTTACAACTACACCCAGGGCATTGGCGAGAAATGGGTGCTGGAAGCCAACCTCGAAGCCCAGTTGTACGGCACCAATGACGACTATTTCGGCAGCGACCTCAAGCAAGACCCGCTGTACCGCCTGCAAGCCTTCGCCTCCTACGACTTCAGCCCGGCCACCTACGGCGCCCTGCGTTTGATCCACGCCGATGGCGGCGAGCTGCGCATCAACGACCAGCGCATCGACGACACCCACAAGCGCTACACCCAGGTGGGTTTCGAGGTAGGGCATTGGCTCGACCGGCAGAACCAAGTGATGTTCAGCCTTTCGCAAAACGTCGCGGCATCCAACGGCTACGCAGGCACCGACGCCCTGTTGCGGCTGGTCCATGTGTTCTGAATCACTTTCCCGGAGCTTGCCCATGAACACTCAGACCCACGCTGCAACCGCCGGCCTTTCAGCACGGTCATGGCCGTTGCTGGCGGCGATCATTCTGTTCGCCGCCATCACCCCGACCATCCTGATGACCGCACCGGCGGTGGCCGCGCAACTGGCCAGCCAATGGCAGTTGAGCCCGTCCCACATCGGCGACCTGTTCTCCACCGAGCTGGGGGCGATGAGCCTGGCCACCCTGCCCGCCTTCTGGTGGCTGAAACGGGTGGACTGGCGCCTGGCAGCCCTGGTCGCCGCCGTGGCATTCATTGCCGCCAACCTGTTGTCGATGCTCGCCGACACCTACGCCACCTTGCTTGCCTTGCGTTTTATGAGTGCCTTGGCGGGCGGTTCGTTGATGATCATCTGCCTGGCCAGCGCGGCTGCCACTGCCAATCCAAGCCGGGTCTACGGCTTGTGGGTGATGGGGCAACTGGTGGTCGGAGCGATCGGCCTTGGCGTGCTGCCCGGACTGTTTGCGCGCTATGGCCTCGGCGCCTGCTACCTGATTCTTGCGGGACTGATGACGCTGCTGTTGCCACTCGCCCGGTGTTTCCCGTCCGGCAGCCCGCCGCGCGAGCAAACCGATGCAGCGCCGATACCTGTCTCCCGGGTGAAGGCTGCGCTGGGCATCGCCGGGATCCTGGCCTTCTACGTCAGCCTCGGCGGTGTCTGGACCTTTATCGGCGCCATCAGCAGTGGCGCCGCAATCTCCGCGCAACACAGCGGTGAAGTGCTGGCCCTGGCCACCGTGATGGGCATCGTCGGCGCCGGCTGTGCCTCGCTGATCGGTACGCGCTTGCCACGCCTGCTGCTGTTGCTGGTGGGCTACGCCCTGATGGCCGGTGCGGTGCTGTTGCTGAGCGGTACGCCAACACTGCTGCGCTTTGCCCTGGCAGCGCTGCTGTTCAAATTCACCTGGACCTTCATCCTGCCGCTGATTCTCGCCTGCCTCGCCGACCTCGACCGCAGCGGCAAGCTGATGAACACCTCCAACCTGGTGATCGGTGCGGGCCTGGCCATCGGGCCGGCCATTGCCGGGCGGCTCATCGAAGCCAGCGGCGGGTTTGCCTCGCTGCTGGTGGGCGGCGCCGCCGTCACCCTGTTGTCCCTGGCGCTGATGCTCGGCAGCCGCGCCACGCCTGACGCTGTTTTAACCCGCTGAACTGGAGACTCTGATGAACCGAACCACCGCGTTTTTCTTTGATGAACTAAGCCTCTGGCACAGCGCCGGCGCCCACGCACTGACCTTGCCGGTGGGCGGTTGGGTGCAGCCGCCTGCCAGCAGCGGGCATGCCGAGTCGCCGGAGACCAAGCGGCGCTTGAAAAGCCTGCTGGACGTATCCGGGCTGAGCCGTCACCTGCAACAGCACAGCGCAGTTCCGGCCACTGACGAGGACTTGCGACGGGTACACGGTGCCGACTACCTGCAACGCTTCAAGGCCCTGAGCGATGCCGGCGGTGGCGAACTGGGCCCACAGGCACCGATCGGTCCGGGCAGTTACGAGATCGCCCGACTCTCCGCCGGGCTGGCCATCGCTGCAGTGGACGCAGTGCTGAGCGGGCAGGTCGAGAATGCCTACTCACTGTCGCGGCCGCCGGGGCATCACTGCCTGGCGGACGGCGCCATGGGCTTTTGCTTCCTGGCTAATATCGCCATCGCCATCGAGGCCGCCAAGGCGCGCCGCGGGCTGGGCAAGGTCGCCGTGATCGACTGGGACGTGCACCATGGCAACGGCACCCAGTCCATCTTCGAAACACGTGGCGATGTATTGACGATCTCCCTGCACCAGGACGGTTGCTATCCGCCGGGCTACAGCGGTGAACAGGACCGTGGCCGTGGCGCCGGCCTGGGCGCCAATATCAATATCCCGTTGCCGCCAGGCAGCGGCCACGAAGCCTATCTGCACGCGATGGAGCGCATCGTGGTACCGGCCCTGGAGCGCTTCGAGCCGGAACTGATCATCGTCGCCTGCGGCTATGACGCCAACGCCGTGGACCCGCTGGCGCGCATGCTGCTGCACAGCGAGTCGTTCCGCCTGATGACCCGTACAGTACGCCAAGCCGCCGAGCGCCTGTGCCAAGGGCGCCTGGTGCTGGTGCATGAAGGTGGTTACAGCGAAGCCTATGTGCCGTTTTGCGGGCTGGCGGCGCTGGAGGAGTTGGCCGGCGTGCGCACGGCGGTGGAAGACCCGATGCTGGAGTTTGTCCAGTTGCAGCAGCCCAAGGACGTACTGCTGGGGTTTCAGCGCCAGTGGATCGACCGACTGGCGCAGGGCTTTGAGGCTTAGACCGCCAGGGCGGCCACACGCCAAACCCGGGCAATGTCCGAGGCGCGCTCGCGCAACAGGCGCGGTGCGTCGCTGCAGGCCTGTTCCAGGGTAGTCGGGCCGGACGGCAAGGCGAACGCGGCATCCACACCGTGGGCGTACATTTGCTCGTAGCCATCCCCCAGGGTGCCGGCGATCACGATCACCGGCACGTTGTGCTGCCTGGCGATCCGCGCCACGCCAAACGGGGTCTTGCCGCGCAGGGTCTGGGCATCAAACCTGCCTTCGCCGGTGATCACCAGGTCGGCGCCACGCACGGCTTGCTCAAGCCCAACAAGCTCTGCGACCACTTCAACACCCGCGCGAAACTGCGCGCCAAGGAACGCCTTGGCGGCGAAACCCAAGCCACCGGCGGCGCCGCTGCCGGGTTCGTCGCGTACGTCTTTGGGCAATACCCTGGCGCAGTGATCGGCAAAATGGCCGAGGGCCGCATCCAGTTGCTCGACTTGCTGGGGAGTGGCGCCCTTTTGCGGGCCAAAAATCGCCGAGGCCCCGTGAGGACCGCATAAAGGGTTGTTCACGTCGGCGGCGATTTCGAAGCGCACTTCGTTCAGGCGGGGGTCCAGTTGCTCAAGGCTGATGCGCGACAGCTTGCCCAGCGCCAGGCCGCCAAGGGGCAGCGCTGCTCCCTCGGCATCAAACAACTGCACACCCAGGGCTAGCATCGCCCCGGCGCCGCCGTCGTTGGTGGCGCTGCCGCCAATGGCCAGGATGATGCGCTGGGCGCCGGCATCCAGGGCGGCGCGGATCAGTTCGCCAGTGCCGAAGGTGCTGCTGGAACACGCATTTCGCTGACCCGGTGGCACGAGTTGCAGGCCGCTGGCTTCGGCCATTTCGATGATTGCGGTGTGGCTCTCGGCCAACCAGCCCCAATGCGCGTCGACACTGCCGCCCAATGGCCCTTGCACACGGCTGGTGCGCAGCTCGCCCTGGCAGGCGGCGAGTACCGATTCCACCGTGCCCTCACCACCGTCCGCCATTGGGCACTTGATCAGCTCGGCGTCGGGCCACACGCTGGCCAACCCCTCGGCAATGGCATTCGCCACGCCTTCAGCACTCAGGCTGTCCTTGAACGAGTCGGGGGCGATGATGATTTTCATGGGCTTTCTCCGGTTTTTATAACGCCCATGCTGCCAGTTGGCACCGGCAATAACGCCGGTCCATTGCACAAGAGTGGCTGGGGTTTGTTGTTCATTTGGACAAAGCTTGCGGCAATAGCTGCACGCCGAGGTACAACGCGAGCATGCCGTCGAGGGTCAGCGCGTCGACGCCGCTCAGCTCGGCGATGCGTTCCATGCGGTAGCGCAGGCTGTTGCGGTGGATCCCCAGGGCATCGGCGCAGGCCTGGCTTTGGCCGTCGTGGTCGCACCAGCTGCGCAGGGTCGCCAGCAACTGGCCGTTGCTGTCCTTGGCCAGTACCTTGCGCAGCGGGTTGAGCAGTTCGTCGAGGGCGTCGTCGTTGCGGTGGCGCCAGAGCATGACCGGCAGGCGGTAGCGATTGAGGGTCAGCAACCGCGATTCGGGCAGCACATCACGGCCATAGGCGAGCAGGTCGCCGACCCGCCGGTAACAACGGCGCAGGCCGGCCAGCCCGTCCGCTTGCCCGCCGACGGCGACCCGCAGGATGTTCCAGCCCAGGCCGTCGAGCTTTTCCAGCAGGCGCGGGTTATCGACTTGCACCGACGCCGGCCGGCACCACAGCAGGGAAAACTGCGCGGAGCTGACGCACCAGCTGTCGGGGTAGCGCGAGGTCAGCCAGGCGCTCAAGGCCTCGGCCGACTGGCCGCTGCCCAGCTCGAACAGGTACGGCGTGCGCGCCAGCTGCGGCTTGAGGCCCAGTTGCTGGGCTTCATCCACCAGGCGCGGCGAATCACCGGTCTCGGCCAGCAGCAGTGCCAGCAGATCATCGCAGCGCTGGCGCCGCCATTGCTGCTCGGCTTGCTGGTGACGCTGGCTGACCAGCATTTCGGCGGTCATGCGCACCAGTTCGGCATAGGTGCGCAGCAATTCCGGCTCACCGGTAATGCCCAGCACGCCGATCAGGCGCTGGTCGTGCAGCAGCGGCAGGTTGATCCCGGGTTGCACGCCCTTGAGGTGCTTGGCGGTCTGGCCGTCGATCTCCACCACCCGCCCGTTGGCCAGCACCAACTGCGCGCCTTCGTGGCGGGTGTTGATCCGCTCGGGTTCGCCGCTGCCCAGGATCAGGCCCTGGCTGTCCATGACGTTGACGTTATAGGGCAGGATCGCCATGGTGCGATTGACGATATCCTGCGCCAGGTCATGATCCAGCTCGAACATGGGGCTAAATTCCTGAAAAAAACCGGTTGTTCATAGGCACAGCGCAAACCATGCTTCACTGTGCGCGAGCACAAAGACAGCACCCCTTGAGGTGGCCGAGACTCGTTGGGCGATCAACGTTACCCTCGCATCGCGAAAAATCATAATAAAGAGAGACTGCCATGTCACAGAGCGCCGCTGTTACCCAGGCCACCGATGACGATAAAAACGCCGTATACAAGCGCATCACCCTGCGCCTGATCCCCTTCATTTTCATCTGCTACCTGTTCAACTACCTCGACCGCGTCAACGTCGGCTTTGCCAAGTTGCAGATGCTCGACGACCTGAAATTCAGCGAGACCGTGTACGGCCTCGGTGCCGGGATCTTCTTTATCGGCTACGTGCTGTGCGGCGTGCCGAGCAACCTGGCGCTGACCAAATTCGGTCCACGGCGCTGGATTGCGCTGATGATGATCGTCTGGGGCGCCCTGTCCACCTGCCTGTTGTTCGTTACCACACCGACGCACTTCTACGGCTTGCGCCTGCTGACCGGCGCCGCTGAAGCCGGGTTCTTCCCGGGCGTGGTGCTGTACCTCTCGCAGTGGTTCCCGACCTTCCGCCGTGGGCGGATCATGGCGCTGTTCATGTCGGCGATTCCGGTATCCGGCCTGCTCGGCAGCCCGTTCTCCGGCTGGATCCTCAACCACTTCGCCGCCGGCCAGGGCGGGCTTGCGGGCTGGCAGTGGATGTTCCTGCTGCAAGGCGTGCCGACGGTGATCCTCGGCGCCCTCGCCTACTTCCTGCTCAGCGACAGCTTTGCCAACGCCAAGTGGCTCACGTCCCATGAGCGCGCGGTGCTGGAAGCCGACCAGGCGACCGACCTGGCCAACAAGCCGAAGACCACCAGCGACTCGCTGCTGGAAGTGTTCAAGAACCCGGCGATCTGGGCGTTCGGCCTGATCTACTTCTGCATCCAGAGCGGTGTGTACGCCATCAACTTCTGGCTGCCATCGATCATCAAGAACATGGGCTTCAGCGATAACCTGGTGATTGGCTGGTTGAGTGCGATCCCGTACCTGCTGGCGGCGGTGTTCATGCTGCTGGTGGGCCGCTCTGCCGACTTGCGCAAGGAGCGTCGCTGGCACCTGGTGGTGCCGATGCTGATGGGCGCGATCGGGCTGGTGATTGCGGTGAACTTTGCAACCACGCCGGCCATTGCGATCCTCGGCCTGACCATCGCCACCATGGGTGCCCTCACCGGCCTGCCGATGTTCTGGCCGGTGCCAACCGCGATGCTCAGCGCAGGTGCGGCAGCGGGTGGTCTGGCGTTGATCAACTCCATGGGCCAGATGGCGGGGTTCCTCAGCCCGTATATCGTCGGGTTTGTGAAAGATGCCACCGGGTCTACGGACCTGGCGCTGTACCTGCTGGCGGCGGTGATCGTCGCGGGCAGTGTGTTGGCGTTGCGCATGACGCGCACACTCAAGGCTTGAATCAGCGCTGACCGGTGCCGCGATATCGAGGGCGGCGCCGGTCATCTATCTGCTCATATAAAGGCGTGTTTTTATAGGCAAACAACTGCCTGACAGCCGTATTAACCTCTACGCCCATTCCAGGTAACAAATAGGCTACAACCTTTACCCAGCCTTTACTTTCGTACTCCATCATCCCGTCCGAAACCGCTGTCTGAAGCATATGCCCGGGGATATTATCAAGACCGGTTCGGTGCATACGTAGAGGACTTATCATGATCAGTCGACTCTCAAAAATGAAAGTAGCCATGTTGCTCATTGCCACCCTCGCCATCGCAGGGCAAGCAGAAGCCCGTGGAGGATATGGCTATGGCTGGGGTCACGGTTATGGGTACGGGCATGGCGGTGGTTGGGGCTGGGGTGGCCCGGCTTTGCTGGGTGCGGTTGTCGGCGGTCTCGTAGTGGGTTCGGTGGTCGCCAACTCCCAGCCTCCGGTCTATGTGCAGCAGCAACCGGTTTACGTGCAGCCGCAGCCGGTGTACATCCAACAGCCGCCGCCGGTCTATTACCAGGCGCCGCCTCCAGGCTATTACTACCCGCCACAACCGGTTCCGGTGCCACGTTATTAAGCACGGCCCTGTTACTGATAATGCAGGTCCCGCCTGAAAGCGGGACCTTTTTTATTCAGCTGCCTTTAGAGTAATCCGCCGCCGTCGACATCAATCACGCTACCGGTGATAAACCCGTTCTCCATCGCCAACACATACCCGGCAGCCACTTCTTCGGCCTGCCCCACGCGCCCCACCGGCAACGCCCCGCCCGCCTTGGCAAACATTGCCAGTCGCTGCTCATCGGACAACCCGGCATACGCCTCGGTGTCGATCACGCCCGGGCTGACCACATTGACCCGGCGTGGCGCCAGTTCCTTGGCCAGTTGCTTGCCCAGCGCTTCGGTCGCCGCATTGATGCCGGTCTTGATGAATTGCCCCGCAACCGTTTTGCGCCCCAACTGCCCCGACGTCAGGGTGATGCTGCCGCGCTCGGCGAGAAATGGCAGCGCCGACTGGATCGCCCGCAGCGAACCCCAGAGCTTCACGTTGAAGTTGTCTTGCGCCAGGTTCAGGTCGGTCTCGATCAACGCCTTGGCCTGCACCGCAGGCCCTGCGGTGTAGACCAGATGGTCAAACTGCCCCACGGTTTCGAACAAGCGCTGTAATGAGGCTGCGTCGGTCACGTCCACCTGCTCGCTGCGCACCCCGTTCTCCACGGTTGAAGACAAGCGCCGCCCGGCCAGCACCACATGGGCACCGCGTGCCACGGCCTGCTTGGCCACCGCGGCACCAATGCCGCTGCTGCCGCCAATGACGATGATGGTTTTGCCGTTGAGGGGAGATGTCATGGGGAAATACCTGGCTGAGAAAATGAGCTTTCATCTTCCCAGCTTGGCAATCGTTGAAAAATCCAGGTAAAACGACAAGATCTTTAAAGGATTTTTACAAATGAGCTCAATCCTCGACCTTGAAGTGTTCGTGCGCACCGCCGACACCGGCAGCCTGTCGGCAGCCGCCCGCAGCCTCAGCCTGACCCCGGCCGCAGCGAGCATTGCCCTCAAGCGCCTGGAAACCCGCCTGGGCATCCGGCTGCTGGCGCGTTCCACCCGCAGCATGCGCCTGACCGAAGAAGGCCGGCGCTACCTCGACAGTGTGCGCGTGGCCCTGGAGGCGCTGTCGGAAGGCGAACAGGCGGTCAAGCAGCAAGGCCAGAGCCTCAGCGGATTACTGCAATTGGCCGCGCCCTCGGATTTCGGGCGCAATGTGCTGCTGGGCTGGCTGGATGAGTTCAAGCTCGAACACCCGAACGTGCGCCTTCAGTTGCTGCTCAACGACAGCAATGCCGACCTGTTCCGCGAAACCGTCGACATCGCCCTGCGCTTCGGCGTACCACGGGACTCCAGCCTGGTCGCGTTGCCGGTGGTGCCCGACCACACGCGGGTGGCGTGCGCCAGCCCCGACTACCTCGCGCGCCACGGTACGCCACGCCTCCCCCAGGACCTGGCACAACACAACACGCTGCGCTATATGCGCCAGGGTCGGGCGAACAACACCTGGTACTTTCGCCAGGGCGAGGTGCTGCAGGAAGTCGAGGTCGGCGGCGACTACCTCAGTGATGACGGCGAGATCGTGCGGCGCTGGGCATTGGCCGGGCACGGCATCGCCTATAAAGCGCGGCTGGATGTAGCGCGCGATATCAAGGCCGGGCGCCTGGTGCCGTTGCTCACCGATTGGCAAGGCGAACCGACCCCGTTCAATCTGATGTGTCCCCATCGGTTGCAGGTGTCGGAGCGGGTCAAGGTACTGCACCGCTTCCTGCAACTGCGCTGCGCCGAACTATTACCGCAATAACCGTCGCGGGGCTTGTTCCAGAGCCTTGCTCTCTGGTATTGGATAGGGCCTGTCTCCCCCTTTTGAGGTGTTCACGATGATTTACCGCACACTGGGCCAGTCCGGGTTGAAGGTCAGCGCACTGACCCTGGGCAGCATGATGTTTGGCGAGCAGACCAACACCGAGGACTCGCTGCGCATCATCGACAAGGCCTGGGATCAAGGCATCAACTTTATCGACACCGCCGACGTCTACACCGGCGGGCGCTCCGAGGAAATCGTCGGCGAAGCCATCGCCCGCCAGCGCCAGGATTGGGTGCTGGCCTCGAAGGTCGGCATCGGCCCGGCGGATGGCCTGCCGAACCGCAGCGGCCTGAGTCGCAAGCGGATTTTCAATGCGCTGGAAGCCAGCCTGACGCGCCTCGACACCGATTACCTGGACATCTATTACCTGCACCGCGAAGACCACAACACGCCACTGGAAGTCACGATTTCAGCGATTGGCGACTTGATCCGCGAGGGCAAGATCCGCCACTGGGGCTTGTCCAACTACCGCGGCTGGCGGATCGCTGAAGTGATCCGCGTGGCCGAGCGCCTCGGGGTGGACAAACCGATCATCAGCCAGCCGCTGTACAACATCGTCAACCGCCAGGCCGAGGTGGAGCAGATCACCGCCGCCGCCGCGTATGGCCTGGGCGTGGTGCCTTACAGCCCGCTGGCCCGTGGCGTGCTCAGCGGCAAATATGCGCCGGACGTAACGCCTGAAGCCGGCAGCCGTGCCGGGCGCCAGGACAAGCGCATCCTGGAAACCGAATGGCGCGTTGAATCCCTGCGCATCGCCCAGCAGATCCAGCAATACACCCAGGGCCGTGGCGTGGGGATTGTCGAGTTCGCGATTGCCTGGGTCCTGAACAACTCGGCGGTCAGTTCGGCGATTGTCGGGCCGCGCACCGAGGCGCAGTGGGATGCCTACACCGGCGCGCTGGAGGTGAAGATCACGGCGGAGGACGAAGCATTCATCGACTCGCTGGTCACGCCAGGGCATGCGTCGACGCCAGGGTTCAATGATGTGAGCCACTTTGTGTCGGGGCGAGTTGCCCGGCCATAAGTCCCTTTTATGGGGGGACCTGAGAAATCCTCCCATAAACCGCTCCAAAACAGAGCAAACATCTCACCTCAAAAGCACTATATTCCCTCCCTGAAATCCCCCCTTCTTTTGTATCAATCGGCTTTCGTGAGGACAGTGTGTCTAAAGGTGTTGTGTTATCGGTCTTGGCCTCGGTGTTGTTTGCCGTAATGTATTACTTCACGTCGCTGCTTACGCCCTTGAGCGGCCTGGAGATCTTCGGCTGGCGCATGTTGTTGACGGTGCCCTGCATGACCGTGTTCATGATTGTCAGCGGCGAGTGGCGACGGGTGTGGGAACTGGTTCGGCTGGTTGCGGCCAAACCCGCGCTGATCGGCGGGGTCGTGGTGTCTTCGGCGCTGCTGGGGGTGCAGTTGTGGCTGTTCATGTGGGCGCCGCTCAACGGTCGCAGCCTGGATGTATCGCTGGGCTATTTCCTGCTGCCATTGACGATGGTACTGACCGGTCGGCTGGTGTATGGCGAACAATTGTCACGCCTGCAAAAGATTGCGGTGTTCTTCGCCGGTGCTGGTGTGCTGAACGAGTTGTATCAGGTGGGCGGATTCTCCTGGGCAACCCTGGTAGTGATCATCGGCTACCCGGTTTACTTCGTATTGCGCAAACGCCTGAAGACCGACCACCTCGGCGGGCTGTGGCTCGATATGGCGCTGATGTTGCCGGTGGCACTGTGGTTCGTGCAAAGCGGCGAACAGGGTTTTGCCGTGCTCGACGCCCACAAGGGCTTGTACGCCTTGATCCCGATGCTGGGCTTGATCAGTGCGTCGGCGCTGGTGTGCTACGTCGTCGCCAGCCGCTTGTTGGCCTTCAGCCTGTTCGGGCTGCTCAGCTATGTAGAACCGGTGCTGCTGCTCGGCGTGGCCTTGTTGTTGGGCGAAAGCATCAAGGCGGGGGAATGGCTGACGTATCTTCCGATCTGGCTCGCGGTGATGGTGCTGGTGTTTGAAGGCTTCAAGCATTTGGTGCGTCAGCAGAAGGCCTGACAGCGCTTTTTTTTGCTGCCATTTCGAGCATTACAGCCGTTTGCGACAACCCCCCTCGGATGGCCCCGTAATACGGAATCCTGCCTTGGATTTCGTCGCCTATTTGCGTCAGTGCGGCGTCCATTTGCGCCTTTTCAACGCCAAACAGCTTACCGAGCCGGTTGCCATGGTTGAGTTCAAGCAAGGTGCCGGTGACGGGGTTTTTGACGATTTTTTCGATGGACTGCGCCACATCCTCAGGCACGCCCAGTGCGATCAAGGCCGTCCCAATGCCTGAACCCGGATTCTTCAGTTGGCGGATGAACTCGTCGAACAGCCCCCATAAATCGTTGGCACCTACATTATCCAGGCTGACACTGACGACCGTTTTCAAGTATTGCTCTCGCGAGACAGGCGACAGCGGCTGGTCATTGTTCAGGCCGTTTTTCACAAAGTAGAAGTTGCCCTTGTTACCTCCTCCATGGAAGTTGCCGTAGGCATCGTACTGATAGAGTACGGTTTCTCCGTCCGGACGTGTGCCTGCGAAAGTCACCCGGCCATCACGGGTCTCAACTTTCAGGTAGGTCCCCGTCAGCCCGTTGACCGGTACCGGCGGCACGCTTGTGTGCTTGTCCAGGCGATTGAAGATATCGCCCTTTTCGTAGCCAAAAGGCCCGACCACGGCATTGATATCGCCTGCGGCGAAGCGCGTCATCGTGTCTTTTACCCGCTTTGTCTGATCGGCAGGTGCATTGCGGGAAAAATGCCCGGCAAATACATCCAACTTGTCAGGGTCGGTGGCGACCTCTTTGAGCCAGGCGTTCATTTCTTCAAGGTTATTGAATTCGAAGAACGAATTGCCCTCAACGTCAGGAATATACAACAGGACATTCGTTCCGGTTTCAGAGGCGGGTACGCGTTTGACCACCAGAATGTCGCTCGACTGGATCCCGTCCGCCGCGAACGTGCAGACCTGCGCGCCGACGGTTGATGAGGTACCCGGGGCCAATACGGCATTGGCCAGTTCGACGCCTGCGGCGGTCAGCTCGCCTTGCGCACTGCTCCATTCCACGTTCGAGGAAAACGTCACGCGGGCGACAGTGGCAGGACTTAATGGGGAGGGAGCAGTTGGGGCCAAGGGACTGATGGCCGGTTCGTCGTTGACGGCTGCTGCCTGATTCAAACCTGGAGGTGGACTACCGGTGTGCGCAATGACTGTCATACATGAACCTCAACTGGGCATATGACACTGAGTAACGCTGGCAGTGAATTCCGTTCCTGGCCGCTGGCAACCGCCTGTGTCCCGATGTTTCTGCCGGGCAACAAAAAGCCCGGCCGGGTGCAATCCCGGTCGGGCTTTTTTGTGTATCGCCCAGGCGATCAGTCAGCGGTCAACACACCACGACGCACTTGGTCGCGCTCGATGGATTCGAACAGTGCCTTGAAGTTGCCTTCACCAAAGCCGTCGTCACCCTTACGCTGGATGAACTCGAAGAACACCGGGCCCATCAGGGTTTCCGAGAAGATCTGCAGCAGCAGGCGCTTGTCCCCCGCCACTGACGAGCCGTCCAGCAGGATGCCGCGTGCCTGCAGTTGATCCACCGGCTCGCCGTGGTTCGGCAGGCGGCCTTCGAGCATCTCATAATAGGTGTCTGGCGGCGCGGTCATGAAGCGCATGCCGATCTTCTTCAACGCATCCCAGGTCTTGACCAGGTCATCGGTGAGGAAGGCAACGTGCTGGATGCCCTCGCCGTTGAACTGCATCAGGAACTCTTCGATCTGCCCGGCACCCTTGGACGACTCTTCGTTCAGCGGGATGCGGATCATGCCGTCCGGGGCGCTCATGGCCTTGGAGGTCAGGCCGGTGTATTCGCCCTTGATGTCGAAATAGCGCGCCTCACGGAAATTGAACAGCTTCTCGTAGAAGTTCGCCCAGTAGGCCATGCGGCCGCGGTACACGTTGTGGGTCAAGTGGTCGATGACCTTGAGGCCCGCGCCCACCGGGTTGCGCTCGACACCTTCGAGGTACACGAAGTCGATGTCATAGATCGAGCTGCCTTCACCAAAGCGGTCGATCAGGTACAGCGGCGCGCCGCCAATGCCCTTGATCGCCGGCAGGTTCAGCTCCATCGGGCCGGTTTCGATATGGATAGGCTGGGCGCCCAGTTCCAGGGCCCGGTTGTAGGCCTGTTGCGAGTCCTTGACGCGAAACGCCATGCCGCACACCGACGGGCCGTGCTCGGCCGCAAAGTAGGAGGCGATGCTGTTGGGTTCGTTGTTGAGGATCAGGTTGATCTCGCCCTGCCGGTACAGGTGTACGTTCTTGGAACGGTGGGTCGCGACCTTGGTGAAGCCCATGATCTCGAAGATCGGCTCCAGGGTGCCCGGGGTTGGCGATGCGAATTCGATGAACTCAAAGCCCATCAGGCCCATTGGGTTTTCGTACAGGTCTGCCATTTTCGGTGCCTCATCATCATTCTTGTAATTAACAAATGCTTATTTGCGAGCAAGGATGAGGTCAGCGGGTGGCGCACAGGAGATACCCCGCACGCTGCGGGCGAGGAAGTCACCAAAGATGAGGGGGGACCCGAGTAGCTTCATGGTTACATCAGTCTCTGACGGGCGAGGCTTGCGTTAGCGCAAGTCCTTATTCTTGTATGCGTAAATCGATTCTACACAGCGTAAACAGATTTGTCCGTACTCTTATCAAATCCCCATTGCCCTGGCCCGCGCAAGGGGTTTGTTGCACAGATAGATGCCCAGCAGAATGACCGCCCCACCCAGCAACATCGGCACGGTCAGTTGCTCGCCAAGCAGCAATGCGCCGCAGATCACTGCCGTCAGCGGATTGAGGGCGATAAATACACCCGCACGGGTGGCGCCGATGCGGCGCAGGCCATCGTAGTAGCCGATGTAGGCCAGTGCCGAGCCCAGCACGCCCAGGTACAGCAAACTCATCAGTTGGGGCAGATCAATCCGGCCCAATGCGGCCACCGTTAGTCGGCCCGTCACCAGCGTGGTGATCGTCAGCATCAGCGTGCCCAGCAGGATCGACCAGGTCACGGTTTGCAACGGCCCCAGGCGCTGGTTGAGACTCCGGGAAAACAGCGAGTACACGCCCCACCCCACCACGCAGCCGAAAATCAGCAAGTCGCCTACCCACGCATCTGCCGTGCCCTGCAGCAACTGAGGGTTGCGACTGACGATCACCAGCCCTGCGCCACCCAGGCACAGCGCGATCCCCACCAGCTTGAAGCAGCCCAGGCGTTCCTTGAACAGCAGCCACGAGGCCAGGCCAATCACTGCCGGGTTCAGCGCCACGATCAACGACGCCCGGGACGCATTGATGTAATGCAGGCCGTAGAAAAAACACAGGTTGTAGAAAAAGATCCCGAAAAAGCCCAGCACCATCAATTGCATCCATTGCGCGGTGGTCGGACGCACCAGGCGAATACGCGCGACGCCCAGGAAGGCCAGCAGCGCCAGGCTGGCCAGTGCAAAGCGCACGGTTGCCGCCAACAGTGGGTCCAGGCCTGCCGCCAGATAGCGCCCGGCAACGAAGGTGCCGCCCCAGATCATGGTCACGGCCGCCAGCTTCAGATACGTCAGACGGTCAGGGCTCGGGTTCATCAGATTTCTACTCACAAGACACGGGATTGGCTTATTGTTTGGTTAATCCCCGATCATCGTAAAATGAGTAAATACTCATGACCCTTACCCAACTGGAAATCTTTTCCCTGGTGGCCGAACTTCAAGGTTTCACCAGCGCCGCCAATCGCCTGGGCATCAGCCAATCGGCGGTGTCCCATGCGATCAAATCCCTGGAGCAGGAACTGGGTGTGGAGTTGATCCGACGTCATCAGTCCCAGGTCGAACTCAGCGATATCGGCCAACAACTGCTGTTGCGCGCCCGGGCCATGCTCGGGTTGGCCAACACGCTGCAACAGGAAGCCGCCGATGCCCGCGGGATGAAGCGCGGCACGCTGCGCATCGGCTCGTTCGGGCCGACCTCATCGATTCGCCTGTTGCCCGCGATCCTGCAGCATTTTCGCGAGCAGCATCCGGGCATCGAGGTGCATGTCGACGAAGGCCCCGATCGCCAGGTGACGCAGTGGCTGGAAGAGCGGCGCGTCGACGTTGGGTTTGTGGTGCTGCCTGAAGAGCGCTTCGATGCGTTCCCGTTGATTGAGGACCAACTGGTCGCGCTGCTGCCCTTGGGGCATCACTTGGGCGCGCAGCCAAGTGTCAGCCTGAAAGCGCTGTGTGGTGAACCTTTTATCCTGACCCAGGCCGGTTCGGCCGAACTGGTCTCAAGGCTGTTCGTCGGTGCAGGGTTGCAGCCGGATGTGCGTTACCGCTGCTCACAGCTGCTCAGCACCCTGGACACCGTGCGCCGGGGCGACGGCGTGACCATTGTCGCCGAGTTGTCGCTGCCTGAATCCACGCAGGCGGATTACCTGATCAAACCGCTCAAGCCTGCCGTCAAACGCCAGGTGGGGCTGGCGGTACTGGACCGTCGGCAGTCCTCGCCGGCAACCCTGGCATTTATTCAACTGGCCACACGGTTGAAGCTTTATTGAACATGCACAGACGCCTGCCGCCATCTATCATGGCCAATACCGATACGCTTTGTTGGAAGGCCACCGAGGTTGTCCCGACCGCATTTGAGCGTCCTATTGCCCTCTCCCGCTACAGGCTGCGCAAATGCCACTGACCGTCAAAGGCCCCCGAAAGGCCTCCACTCGCCACCTGATCACCCTGCTCAGTGGCGCGCTGCCCATTTTGCTGGGTGTGCTTATCCTGTATTGGCAAGCCGGGCGCACCCTCGAGCACAGCACAGCGCAAACCGCCCAGGAGGCCGTGCGCCAGTTTGACCTGATGCTCGACAACACCGCCCTCGCCGCCCAGGACCTGCTGCCACTGGCCGGCCATGAATGTGATAACCCGACTCAACTGAAGCTGCGGGAACAGGTCACCCGCCGGCCGTTCGTGCGCGCCACCACCTTGTCCTGGCAGCGCAACATCTATTGCAGCTCGTTGTTTGGTGGCAACTACCAGTCACCGGTCAACCCTGAGGACTACGTCGGCGGCCGTCTCTGGCTGATGAAAGGCAACCCGGTGACACCCGACACCGCATTGCTTGTTTATCGCCTCACCGAGGGAGAACGGGGGGCCTTTGCCTCCATCGATGGCTACCACCTGACAAACGCCTTGCGCCTGATCAGCCGATATACCGACCTGGTGTTGCAGGTGGGGCCTAACTGGCTGGCGGCGGATGGCAAGGTGCACAGCACAACGCTGCCGACATTTTCCGTCGCGCATCATCATCTCGACTCCACACGGTATACCTACAGCGTAGAAGCCGGGATGCCGGAGGGTGAAACCTGGCGCTACATGCAGGCGCGGTATCCTGCACTGTTCGTTCTGGTGGTGTTTTTCGGCGTGCTGGCAGGCATCCTCGCCCACTGGCTGCAAAAGCGCTCATCGGCACCGACCCTGGAACTGCAACGGGCCCTGGGCGCCAATGAATTTGTGCCCTATTACCAGCCAGTGGTGCGTGGCGACAACATCCGGCAGTGGGCCGGCTGTGAAGTGCTGATGCGCTGGAATCATCCCAGGGAAGGCCTGGTGCGCCCGGACCTGTTCATTCCCCTGGCCGAACATTCGGGCCTGATCGTACCGATGACCCGCGCCCTGATGCGCCAGACCGCCGCACAGTTGGCGCCCCACACCGCGCAGTTTGCCGACAATTTTCACGTGGGCATCAACATTACCGCTCGCCATTGTCACGACCTGGAGCTGGTGGAGGACTGCCGGGAGTTCCTCGCTGCCTTCCCGCCGGGCAAGGTGATCCTGGTCCTGGAGTTGACCGAGCGCGAGTTGATCGAACCCACGGATATCACCCGCCAGCTGTTCCAGGCGCTTCATGAAATGGGGGTAATGATCGCGATCGACGACTTTGGCACCGGCCACTCCAGCCTGGGTTATTTGCGCAACTTCAATGTCGATTACTTGAAGATAGATCAAAGCTTCGTGGCAATGATCGGTGTTGATGCACTCTCGCGGCATATACTCGACAGCATCATTGAACTGTCTGCCAAGCTGGACCTGGGCATCGTTGCCGAAGGCGTCGAAACACAAGAACAATGCGACTATCTGGCGGCCCAAGGCGTTGATTTCTTGCAAGGCTACCTGTTTGGCAAGCCTGTACCTTGCGACGAGTTCATTAGATTCCTGAACAGCCATTGAATAGCCAGCCACTTCAACGGAAATATTGTTATTTATACAAAAGACATGATTTACTCATGACTGATTAACTACTACAATTTTTCCTGCCTGTGCTGAATTGGCAGGAAGGCCACTTTCATTGAGTCGCCTTAAGGCTCTTGGCTTATCGCTTTGTTTGCAGTAGATATCAGCCAAATACACTATTGGAGTATAGATTTTGTCCAGACTCGCCGAATTTCGCGCAGCAGAAAAAGCCCTTCAAGAGCAGCTTGCCCAGCTGGAATCCCTGAAGAACGATGCTGGTTTGAAGAAAGAAATCGAATTCGAAGAAAAGCTGCAAGGGCTGATGAAGACCTACGGCAAAAGCCTGCGCGACATCATCTCCATCCTGGATCCTAACCCGGGCAAGTCCGGCGCTTCCGTCGCTGCCGCACCCAAACAGCGCCGTGCCCGCGTCGTCAAGGTTTACCACAACCCGCACACGGGTGAACTGATCGAAACCAAGGGCGGCAACCATCGCGGCCTGAAGGCGTGGAAAGAACAGTACGGCGCAGCCACAGTAGACTCCTGGCTTCGCGGCTAATGCTTTGCGGCTAGTACAAACGCACTAAGAAAAGCCCTGCACATGCAGGGCTTTTTTGTTTACAGGCATCGATAGTGAAACAAATCAGGACGCTGGCACTTTCAAAAGCGAACTTTAAAAAACATTTCACTTTGTTCAAATCGACTTATTTGTCGCGATGCCTACAACGCTCAAAGTTTAAGGCTGTCACGCACCGAACTGACTTCATCCTTGCTTGATTCGTAAGCGTCGGCCTGGCCTGCGTATGAAAAAACATAGGCCTTATCGGTATCGACAGCCCCCACCAACGTTTGCGACAGCACATGCCGACCGTTCTCGGTGATTACACAGGTAGTTTCCAATGCCTCAAGCCGGCTCAATGTTGTGGGGTGCATCTTGGTGCACACACTTTGATAACCACCCTGGGCAAAGTCCTTCTGGATGGATTTGCGCATTTCCAGCAGCACACCTTGCAGGTTGACCGTATGCCCCGCTTCGATTGGCGTGCCCGTCAACTCCATGACCATCAAGGTCGCGCCATTCTCATCATTCTTTATGGCCCGCTGGCGGGACACCGCCGACGGTTGCGCCGGGGCCTGGTCGTCGGGCGCCACTTCCTCTACCTGCCAGCCGCTGGGCCAATGAATTTCCGGGTCAGCCGCCCATGCAGCGGTGCTGCCCAGCAACAGGCCCAGGGTACTCAACAACGGTGCGCGAAATCCGGTCATTACGAAAAACACTCAAGGTTCAAGCGACAAAGTTTGGGCCCCTGCACCCGCTGGCCGCAAGGGTTGCGTGACCTTTTTCATTTGGCGCAACCGGCAGGGCTGCGTATCATGGACCGGCTGCACGGATGCCAGCCGCAAGCCAAGGGATGCTCCAACCGGAGCCACGTTTGCCCCATTTTTCTCTGGAGGGCCCATGAGCCTGCACGAACTGAACACTTTCCCGGGCGTCACCGCCCAGCCTGACGCCGCCACCACGAACTTCGTATTCAACCACACCATGCTGCGGGTCAAGGACATCACCAAGTCGCTGGATTTCTACACCCGCGTACTGGGTTTTTCCCTGGTTGAAAAACGTGACTTCCCGGAAGCCGAATTCAGCCTGTACTTCCTGGCCCTGGTCGACAAGGCCCAGATCCCGGCCGACGCTGCCGCCCGCACCCAGTGGATGAAGTCGATCCCGGGCATCCTCGAACTGACCCACAACCACGGCACCGAAAACGACGCGGACTTTGCCTACCACAACGGCAACACCGACCCGCGTGGCTTTGGCCATATCTGCATCTCGGTGCCGGACATCGTTGCTGCCTGCGCGCGCTTTGAAGAACTGGGCTGCGACTTCCAGAAGCGCCTGAGTGACGGCCGCATGAAAAGCCTGGCCTTCGTGAAAGACCCGGATGCGTACTGGGTTGAAATCATTCAGCCAACGCCGCTGTAAGGTTCCGCCGGCAATAAAAAACCCCATGATCACTCATGGGGTTTTTCATTTCCGGGCCGGAATTTACGCCGGGGCGGAAGTGCGGATCAGGTGATCGAAAGCACTCAGGGAAGCCTTGGCGCCCTCGCCTACTGCAATCACGATCTGCTTGTACGGCACAGTCGTTACGTCGCCGGCGGCAAAAACGCCTGGCAGCGAAGTCTCACCACGTGCATCGACGATGATCTCGCCACGTGGAGTCAACTCCACAGTGCCTTTAAGCCAGTCGGTGTTGGGCAGCAAACCGATCTGTACAAAGATGCCTTCCAGGTCGATAGTCTTGAATTCGCCACTGTCGCGATCCTTGTAGGCCAGGCCGGTAACTTTCTGGCCATCACCCTTGACCTCACTGGTCAGCGCGCTGGTAATCACGTCAACGTTCGGCAGGCTGTACAGCTTGCGCTGCAACACGGCGTCGGCGCGCAACTTGCTGTCAAACTCAAGCAAGGTCACGTGGCTGACGATACCGGCCAGGTCGATGGCTGCTTCAACGCCGGAGTTACCGCCGCCGATCACCGCCACGCGCTTGCCCTTGAACAGCGGGCCGTCGCAGTGCGGGCAGAAGCACACGCCTTTGGCCTTGTATTCCTGCTCACCCGGTACACCCATTTCGCGCCAGCGGGCACCGGTGGCCAGGATCACGGTCTTGGACTTGAGGGTCGCACCGCTTTCGAAACGGATTTCGTGCAGCTCACCGTTGTTTTTCGCCGGGATCAGCGCAGTAGCACGCTGCAGGTTCATGATGTCCACGTCGTACTGACGCACGTGGGCCTCCAGGGCGCTGGCGAGTTTCGGCCCTTCGGTTTCCTGTACCGAGATAAAGTTCTCGATCGACATGGTGTCCAGCACCTGCCCGCCGAAGCGCTCGGCTGCAACACCGGTACGGATGCCTTTACGTGCAGCGTAGATAGCCGCTGCCGAACCCGCTGGGCCACCGCCGACGACAAGTACGTCGAACGCATCTTTGGCGCTGATTTTCTCGGCGGCTTTTTCGATACCGCTGGTGTCGAGCTTGGCGAGGATTTCTTCCAGGCCCATGCGGCCCTGGCCGAAGTTCACACCATTCAAGTAAACGCTGGGCACGGCCATGATCTGACGATCATCGACTTCTGCCTGGAACAGCGCACCGTCGATGGCGACGTGGCGGATGTTCGGGTTCAGTACTGCCATCAGGTTCAGCGCCTGGACCACGTCCGGGCAGTTCTGGCACGACAGCGAGAAGTAAGTCTCGAAGCTGAACTCGCCTTTAAGGGCGCGAATCTGTTCAATCACTTCGACACTGGCCTTCGAGGGGTGGCCGCCGACTTGCAGCAGCGCCAACACCAGCGAAGTGAATTCATGGCCCATTGGGATGCCGGCAAAACGCAGGCTGATATCGGCACCCGGGCGGTTGATGGAGAACGATGGCTTGCGCGCATCATTGCCATCGCTTTTCAGGGTAATCAGCGTCGAAAGGCTGGCTACATCCTGCAAGAGGGCAAGCATTTCCTGGGATTTCGCACCGTCATCGAGGGAGGCGACGATCTCGATCGGCTGGGTGACCCGTTCCAGGTATGACTTCAACTGAGCTTTAAGATTGGCGTCCAACATACGGGCGATTTCCTATTAATTCGGTTTATTGCAGACAAAAAAACGCCCGAGCGAATCTCGCCCGGGCGTTTCGAGGGCGGATGCAGCTTACTTAGGTGCGGTAACCCGCCCTTGGCATTTCACAGACTTAGATCTTGCCGACCAGGTCCAGGGACGGAGCCAGGGTGGCCTCGCCTTCTTTCCACTTGGCTGGGCAGACTTCGCCCGGGTGAGCAGCAACGTACTGGGCCGCCTTGATTTTGCGCAGCAGCTCGGAAGCGTCACGGCCAACGCCGCCATCGTTCAGTTCAACGATTTTGATCTGGCCTTCAGGGTTGATCACGAAGGTGCCACGGTCTGCCAGGCCAGCTTCTTCGATTAGCACGTCGAAGTTGCGGGAGATGGTCAGGGTCGGGTCGCCGATCATGGTGTACTGGATTTTGCCGATGGCTGGCGAGGTGTTGTGCCAGGCAGCGTGGGCAAAGTGGGTGTCGGTGGAAACGCTGTAGATTTCGACGCCCAGTTTCTGGAATTCGGCGTAGTTGTCAGCCAGGTCTTCCAGTTCGGTTGGGCAGACGAAGGTGAAGTCGGCTGGGTAGAAGAACACGACAGACCATTTGCCTTTCAGGTCAGCATCAGTCACGTCTACGAAGTTGCCGTTTTTGTAGGCGGTAGCTTTGAACGGTTTTACTTGGCTGTTGATGATAGGCATCGTTGACTCTCCGTCAGGTTTGTAGAAGGGCTTAGTAAGTTGATGAGGTGAATCCTACCCACTCTCCCGGCCGATGGCTCATTGGCAAACCTGATGCTGACGATTGGTTTTCACTATCAAGAGACTGTATTAATAGAAGAAACCTTGAATCACTCGAGGGATGCCCGGGTCATGCCGAGAAAGGGCGTCGCTTCAACATAGCGCATGGCCGATTTCATGTCTTTCCAGCCGACGTAAGTCATCAACGACTTCAAGTCCCAGCCACTGCGATGAGCCCAGGTAGCGAAGCCCCGGCGCAGGGAGTGGCTGGTGTACTGATCGGCCGCAATCCCGGCACGCTCCAGCGCCTGGCGCAACAGCGGGATCACGCTGTTGGCGTGCAAGCCCTCCTCGCCCAGGTTGCCCCAGCGATCAATGCCGCGAAACACCGGGCCGCGCACCAGCGCTGAAGCGCTGAGCCATTCGCTATAGGCCTGCACCGGGCACAGCCGCAACAGCGCCGGCGTCTGGTAAGTGCGGCCGATATTTTCCCGATCACTTTTGCTGCGCGGTAGATACAGGGTGATGCCCGAACCGGGCACCGCCTGCACGTGCTCGATATTCAACCGGCATAACTCATCGCTGCGAAAGCCACGCCAGAAACCCAGCAGGATCAACGCTGCGTCACGCTTGGCCCGCAGCCATCGGGGATGGTCTTCTGCGGCTCGGGCGTCGTGGCCTTCCTGTTCGAGGAACTGGATGACCTGCTCCAGGTGCTGCAGTTGCAATGGCTCTGCCTGCTTTTCCTGAGCCGGGTGCAGGGCGCGAATGCCTTTCAGGACTTTGCGCACCACTGGCGCCTTGGTCGGATCAGGAAACCCCTGGCTGGTGTGCCACTGGGCCAGCGCCGATAAACGCAGCTTCAACGTGTTGACCGACAGCACGCCCGCATGCGCCACCAGATAGCGCGCCACGCTGTCGCTGGTCGCCGGCAGGAATCCACCCCAATTCACCTCGAAATGCTCGATTGCCGCTCGATAGCTGCGGCGGGTGTTATCGCGGGTGGCCGCATTCAGATAACGGTCCAGCTCACTCATGCCTGTACTGCCATTGGCTGTTGTCCATTTCAAAACCTGTATCACACGGGATAATACGCCAATATCCCATCTGATAAATCATCAATTTCGGCTTTAAAACAATTGTGGTATATTACGTATATACATACTACGTACCACAGTACTAAATCGACGGAGACTCCATGGCTCGCGGCGGTATCAATAAAGCAGTAGTTCAAACGGCACGCCTGGCAATCCTTGCCCGTGGCGAAAACCCGAGCATCGATGCAGTACGCATCGAGATGGGCAATACCGGCTCGAAAACCACGATTCATCGCTATCTGAAGGAGCTGGACGAAAGCGAAACCCGCCAGACCATCACCGAAGCGCCCATTGACGACGAACTGGGTGAACTGGTGGCGCGACTGGCCCAGCGCCTGAAGGAGAAGGCCCAGGAGCCTATCGACCTGGCCCTGGCGCAGTTCCAGCAACAGAAAACCGCCCTGCTCGCCCAGGTTGAGGAGCTGGAAGCGGCCCACTCCCAGCTCAAGCAGCAGTTCGATATCCAGTCCGCCGCCCTGGCCGATGAAAGCGCGGCCTTGCAAAGCACTCGCTCCAGCCTGCAAACCGAGCAAACCCGCAACGCCGGGCTGAGCCAGGCGTGCAGCGATTACGAGTTGCGGATCAACGACAAGGACGAGCAGATTCGCTCACTGGAAGAGAAGCACCTGCATGCCCGGGACGCCCTGGAGCATTACCGCAATGCGATCAAGGACCAGCGTGAACAGGAACAGCGTCGCCATGAAGGCCAGTTGCAGCAGGTCCAGGCAGAGCTGCGCCAGGCCCAGCAGAGCGCGATGGTGCGCCAGGATGAAATCACTCAGTTGCACCGCGATAACGAGCGCCTGCTGATCGAGCATCGAGTGACCGTGAAGGAATTGAGCGCACTGCAGGAACAGGCTCGCCAGGACCGCGAACAGCAGCGCCAATTGAGCGAGCAAGTGAGTGTGATCGACAGCGAGCGTACCCTGTTGCAGGAACGCTTGCGGGTTGCCCAACTGGAGAATCAGGCGCGCCAGGAAGCGCTGGCCGAGCATCAGAAGGCCAACAAAACCCTGGAACTGGACCTGGTCAAGGCCCAGGCCAGTATTGATGCGCTGCGCCTGGCAGCCGCCGTTGCGACGGCGCCGGAAGCAACTACCAAGGACTGATTACTGCGCCACTGGCGTGCGCATGGTGACGAACTCTTCCGCCGCCGTTGGGTGCACGCCGATGGTTTCATCGAAATGCTGCTTGGTCGCGCCCGCCTTGAGCGCGATCGCCAGGCCCTGCACGATCTCGCCAGCGTCGGGGCCGACCATGTGGCAACCCAGGACCTTGTCGGTCTCGGCGTCGACTACCAGCTTCATCAGCGTCTTTTCCTGGCAGTCGGTCAGGGTCAGTTTCATCGGCCGGAAGCGGCTTTCGAACACCTGCACCTTGTGCCCGTCTTCACGGGCCTGCTCTTCGCTGAGGCCCACGGTGCCGATATTCGGCAGGCTGAACACCGCCGTCGGGATCATCGCGTAGTCCACCGCACGATATTGCTCAGGCTTGAACAAGCGACGTGCCACGGCCATGCCTTCAGCCAGGGCCACTGGCGTCAGTTGCACGCGGCCGATCACATCACCAATCGCCAGGATCGACGGTTCGGCGGTCTGGTAAAGCTCATCCACTTCGACAAAGCCGCGCTTGTCCAACTTGACGCCAGTGTTTTCCAGCCCCAGGTTATCGAGCATCGGACGTCGGCCAGTGGCGTAGAACACGCAATCGGCTTCCAGCACGCGGCCATCTTTCAAGGTGGCCTTGAGGCTGCCATCGGCCTGTTTGTCGATACGCTCGATGTCGGCGTTGAACTGCAGGTCCAGGCCGCGCTTGGTCAGCTCTTCCTTCAAGTGCGTGCGCACCGAGCCGTCAAAACCGCGCAGGAACAGGTCGCCGCGATACAGCAGCGAAGTCTGTGCGCCCAGGCCATGGAAAATCCCGGCGAACTCGACGGCGATATAGCCACCACCGACTACCAGCACACGCTTGGGCAGCTCCTTGAGGAAGAACGCCTCATTGGAGCCAATGGCGTGCTCGCGCCCCGGGATGTCCGGGATCTGCGGCCAGCCACCGGTGGCCACCAGAATGTGCTTGGCGGTAAAACGCTCGCCGTTGATTTCTACCTGGTGCGGGTCCACCAGCCGCGCATGCCCTTCGTGCAGGGTCACGCCGCTGTTGACCAGCAGGTTGCGGTAGATGCCATTGAGGCGGTTGATTTCACGATCCTTGTTGGCGATCAGGGTCGCCCAATCGAAATTCGCTTCACCCAGGGACCAGCCAAAACCGCTGGCCTGCTCGAAGTCTTCGGCGAAATGCGCGCCGTATACCAACAGTTTCTTCGGCACGCATCCCACATTCACGCAGGTACCGCCCAGGTAGCGGCTTTCAGCCACCGCCACTTTGGCGCCAAAACCCGCAGCGAATCGTGCAGCGCGCACACCGCCGGAACCGGCACCAATTACATAAAGGTCAAAATCGTAGGCCATTTCACTCTCCTCGGCAGGACAACAGCATACCTGCTGCCGCGCCAGAGGTCAGCGCCTTACCAGCGATACGTCGCGCTGGCCTGCAACGAACGGGTTGCGCCCCAGTAGCAAAGGAAACCGTTGCTGCAGTAGGCCAGGTATTCCTTGTTGAACAGGTTGCTGGCGTTGAGGGCCAGGCGCCAGTTCTGCACGTCATAGTGCGCCGCGGCATCAAACAGCGTGCGCGATGACACCTCCAGCGTGTTGTCGGCGCTGCCGTAGCTCGGCCCGAAATAGCGCGCACCCGCCGCGAAACCGACGCCCTGCAGCGGGCCGTCGTGGAAGGTGTAGTCCGCCCACAGCGAGGCACTCTTGCCCGGGATGCCGGTCGGGTGTTCGCCCTGGTCGCCGTCATTGGATTTGAGGATGCGCTGGTCCATCCAGGTGTAAAAACCGATCAGGCTGAGGTTCGAGGTGACCTCGGCATGGGCTTCCAGCTCGATGCCGCGGGAGCGGATTTCGCCTTTCTGGGTGGCAAAATTGGGGTCGACATCGTCGGTGGTCAGGACGTTTTGCTGACGCAGGTCGAACACTGCCGCGCTGTACAGGCTGCGGGAGCCCACAGGCTGGTATTTAACGCCGGCTTCGTACTGCTTGCCGGTGGTCGGCACAAATGTCGCGCCCAGCCGGTCAGTGCCCAGTTGCGGCTGGAACGATTCGCTGTAGCTGACATACGGCGCAACGCCGTTATCAAACACGTAGCTCAGGCCCGAACGCCAGGTGAGTTTCTCGTCGTGCTGGCGCGTGTTGCTCAGGTTGGCGCCGGTCAACGCGCTGTCCTGATTGTCGTAGGTACGCGCCCAGTCTTGCCGCACACCGATCAGCCAGCGCCAATGGTCGAAGCTGAGCTGGTCCTGCAGGTACACGCCAAACTGGCTCTGGGTGGTGTATTGGTTGATGGACACCGGCACCCTTGGCAAGGCGCTGAAGTCGGGGTTGTAGATATTGATCGCACTCGGGAAATACTGACCGCCCCGGTTGATGGTCTGCAACAGCCGCTGGAAGTCCGCCCCCATCAGCACAGTGTGCTTGACCGGGCCGGTGCTGAAGTCGGACTGCAACTGGTTATCAAGGGCGAACTGGCCAAGGTGCTCATGATTGACGTTGGCCCACAGCGGCGCGGTGGCAAGGTTGGCGTCCAGCGGCCCGGTGAGGGAAGTCTGGTAGTAGTCGACGTCATCATGCATATAGCGCAGGTGCTGGCGAAAGCTCCAGGTGTCGTTGAACCGGTGGCTGAACGCGTAGCCCAGGGAAAACTGATTGCGCTTGAAGCGATCGCGGTCCGGGTCGCCCAGGTAATCATCGGGGCGCAAGCGCCCATTCGGGTTGTGCAGCGCGGTGCCATACGCGGGTACCGGGTTGAACAGCCCACCTTCCGGGTCGTATTGATAGTTGGCCAGCAGGGTCAGGCTGGTGTCGTCGTCGATGTTCCAGGTGATGGCCGGCGCGATGGCGATGCGCTGGTCCTTGATGTGATCGGTCTGGGTATCGGCCATGCGGCCCAGCCCGGTCAGCCGATAGGTCACATCGCCCTGCTCGTCCAGGCGCCCGCCAAAATCGAAGCCGGCCTGATAGCGGTTGTCATTGCCCACGCTCATTTGCAACACGTGCAGTGGCTCATCCGTCGGCCGCTTGCTCTGCATGTCCACCAGGCCGCCCGGCCCGCTCTGGCCGTACAGCACGGAAGCTGGCCCGCGCAGCACGTCGATGCGCTCCAGAAACCAAGGGTCGACCCGAGGCGTAGCGAACCAGGTCGTGCGATTGAGCTTGAGCCCGTCGAGGTAGGAGTCGGCATCGAAGCCGCGAATGCTCAACTGGTCAAACCGCAGGTCGTTATCCTGGGAGTAAACCCCTGGTGTGTAGCGCAATGCCTGGTCGACGGTTTGCGCCGCCTGGTCATCCATCTGCTGGCGGCTGACCACCGAGATCGATTGCGGCGTCTCCACGATCGGCGCGCCGGTTTTGGTGCCCACGGTGGTGTTGCGCGCCACATAGCCTGGCACCACGCCGTCTGCCGGCTCGGCCTCGGCGGCTGTCACCGCGGTGTCCTTCAACACGATGGGCGCGTCATCGGCCCACACAACAGGAGCAAGCGCCAACACCACCAGCGCCAGCCTGGAAAGGTAAAACGGAGGAGAAGACAACGCACCGGACATGACGATTCCTTGAAAAGTCTTTTTGTTAATCGTTCTTATTTAATATTGAATCGCGTTAAAGATCCGGTCATTCTTCTACGCGCACGGGTCAATTAATGACCGTTCCAACTTAAATCTCAGGAATCCTTCTTGATTGGACAACATCTGGCGTAAACGCTTTGGGGCGCCCGCTCGCAGCACCAGCGAGGAATTGCGGGTTCGGGCCCATGACTATGTCGATGGCGCACGGGAGATTTGGCACAGCCATGAATATGGCCAACTGGTGCACGCCACCCAAGGCGTGATCCGGGTGCTGACCCGCATGGGCGCCTGGACCGTCCCGCCGGCATACGGCTTTTGGATTGCGCCGGGTGTCGACCATGAATTGCACATGGTCGGTGAGGTTGCGATGCGCGCACTGTACGTGGAAAGCGATCAATTACCCACGGCGTGGCAATCCTGCCGATTGATCAGGGTGGAGCCGCTGCTGCGGGAGCTGATTCTGGGCATGCTCGCACCCGACGCCCACACTGCCCTGCTCACGCCATTGCTGCTGCACCAGTTGATATCCGCGACTGAAACCGAAGGCTGCAGCCTGCCATTGCCCCGGGACAAACGCGTGCTCAGTGTGTGTGAAATGCTTCTGGAAGACCCGGCGAACCCGGCCACCCTGGAAGACTGGAGTGAATCCATCGGCGCCAGCGTGCGCACCCTGCGCCGGCGGTTTCGGGATGAAACCGGGCTGAGCTTCAACCAATGGCGCCAGCAGCTACGGATTGCCGAAGCCGTTTGCCAGTTAGCCCAGGGCCGACCATTGGGGGCTATTGCACGGGACATGGGCTATGCCAACGGCAATGCGTTTGGTGCAATGTTCAAGCGGGTACTGGGCGAAGCCCCCAGCCGCTATTTGGGCAAGGCATAAAAAAACCTGCGGTCTTTCGACTCGCAGGCTTTTTCAATGGGCTGGCAACGATGAATCAGTAAGCCTTGCCAGTCTTGTAGAAGTGCTCGTAGCAGAAGTTGGTCGCTTCGATGTAGCCTTCAGCGCCACCGCAGTCAAAACGACGACCCTTGAACTTGTAGGCAATCACGCAACCGTCTTTTGCCTGCTTCAGCAGGGCGTCGGTGATCTGGATCTCGCCACCCTTGCCTGGCTCGGTTTCTTCGATCAGCTTGAAGATATCAGGGGTCAGGATGTAGCGGCCGATGATCGCCAGGTTCGACGGAGCATCTTCCGGCGCTGGCTTTTCAACCATGTCGCGTACGCGGATCAGGCCATCACCGATATCGTCGCCGGCAATCACGCCGTACTTGTTGGTTTCCTGAGGATCGACCTCTTGAACCGCGACGATGGTGCAACGGTACTTCTGGTACAGCTTGACCATCTGGGTCAGGACGCCGTCGCCTTCCAGGTTTACACACAGGTCATCGGCCAGTACCACGGCGAACGGTTCGTCACCGATCAGCGGACGACCGGTCAGGATCGCGTGCCCCAGGCCTTTCATTTGGGTCTGGCGGGTGTAGGAGAACGAGCACTCGTCGAGCAGCTTACGGATGCCGACCAGGTATTTTTCCTTGTCGGTGCCCTTGATCTGGTTTTCCAGCTCGTAGCTGATGTCGAAGTGGTCTTCCAGGGCGCGTTTGCCACGGCCGGTCACGATCGAGATTTCGTTCAGGCCGGCATCCAGTGCTTCTTCCACGCCATACTGGATCAGTGGCTTGTTCACCACCGGCAGCATTTCTTTGGGCATGGCCTTGGTCGCTGGCAGGAAGCGAGTGCCGTAACCGGCTGCTGGGAACAAGCATTTCTTGATCATATGAGTCCTTACAAAGGGCTGTGCGTACGAAATTCGGCGCAGTCTAATCAGGCCGCAGTCACCTTACAATGGGTCCTGCTGGCGTTGCGATGTCAACATAGAGAAAAAATGTCGGCGTAAGTTCCGCCGGCATTCAATCAAGTACCTTCGCCGCTGTTAGAAATCGTCGGCTTGTGCCCGTCATTCAAAGGGCTCCAACCTTTTTAGCACGCTTTATGGCGATCGGCACTGACCTGCAACAACTTGCGCCGCCCCACGCCGTTTGGCGCTATCATTACGCCCTTGAACCAGACAACGAGATTGATAGATGTCAGAACCAAAAGGCGTGAACGGCTACCTGATCACCAAGCGAGCGGACGGCTGGCACTTGATCAACTTCCATGGCGACAGCGTTGCCGGCGCATTCGCGACCGAAGCTCAAGCCTGTGCCGTGGCCGAAGTGTTTGTGGATGAGGCCGGCCACGCGTCGAGCAAGCGTCCGAAAACCAAGTAACACCGCGGTAACGCCAATCAAGCCTCGTTTGACGGGGCTTTTTTGTGTTTGTCTGTACGTTGATGGCGGTTCGCTATAATCTCGCCTGTAACGCCCCACGACAGTGTCAGCGCTCCCCTCCAACACCCTGATGACGACTCCTACATGAACAAGATCCTGGCACTGATTGCGGTACTGGCGCTTACCGGTGGCTGCACCACCACTTCCGACACGGTCCTGAAGAACGGCGAACAAGGACTGGCCATCGACTGCTCCGGCGAAGCCAACTCCTGGGCCAGCTGTTATGAAAAGGCTGATGCGTCCTGCGCGGGCACCGGCTACCGGATTGTCGGCACCGAAGGCACACCGGCCCTGAAAGAAAGCGACAAGACCCTGGGCAAGGATGTCGGCAACTACAAGACCCGCAGCGTGACGGTGGTCTGCAAATAATTACATGTGAATTTCGGCGAACTTGATGCCCAGGCCGCGAATGGTCTCGATCAAGTCGTCCAGGCGGGAGAAGGATTCGACTTCATCCTGGTCATCCACCAGGAAGTAACTGCGACCGCCGCTCTTCTTGAAGAACACGATCCACTCGCCCGTATCCGCGGGATTTTGAATCACATGGGTCGCAGAAATATGCCCCCCTGCATGCTGTTCCCTGACTTGCTCACGTTTCATGACTGAGTTTCCGAAAAGACAATGCCGCTGATTCAGCGGCATTTTTTATGGGTTATCGACAGTTTAACGGATGCCTTGGCCAATCAGTACGCCATCGACCGTCTGCCCGTAAAGATTGACGCCGTCATTGGCGTGGAACTTCACCCGGGTTTTCTCCACGGAGCCGTCCACCAGGCGCGGGTCCTGAGGACGCTCGTGACGGTTGACGTAGGCCGCCACGTCCCAGGCTTGCTGGTCGGTCAGGCTGCCGCCCTGGCCCAGGGGCATGTTGTGCTTGATGAAGGACGCTGCCGTATTGATTCGATGCATCCCGGCGCCCCAGTTGTAGGAGTCTTTACCCCAGAGCGGCGGCATCACGTAGTTGTCGCCCACTTTCTGGCCCTGGCCTTCGGCGCCATGGCACACCGCGCACTGGCCCTTGTAGACCTCTGCGCCCTGGGCCAGGCCGTAACCCTTGGCGGGTGCCGGCACGTCCGGGTAGCCACGGCCCGGCAGTTCGACGCCCAAGGGAGCCTTGCTCGCCAGCCAGTAGGCATATACCGACAGCGCGGTAATCTCCGGGCTGTCTGCAGCCGGTGGCGTGCCGCCATCCATGCTGAACTGGAAACAGCCCTGCAAACGCTCGGCGAAGGTGTTGACCTTGTCGTTCTTTTTTCGATACGCCGGGTACATCGGGTAGGCACCCCACAGCGGCGCCGAATTGGCCAGGCGACCCTGGTCCAAGTGGCAATTGCTGCAATTGAGGCCATTACCGACAAATTGCGGCGCCAGGCGCTTGGTGTCGACAAACAGCGCGTAGCCCTGTTTCACCAGCTTGCCGTAGGCGTTGTCCGGCAGCTCGCTTTCTTTGGGCGGCTGGAACTGCACGGCAGCCCCATGAGCGCCGGCTGGCTGCAACTGTGACTGGTCTTCCATGGCAATAGGGGCGGCATGAACGGGTACGCCGATCAGGCTTCCCAGCAGCGGAGCAAACAAGAAGCGCTTCATGGCTTGGCCTCCTGGCCGCTCAACGAGGCAAAATAGGTGGCCACGGCCTGCACTTCTTCAGCGCTGAGGGATTTGGCGATATGGCCCATCAGATCATTCGGATCGTTATGGCGCGTGCCGCTGCGCCAGGCGTTCAACTGCGCCGCGAGGTAGGCCGCAGATTGTCCGGCCAGGGGTGGAAACCCGTCGCCGACGCCCACGCCGGCCGGGCCATGACAGCTGACACAGGCCGGAATCTGGCGCTCCCACGCACCTTGCAGGGCAATCTTTTGCGCAGCGTCAGTAGGCATCTCGCTGCGGTGCACCGGCACAGGTGCGGGCGCAGGCATTGCCGCCAGCTGCCGGGTTACAGCGCTGACTTCCTCTTCCGTCAGGGCGTTGGCCAGTGGCTGCATCACCGGGCTGTTCCGGGCGCCACTTTTAAAATCCTGCAGCTGCTTACGCAAATACACCGCCGATAAACCGGCCAAACGCGGAAAACCCGCGGCTGCCAGCCCCAGGCCATCAGCCCCGTGGCAGGCCACGCACGGCGCAGCTCCCGGCTGCGAGCCGCCCTGCATATAAACGTTTTTCCCCTCCAGCGCGTGGGCATTGCCCAACATCAGCAACAACGCGCTACCCATCAGAACTCGTTCCAGAGACATCATCACGACTCCATTTTTATAGTTATATGCTTAGGCGAATTAGGCATAAGCCTACAAATGGTAGGGCAATGGCCCGGTCGCGACAACACTCATCCGCGAGCAAAAGGACGGTGTACTGAACCTCGCGCACAAAAAAGCCCGACGCTGCGGCAACAGGGTCGGGCTTCTTGATCGGATTCGAGGTGGGCGGCTACAGACTCAGCCGGAAATGCACGCTTCCCCCGCAGCCTTCACGTCACCTGGACGAATAGGCACATTGGACATGCTCTCGTAGAGCTTGATACTGCTCCCGCTGGAGCGCTCTTCAATTTCAAAAATGGCCGACGGGTCGGCAGAAAACTTCTGCGGTACGATAACTTGAACACCATCCTTGTGAGGCTCGATCTGCGAAGGCCTGCGGGTTTTAGACAATTTCTGGACAACGCACGCCGCGTATTCCTGTGGTTTTTTCCCGGAGATCACTGCCAGCGTTGGTGGGGTCTGCTTGATATCCGCCACCGAAGCACATCCACCCAACGCCAGGGCCAGAACCAACACACTCCACTTCATATAAAAACCTCCGATAAAGACCCTACGACAGCGAAGAAGGTATTTTTCTCCCGCCCACGTAGGATTTATCCCTGATAACTCGGTAAATAACTGTTTTAAATTGTCGAAGTCGTCGACGACGGTCCGATAATAAACGTGCTGGGGCTGATAAACTCCATCTTAACCTACGTATCGTTCTGATTTTTCAGAAAAAGCCCTTCTGGAGACACCTTATGAAATTCATCCACCAGCGTGAGCACCTCAATGAAGGAGATATTGTCGTCATTGAATGCTCGCAAACCTGCAACATCCGCCTGATGAGCGATGCCAACTTTCGCAGCTTCAAGAACGGCGGCCGCCATACTTACCACGGCGGCGCGTTCGACAAGTTCCCGGCAAAAATCACTGCGCCCAGCACCGGGTTCTGGAACATCACCCTGGACGTCGTGACCCGCCGCGCCATCAGCGTGACCAAAAAGCCGACCTTGTCCCACAAGATCCGCATTGTGCGCCGCACCAATTCGAAACTGAGCTGACAGGAATGCCCGTGACTACCACCAAATATGTGATCAAGTACAAACTCAACGGTGAGCGCCGCTTCGAGTTCGCCCAACTGCAAGCAGGCAGCGTGGAGGAAGCCAAGGAAGCCCTGGCGAAAATCCACGATGCCAGCGATGAGATTACCGACATCAATGTGAGCAAGGCGCTGTAATTCGAGCGCAAGCATCGGAGTGTTCTGCCGCTGACGACTTTCTAGACTGGCAGCCCTAATGCGCTGCCACAGGAACTTGTCGATGCCTTCCACTCCACTGCATGAACGCCTGGCCAAGCTGGACTGGGCCGCCATCGAGCAAGCCCTCGATGAACAGGGTAACGCACTGATTCCGGCCCTGCTGGATCAGCAGGAATGCGCTGAACTGAGCGGCCACTACCCCCGACCCGAACTGTTTCGCTCCCATGTGACGATGGCCAGGCACGGCTTTGGCCGGGGCGAATACAAATATTTCCGCTACCCGCTGCCAGCGCCGATCTGCGCGCTGCGTGAACAGCTGTATGGGTTCCTGGCGCCCCAGGCCAATCGCTGGAACGAACAGATGAACCTGCCGATCACCTATCCGGTGCACCATGCCGACTTCATTGCCCGCTGCCACGCTGCCGGGCAGCAACGCCCTACCCCGTTATTGCTGCAATACGGCCCAGGCGACTACAACTGCCTGCATCAGGATCTGTACGGGGAACATGTGTTTCCCCTACAAGTAGCCATCCTGTTGTCGCAGCCGGGAGAGGACTTTCGTGGCGGGGAGTTGGTGCTGACGGAGCAGCGGCCAAGAATGCAATCCCGGGCCCAGGTCGTCCCTCTTAACCAGGGTGACGCGGTAATTTTCGCGGTCAATCAGCGACCCATGCCGAGTGTGAGGGGGTTTCATCGGGTGACCTTGCGCCATGGGGTCAGTGTTCTGCACAGTGGTACCCGGCATACCTTGGGAGTGATTTTTCACGATGCGCAGTAAGACCCTTCCCGGATCAACCGCCGATTTATTCGCCGATGAGGCGCTGCAACAGCCCCCGGGGCGCGAGCAAATCGGTGAACAATCCTACGTCCTCAGAGGCTATGCCCTGCCCTGGGTCGAGCGTTTGCTACCGGAGCTGCGACGGGTATTGGCTCAATCGCCCTTCCGGCAAATGGTCACGCCCGGTGGTTTTACCATGTCGGCGGCGTTAAGCAGTTGCGGTGACTTGGGCTGGACGACCGACTCCACCGGTTATCGCTACTCCCCGATTGACCCGAATAACCAACAACCCTGGCCAGCCCTGCCGGCCGCATTGCGCGAACTGGCCGTGATGGCCGCAGCAGATGCAGGTTTCGACGATTTCGAGCCGGATGCCTGCTTGATCAACCGCTATGTGCCAGGCGCGAAAATGTCCCTGCACCAGGACAAGAACGAGCGGCGCTATGCCGCCCCGGTGGTCTCGGTGTCATTGGGTTTACCGGCGATCTTCCTGTTCGGCGGCCATGAGCGCAGCGACAAGACGCAAAAAGTCTCGCTGTTCCATGGCGACGTAGTGGTATGGGGCGGCGTGGACCGCCTGCGCTTTCACGGCGTAATGCCGATCACGCCCGGCACGCATCCGGTCATGGGGCCGCAGCGCATCAACCTGACGTTTCGCACGGCCGGATGAATTTGACCGCAAGCATCGGAGTGATGGGAATGCCCCACGGGACTAACCTGGCATTCTTCAACCAGGAGCCACCACCATGACCGCGCGCCACGCCACCGAACAAGACCCGCGCTGGGCCGCGATTGTCGCCCGTGACGCCAAGGCCGACTTGACCTTCGTCTATGGTGTGAAAACCACCGGTGTGTACTGTCGCCCCAGCAGTTCCGCACGGCGCCCGCGCCCGGAGAACGTCGAGTTCTTCGACACCCCGCAACAGGCTGAAGCGGCGGGCTACCGGCCCAACAAGCGCGCGTCGGGGGACCAGACCCAGGTGGCCGCACGCCATGCGCAACTGGTGGCAGCGGCCTGTCGGCACATCGAACAGGCCGAAACCCTGCCGCCCCTTGAAGATCTGGCCGCCCTCGCCGGCTTGAGCCCGTTCCATTTTCATCGGGTGTTCAAGGCGGTGACCGGCCTGACGCCCAAGCGCTACGGCAGCGCTCATCGCTCGCGCAAGGTACGGGACGGCCTCAAGGACCAGCACTCGGTGACCGAAGCGCTGTACGACGCCGGCTTCAATTCCAACAGCCGCTTTTATGAGGCTGCCGACCAATTGCTCGGCATGAAGCCCCGCGACTACAAAGCCGGCGGCACCAACACGGATATTCGCTTTGCCGTTGGCCAATGCTCGTTGGGCGCCATTCTGGTGGCCCAGAGCAATCGCGGTGTGTGCGCGATCCTGCTGGGGGATGACCCGGACAAACTGGTGCGCGACCTGCAGGACCAGTTTCCCCGCGCCAATCTGCTGGGTGCCGATCACGACTTTGAACAATTGATCGCCCAGGTGGTGGGCTTTATCGAAGCGCCGGCCCTGGGCCTGGACTTGCCCCTGGACTTGCGCGGCACTGCGTTTCAGGAACGCGTGTGGCAAGCCTTGCGGGAAATCCCGGTGGGGTGCACCGCCAGCTACGCCGAGATCGCCCAGCGCATCGGCGCGCCGACCGCCTATCGCGCCGTGGCCCAGGCGTGTGGTGCCAACAGCCTGGCGGTGGCGATTCCCTGCCATCGCGTGGTGCGCGCCGACGGCAATCTGTCGGGCTACCGCTGGGGTGTCGAGCGCAAGCGGCAGTTGCTGGAGCGCGAAAGCCCGGCAGAATCCTGAGGACGTCTACACCAGTTTGCGCTTGCGAAACTCGGCCACCTTATGCCGATTGCCACACAGCGCCATGCTGCACCAGCGGCGCCTGTGGCCCTTGGTGCGGTCGTAGAACCACAGCACGCACTCGGGATGTTCGCAGGTGCGGATCAAACCGAAATCCCCCTCTACCAGCAACGTCGCCGCGGCTTCGGCGATTGGCGCCAGGAACTGCTCAGCGGTTTGCTGTTTGCGCTGGCGCTCCAGGCGCAACTCCCCGGGCGCCGGCCAAGCCAGCTGCGGATGGCTGACGGCCTTGCGCAAAAATGCATTCAGTGCCGCAGGATCACCCTGCTGCCCAGCCTTGCGCTGTTCCAGCAACAAGCGAATCACTTCCCGCAGCCCCCGCGCCGCGCCCAGCAAAGCGCCCTCCTCGAATACCGGCGCCGCGCCCTCTTCGCACCAGCCCAGTCGCACCAGCCAGCGCTGCACATCGGCATCGCCTTGCCAGAATTCAAACGGCACACCGTCGACATTCGCCCGAGTGTTGAGCATGTCCAACACCGGATGGTCGGCTAGCACGTAGGGTTCCATCGGGGATGGTGTGATGGCGGTCATGACGAGTCCTCTTCAAGTCCGCGACATCGTAACCGCTGATATCGCTTTTGGATAGTTACTAAACACACCTATATGTAACCCATTAAATTAATTTGACAGGTTACTTTTTCGAGCGCAGCCTGCGAAACCAGTAACCCAACAAATCAACTTATCCAGTTACGCAGAGGATTCCGATCATGTCGATTTCAGCCCCCGTTGTGCGCTACCAGCATGTTGATGCCGATGGCGTTCGCGTGTTCTACCGCGAAGCCGGCGACCCGTCTGCGCCCGTGCTATTGCTGCTGCACGGTTTTCCAAGCTCGTCCCATATGTACCGCGACCTGATCCCGCTGCTCGCCACCCGCTACCGGGTCATCGCCCCCGACCTGCCGGGTTTCGGCTTCACCGAAGTGCCTGCCGAACGTCATTACCACTACAGCTTCGATAACCTGGCGATTACCGTCGGCCATTTCGTCGACGCCCTGCAGCTCAGCCGTTATGCCCTCTACGTGTTCGACTACGGCGCACCGGTGGGCCTGCGCCTCGCCGTGGCCCACCCGGAACGGGTCAGCGCGCTGATATCGCAAAACGGCAATGCCTACCTGGAAGGTTTGGGTGACGCCTGGGATCCGATCCGGGCCTACTGGGCCGAGCCGAGCCAGGCCAATCGCGAGGTGATTCGCAACGCGGTCATCAGCCTGGAAGGCACGCGCTATCAGTACCTGCATGGCGTGTCGCAACCGGAGCTGGTGGCGCCGGAGTCCTACATGCTCGACGTGCTCCTGATGCAGCGTCCCGGCAATGACGAGATCCAGTTGGACCTGTTCCTCGACTACCGCAACAACCTGACGCTGTACCCGGCGTTCCAGGCGTTTTTCAAGGCCACGCAAGTGCCAGCGCTGGTGATCTGGGGCCAGAACGATCCCTTCTTCATCCCGCCGGGCGCCCATGCCTACAAAGGCGACAACCCCAATGCCGTGGTGGAATTACTCGACACCGGCCACTTCGCCCTGGAAACCCACGCCGCGCACATTGCCCAGCGGATTCATGCAGTACTGGGTGACGCCATCAACTGATAACCGCCCATGAAACACTGGATTCGTCCAGTGAATAATACAGACTGGCCTGGTGCTGCCTGGCCCTGCTAAAACGACGGAACAGCATTCCACCGTTGGAGAAGCGTCCCATGAGCACCTGGCCAGACACCCGAATTCTTGACCTGCTGGGCATCGAGTTACCGATCATTCAGGCGCCCATGGCCAATGCCACGAGCACGGCCATGGTGATTGCGGCCAATCAGGCCGGCGCCCTCGGTTCGATGCCGGCGGCGGCGCTCAGCATCGAGCAACTACGCGAAGCACTCACCACGATTCGCCAGGCCAGTTCGCGGCCGCTGAACGTAAATTTCTTCTGCCATCAGCCACCGACGCCGGATGCTCACCGCGACCTTCAGTGGAAGAACCTGCTGGAAACCTACTACCGTGAGCTGGGCGCCGATTTTGACGCGCCGACGCCCGTCTCCAACCGCGCACCGTTCAACAACGCCGCCTGTGAAGTGGTGGAAGAATTCCGCCCGGAAGTGGTGAGCTTTCACTTCGGCCTGCCGGAAAAATCCCTGCTGGACCGGGTCAAGGCCACCGGGGCGAAAGTGCTGTCGTCGGCTACCACCGTCGAAGAAGCCATCTGGCTGGAACAGCACGGATGCGATGCAATCATCGCCATGGGCAACGAAGCCGGTGGCCATCGCGGGATGTTCCTCAGCGACGACCTGAACAGCCAGATCGGCACCATGGCGCTGGTGCCACAGGTTGTCGATGCCGTGCGCGTGCCGGTGATTGCGGCCGGCGGCATCGGGGATGCCAGGGGCATTGTCGCGGCCTTCGCCCTTGGCGCGTCAGCGGTGCAGATTGGCACCGCGTACCTGTTTACCCCCGAGGCCACCGTCTCGAAGTCACACCACCACGCCTTGCGCACTGCCCAGGCCAGTGAAACCGCGCTGACCAACCTGTTCACCGGGCGCCCGGCGCGGGGCATCATCAACCGCGTAATGCGTGAGTTGGGCGCGATCAACCCCACGGCGCCGGCGTTCCCGCTGTCCGGCGGTGCGTTGATGCCGCTCAAGGCCAAGGACGAAGCCGGCTTCAGCAACTTGTGGTCGGGCCAGGCGCTGCGCCTCGGCAAAGACATCTCCAGCTATGACCTGACGCTCGAACTGGCCGCGCAAACCCTGGAAAAACTCGGCCGACGCTGATCCTGAACTCCCGGGACAACTTTGCGCTGTACCGGCAGTGGCCAACCGCTATATATTCCCATACATAGCGGTAGTCCCCCTCTGCCTAACAAGCCGCAAACCCCAAGGAGCTTCTTGATGATGATTCGCGCCTCACGCCTGGCCCCCACGGCCCTCGCCACCCTGATCGCCGCGTTTGGCTTCTCCTCGGCGAATGCCGATGAAGTACAGGTGGCCGTGGCTGCCAACTTCACCGCACCGATCCAGGCGATTGCCGCCGACTTTGAAAAAGACACCGGCCATAAACTGGTCGCTGCTTACGGCGCTACCGGCCAGTTCTACACCCAGATCAAGAACGGCGCGCCGTTTGAAGTGTTCCTCAGCGCCGACGACACCACCCCGCAGAAGCTCGAAGCCGAGGGCGACACCGTCAAGGGCTCGCGCTTCACCTACGCGGTCGGCACCCTGGCGCTATGGTCGGCCAAGGAAGGCTACGTCGATGCCAAGGGCGAAGTGCTGAAGAAAAACCAGTTCCAGCACCTGTCCATCGCCAACCCGAAAGCCGCGCCTTATGGCCTGGCCGCCACCCAGGTGCTGGCGAAGGAAGGCCTGACCGAGAAGGTCAAGGACAAGCTCGTTGAGGGCCAGAACATTACCCAGGCCTATCAGTTCGTCTCCACCGGCAACGCCGAACTGGGTTTTGTAGCGCTGTCGCAGATCTACAAGGACGGCAAAGTCACCAGCGGTTCGGCCTGGATCGTGCCGTCGTCGATGCATGACCCGATCAAGCAGGACGCGGTAATCCTCAACAAGGGCAAGGACAGCGCCGCCGCCAAGGCCCTGGTTGAATACCTCAAGGGTCCGAAAGCCGCCGCGGTGATCAAGTCCTACGGTTACGAGTTGTAAATGCCGCTGTCGAGTGCCGATTTTTCCGCGATCTGGTTGACCCTGAAACTGGCATCGCTGACCACGGTCATCCTGCTGATCATCGGCACTCCGATAGCCCTCTGGCTGTCGCGCACCCGCTCGTGGTGGCGCGGCCCCATTGGCGCGGTGGTGGCCTTGCCGTTGGTGTTGCCACCCACGGTGATCGGCTTCTACCTTCTGCTGACCATGGGCCCCAACGGCTACTTCGGCCAGTTCACCCAATGGCTGGGCCTGGGCACCCTGACCTTCAGCTTCGCCGGGCTGGTGATTGGCTCGGTGATCTATTCGATGCCGTTTGTGGTGCAGCCGTTGCAAAACGCCTTCTCCGCCATTGGCACTCGCCCGCTGGAAGTGGCCGCGACCTTGCGGGCCAATCCCTGGGACACCTTTTTCACGGTGATCCTGCCCCTGGCGCGCCCGGGGTTTATCACCGCGTCGATTCTCGGTTTTGCCCACACCGTCGGCGAGTTCGGCGTGGTACTGATGATCGGCGGCAATATTCCCAACAAGACCCGGGTCGTCTCGGTGCAGATCTACGACCACGTCGAAGCCATGGAATATGCCCAGGCCCACTGGCTGGCCGGGTCCATGGTGGTGTTTTCTTTCCTGGTGTTGCTGGCGCTCTACTCCAGCCGTAAAACCAAGGCGGGCTGGAGCTGATGTCGATGATCGAGGTACGCCTGCAACTGAAGTATTCCGGGTTTGCCCTGGACGTCGACCTGCACCTGCCCGGTCGTGGGGTGACGGCGCTGTACGGCCATTCCGGCTCCGGCAAGACCACCTGCCTGCGTTGCATCGCCGGGCTGGAGCGGGCTGAAGAGGGTTTCGTGCAGATCAACGACGAGGTCTGGCAAGACAGCCGCAAAGGACTGTTCGTGCCACCCCACAAACGCGCCCTGGGTTACGTGTTTCAAGAAGCCAGCCTGTTCCCGCATTTGTCGGTGCTGGCCAACCTGGAGTTCGGCCTCAAGCGCATCCCGCGCCAGCAACGCCGGGTGGAGATGAGCCACGCCACCGAACTATTGGGCATCGGCCACCTGCTGGACCGCCATCCGCAGCACCTTTCCGGCGGTGAGCGCCAGCGCATCGGCATCGCCCGCGCCCTGCTCACCAGCCCGAGTCTGTTGCTGATGGATGAACCGTTGGCCGCGCTGGACAGCAAACGCAAAAGCGAGATCCTGCCGTATCTCGAACGCCTGCATGACGAACTGGAGATTCCGGTGCTGTACGTCAGCCATGCCCAGGACGAAGTGGCGCGCCTGGCCGATCACATCGTGTTGCTCAGCGACGGCAAGGCCCTGGCCAGCGGCCCCATTGGCGAAACCCTGGCCCGGCTGGACCTGCCCATGGCCCTGGGCGACGACGCCGGTGTGGTGATCAACGGCACCGTCAGCGCCTACGACGCGCACTACCAGTTGCTCACCCTGCAATTGCCCGCGAGCCAATTGCAGATGCGCGTGGCCCATGCACCATTGGCGCTGGGCAAACAGTTGCGTTTCAAGATCCAGGCGCGGGACGTCAGCTTGAGCCTGCAGGCCGAGGAACACAGCAGCATCCTCAATCGCCTGCCGGTGACGGTGACCCAGGAAATCCCGGCGGACAACGCAGCCCACGTGCTGGTAAGCCTGGACGCCGCCGGCACGCCGCTGCTGGCGCGCATCACCCGTTACTCGCGGGACCAGTTGCAGCTGCATCCCGGCCAGACGCTGTGGGCGCAAATCAAGGCGGTGGCGGTACTGGCCTGACTGCCCGACAGCTGCTACGGGGGAGCAAACTTGTTGGCACGACCGCAAAACCCTGCGGTCAATCAGAAATACCTGCCAAGGAATTTGCGCCATGCCCGATCCTGCGTTGCTTGCCGACCTGCCCCGCGACCTGCATTACGTCGACGATACCCAACCCGGCCTGTCCCGGAAAAAGCTGCGGGGCAAATTCCAGTACTTCAAGGCCGACGGCACGCGCATAACCGATGCCGACGAAATCAAACGCATCAACGCACTGGCAGTGCCGCCGGCCTATACCGATGTGTGGATCTGCGCCGACCCGCGCGGCCATCTGCAGGCCACCGGGCGGGATGCCCGGGGGCGCAAGCAGTACCGCTACCACCCGCGCTGGCGCGAGGTGCGCGACACCGACAAATACTCCCGGCTGCAACAGTTCGGCAGCGCGCTGCCCAAGTTGCGCAAACAGTTGGAAGCACAGATCGAGGCGCCAGGGTTCAATCGGGAAAAGGTCCTGGCCACGGTGGTGCTGCTGCTCGACGCCACCCTGATCCGCGTCGGCAATACCCAATATGCCCGCGACAACCGCTCCTACGGCCTGACCACCCTGCGCACCCGCCATGTGGATATCAAGGGCAGTGAGATCCTGTTCCAGTTTCGCGGCAAGAGCGGCATCGAGCACCAGATCAGCGTCAAGGACCGGCGCCTGGCCACGGTGATCAAGCGTTGCCTGGAGTTGCCGGGGCAGAACCTGTTCCAGTACCTGGACGAGAATGGCGAGCGCCATACCGTCAGTTCCACCGATGTGAATGCCTACCTGCACACCCTGACCGGCGCGGATTTTACCGCCAAGGACTACCGCACCTGGGCCGGCAGCGCCCTGGCGCTGGCAGTGCTGCGCGAGCTTGAGTGGCAGCCGGAATCCGACGCCAAGAAACATGTGGTGGAGATGGTCAAGAACGTTGCCAAGCAACTGGGCAACACGCCGGCGGTGTGTCGCAAGTGCTACATCCACCCGGCGGTGCTGGAGCATTTCAGCCTGGGCGAACTGGCGAAACTGCCAAAGCCCCGAGTGCGCAAAGGCTTGAAGGCCGAGGAAGTCGGGCTGGCGATGTTTCTGGAGCAACTGGCCGAACGCCTGTAAGTGCGCCAAGTCATTGCAGCGGAGCACGAAGCGCCCTACGGTAGTGGCCGGATAATCTCACCGAGGAACCCGGCCCCATGTTGCCTTCATCCCTGAAGCCCTACACCAACGCCGCCTTGCTGCATCGCCACAAATGGCGCGGGCGTGTCGGGTTGCTGCTGGTGGCGAGCCTTTCCGTGCTGGCGGGCATGACCGATGCGATTGGTTTCATGGCCAGCGGGGATTTTGTGTCGTTCATGAGCGGCAACACCACGCGCCTCGCCGTGGCGATCAGCGAAGGCGACCTGGGCCTTACCGCGCGCCTGACACTGCTGGTGGCGACGTTTATCGCCGGGAATGCGCTGGGCGTGATGGTCAGCCGCGTCAGCCGGCGCCACGCCCTACCCTTGTTGCTGTGCATCGCCACCCTGCTGTGCGGGGCTGCGGCCTGGCCGTTCGCCGATCAATTGCCGGCGTTGCTGGCAGCGATCATCGCCATGGGCATGCTGAATGCCGCCGTCGAAGAAGTGAACGGGTTGCCCGTGGGGCTTACCTATGTCACCGGGGCGCTGTCACGCTTTGGTCGCGGACTGGGCCGCTGGATGCTCGGTGAACGCCGCAACGGCTGGCGCGTGCAACTGATCCCGTGGGCCGGAATGTTTGTGGGTGCGGTGATCGGTGCGTTGCTGGAGCACCACATGGGGATTCGTGCGCTGCTGGTCAGCGGGGTGCTGTCGGCGCTGTTGGGGCTGGTGTCGCTGAAGATTCCGCGGCGCTGGCACCTGGGGTACATGCCCCGCTAGAAAACAGTTGCCCTCCCGACGCTCCGGCCTCGACATCCCTGTACCGGTAAAGAGCCGTCACGCCGGGTGAGCGGGAAAATACTAAAACAATGCCTGCGGGACTGTCCGCAGGGCATTTCTGAACTTTTCTAACGGAATGGATTACAGGCAGGTCGCCAGTGCCGCCAGGCGGCGCTTGGCCGGATAGTCATCCTGGGCCGCGTAATAGTTGACGGAGGCGCCGGCGCCGGCACTGCGCACGTCGACAAAATAGTCACCTGCCGTGGTGTAGATGGTGAAGCCACCAGCCTGTGCAGGCTCCATGAAACCACCGGCATCCACCCCGAACACCGCTTCATCCTGCCAGCCGAACTGGATGCACTGGGCAACCACCAGCGGAGCCTTGTCCGAGGCCAGGGTTTTGTAGGGCGCGCCGGTACGCGCCTCTTTCATCTTCGAGCCCGCGCAACCGGCCAGCGATGCCAGGACCAAAGCGCCAATTACCACCATCCGCATACCGAAGCTTCCTTGGAAAAAACGCGACTGTACCATTAGCAGGCGACACCGAAGGATTATTGCGTCACCCTGCCGCCTACTTACGAACCCGCTTTTACCCGGAAACCCCATGACACCCAATGCCGAGCGCTACAACCCCTCCACCGACTACGCCGACAAGCTGATCAGCCGCATCGGCCAGACGCCTTCGTGGATCGCCAAACGCATCGGCGTGACCGACAAACGCATCCGCTACATCCTTGACGGCGAGCGCACCGTGAAGGGCGAAAGCACCCCGATCCAGATGACCTACACCGAGCAATTTGCCCTGGAATGCCTGGCGGCCGAGGCGAAAGCCAACAAGAAAGCCGCCGCCCCGGTTATCGAATAGCTGACAGATTCATGAACTTTGTTTCACTGTGAAGGAAGACCTCGCCGCCTATAGTCGGCAGGCTCATTTTTAAGAAGTCTCCCTTCCAGCCTGCCCTCCCGCAGGCTTTTTTTTGCCTTGGTTTTGCTCCCCCCGTAGCAGGAGTTTGTTGGTCAGAGCAGCCAGCGGAACAGATAGAACAGCGCCATGCTCAGCAACACGGTGATCAGCACGCTACGGGTCCAGAACATCAACGCCACGGCGCTGATTCCGGCCAGCAGGTAGGGGTTGCCCACACTCAGGTTGAGCTTGTGATCAGCCAGGAAAATGATCGGGCCGCAGATGGCGGTGAGCATCCCCGGTACGGCAAACCCGAGAAACTCCCGCGCCCCGCGATTGAGGCGCACCGGCAGGCGCGGCTCGAGAAACAGGTAGCGGTTAAGAAACACGATCAGGCCCATGCCAAAAATCATCACGAAGATCATTGTTGCCCTACTCCCAGCCGCTTGCAGGCAAACCCTGCGCTCATCCCCAACACACCGGACACCACCACCGCCGATTCCCAGTGCAGGTAGCTCAGCCAAACCGAGCACAGCAACGACACGGCTACGCAGACGATGGTCGGCACGTCGCGCACTACCGGGGTGATCAGGGCGATAAAGGTCGCTGCGATCGAGAATTCCAGGCCCAGTTGATCCAGCCCGGGAATGCTTTTGCCGAGCACGATGCCGGCGAAGGTAAAGACGTTCCAGATGATATAGAACGTCAGGCCGACGCCCAGGGCGTACCAGCGATTGAAGGTCTGGCGGTCGTACTGGCTGACCAGGGCGAAGAATTCGTCGGTCAGCAAAAAGCCCAGGCTCATGCGCCACCTTGGCTTGAGCGGCGACAGCGTGGGACGCATGTGCATGCCGTAGAGCAAATGCTGGGAGGTCAGCAGCAAGGTGGTCAGCAGGATCGAAATCAGGCTGGCGCCGCTCTTGACCATACCGATGGCCACCAATTGTGCGGCACCGGCAAACACGATGGTCGACAGCCCCTGGGCTTCCAGCGGCGTGAATTGGGCATCAATTGCAGTCGAACCGGCCAGCAATCCCCACGGCGCACACGCCAGGGACAATGGAATGATCGCAATCGCGCCACGGGAAAAGGCATTCAGAGGCAGAGCGTTAGGCATACACAACAAGCTCATCGACAGTCAGTCGACAAGCATGCCAGCGGTATCAGGGATTGTCTTGAACGATCGTGCTCAAGCCAGTTTGACCGACACCCGCTCCACCGCGTCCCGGGCTTCGCGCAGTTCGTGGGCGTCCTGGTTGAGCCGGTGGATGGTATTGAGCAGGCGCTGGCGCAGCACTTCATCGCTGAGCTTTTCGACGGCGCGCATCAGGTCAAACGCCGCGGTTTCGTTATTGTCCGCGACGGAATCCAGGGTCTTGCGCAGGTTGCGAGTGGCACGGGTCACACGTTTTCTTCCTTCATCACCAATGGGCAGGCACTTTAGGACATTTGTGTTTCAGTTTAATTTCAACCACTTGTCATCGATTGTCGGGCACTTGACGCAGGTCAATCGAAACAAGGTTTGACCAATACATATGGAAATACGTATATTCGTATTTCCATATGTATCAAGGCACTGACCATGTCAGATCTTTTCTCCCCGCCCAACGTCTTCAAATGCCTGGCCGACGCCACCCGCGCCAGGCTGACGTTGTTGATCCTGCGTGAAGGCGAACTTTGCGTGTGCGAATTGATCCATGCTCTGGACGACAGCCAGCCGAAAATCTCCCGCCACCTGGCGCAACTGCGCAGTTGCGGGTTGCTGCTGGACCGTCGCCAGGGCCAGTGGATTTATTACCGCCTCAACCCGGCCTTGCCGGAGTGGGTGACGGAAGTGCTCGACACCACCCTGCAAGCCAACCAAGCCTGGTTAAAAACAGACGCCCAGCGTCTGGAAACCATGGGTGACCGACCACAACGGGCCAGCGCCTGCTGCTGATCCTGCGGAGAGCTTTTCATGCTTGTAGCCGTTGCTATCTTTCTGTTCACCATCATTTTGGTCATCTGGCAGCCCAAGGGCCTGGGCGTCGGCTGGAGCGCCACGATGGGTGCGATCCTGGCCCTGGCCTGTGGGGTTATCAGCCTGGCCGACATCCCGGTGGTGTGGCACATCATCTGGAACGCAACCGGGACCTTTGTCGCGCTGATCGTCATCAGCCTGCTGCTGGATGAGGCGGGCTTCTTTGCCTGGGCTGCCTTGCATGTGGCGCGCTGGGGCCGTGGGCGCGGTCGGCGACTGTTCGCGTACATGGTGCTGCTGGGCGCGCTGGTATCGGCTTTGTTCGCCAACGACGGCGCGGCGCTGATCCTCACGCCCATCGTGATGTCGATGCTGTTGGCGTTGCGCTTTTCCCCGGCGGCCACCCTGGCGTTCGTCATGGGCGCCGGGTTTATCGCCGACACCGCGAGCCTGCCGCTGGTAGTCTCCAACCTGGTGAACATCGTCTCGGCCGACTATTTCAAGATCGGCTTCAACGAATACGCCGCAGTGATGGTGCCGGTGAACCTGGTGAGCGTCGCCGCGACCCTCGCCGTATTGCTGTGGTTTTTCCGCCGGGACATTCCGCAAACCTACGACCCGGCAGACCTCGACGACCCTGCCAGTGCGATCCACGACCGCGCCACTTTCCGCGCCGGCTGGTGGGTGCTGGGCATCCTGCTGGTGGGCTGCTTTGCCCTGGAACCGCTGGGCATTCCCATCAGCGCAATTTCTGCCGCCTGCGCCATATTACTGCTGGTGATCGCCGCCAAGGGCCACAAAATCTCCACCCGCAAGGTGCTGAAGGAAGCGCCCTGGCAGATCGTGATTTTCTCCCTGGGCATGTACCTGGTGGTCTACGGCCTGCGTAACGCCGGGCTGACCGACTACCTCGCGACCTGGCTCGACACCTTCGCAAGCTATGGCGTATGGGGCGCGGCCTTGGGCACCGGTGTACTCACCGCGCTGCTGTCTTCGGCGATGAACAACCTGCCAACCGTGCTGATCGGCGCGCTCTCCATCGAGGCCAGCCACGCCGTGGGCGTGGTCAAGGACGCGATGATCTACGCCAACGTGATCGGCAGCGACCTAGGCCCCAAAATCACCCCTATCGGCAGCCTGGCGACCTTGCTCTGGCTGCACATCCTGGCACGCAAAGGCATCACCATCACCTGGGGTTACTACTTCAAGGTCGGGATCGTGCTGACCCTGCCGGTACTGTTGATCACCCTCGCCGCCCTGGCCTTGCGCCTGAGTTTCTGACGGAGTTCGCTTGATGAAAGTCCTGTTCATGTGCACCGCCAACAGCTGCCGCAGCATTCTTTCGGAAGCCTTGTTCAACCATCTGGCGCCGGACGGTTTCCAGGCCATCAGCTCCGGGAGCTTCCCCAAGGGCCAGGTGCTGCCACGCAGCCTGACCACGCTGAAAGCCGCCGGCATCAGCACCGAAGGCTTGTACAGCAAGGGCAACGACGCCTTTGAAGGCAGCCCGCCAGACATCGTCGTCACCGTATGCGACAAGGCTGCCGGAGAAGCTTGCCCGGTGTATTTCGGCCCGGCGCTCAAGGCGCATTGGGGATTGGAGGATCCGTCGGATGTTCAAGGCGATGAAGCCCAAGTCGACCCCGCGTTCCGCGCCACCCTGGAAATCATTGAACGACGCTGCCGGGCTTTTTTCGCGATCCCGTTCGCCAGCCTGAGTCCCGTTGAACTCAAGGCCGAGCTCGATCGCATCGCCACGCTATAACCGGAGAGCCGGGCGAGTAGTCGATCTGAAGCCCTTTTCCGGCGTATGCTCGCGGGCAACGGTCACAGCGAGCCCCCTCAATGAGTTCCATGCAGCACGCCTGGCTGGGCAACTACGAAGTCAGCAGCACCACCTGCACCGGCCTGACATTTGCCCGCCACAGCCATGATGAATGCGTGATCGGCGTCAACCTGCTCGGCGAGGAACAGGTGTGGCTGGATCGTCGCACCTTCGAGGCCGGCCCAGGCAGCATCACCCTGTACAACCCGGGGCAGATTCAAGGCGGCGGCGCGGCCGAAGGGCAGCCGTGGCGGTTTGTCAGCTTGTATGCGACTGCCGAGCAATTGGCAGCTGACCTGGGCCTGGCGCACCTGGAGTTTGACCGTTCGCTGTGCTTCCAGCCGGCGTTGGCGATGAAACTCGCCGGGGCGATTGAAGGTGCGTTGAGTGTCGATCCGCTGGCCCGGGAGCTGAGTGAGGAAGCCCTGGTGGTGCTGCTCGGCGAAGTCGTCGGTTGCAGCGGCGTCCGCTTGCCTGGCAGCACTGCGGTGGGACGCGGGTTGGTGATCAAGGCCCAGGAATTGCTGGCTGAAAACCTGCACCAGGCGGTGGCACTCGAGACCCTTGGTGACGAGTTGGGCCTGTCGAAATTCCATCTGCTGCGGGCTTTTCAGAAAGAAACCGGGCTGAGTCCACGCCAGTGGGCGATGCAACTGCGTACCCGGCGCGCCAAGGGGCTGTTGCGCTCAGGCGTTGCGGCGTCGCAGGTTGCCCATGCCTTGGGGTTTGCTGACCAGAGCCATCTGAATCGGCATTTCCGGGCGGCCTACGGGATCACACCGGGGCGCTATCAACGCGTGCTCAAGGGCTGAAAAGCGCAATCTGGTTCAAGACGACTTACACACCCTTCCCTAAAATGCCGGCCATCACTTGAAGGAAAGCAGGCATGTTGACGATCTTTTTTTCGGCGCTGGTGTTTGGGTTTGTGTTTTGCCTGTCGCCGGGGGCGGTGCTGGCGGAGACGCTGCGCCGTGGGCTGTTGCAGGGGTTTACCCCTGCGCTGTTGGTGCAGATCGGTTCGCTGGTGGGCGATGCCGTGTGGGCGGTGATCGGGCTTACGGGCATGGCGTTGTTGATCCAGCATGAGTCGGTGCGGGTCCCGCTGACGGCCGTTTGTGGGCTGTATCTGGCCTGGCTCGGGATTCGCAGCCTGATGGATGCCTGGCGCTTGCCAGAGGCCGGGAGTGCGCCGGCCAGGTCCGGGCAGAATGCGCTGGTGGTGGGGGCGGCGATTTCCCTGGCCAATCCGAAGAACATTGTCTATTGGGGGGCGCTGGGGAGTGCGTTGTCGGGGATAGTCGGAGCGGCGCCTAGCCATGGGCAGACGTTGATGTTTTTTGCGGGGTTTATGCTGGCTTCGGTGTTGTCGTGTTTTTTGATTGCGGGGTTGGTCAATTTGCTGCGGCGGAATGCTTCGCCCATGTGGCAGAGGGTTAGCTATGGGGCCTGTGGGGTGGTGCTGCTGTATCTGGCGATGTTGGCGTTGCGGGGGATTTGAGGGGGCATATCCGCTATTTGGGTGACGGCGGCCTATGGTTCCGCTCTTACAGCGGCTCACTTTGGAAAAGCCGGAATGCCGGCCCAGCCCAAAGTGGGCAAAGGGCTCCGCAATACCTGCGTTCGGCCTCGGGCTTATTGGGGCAGTCAGATCAAGATCAAAAGCAAGAGCACGGCGGCCTGAAAGCCGACCTGAGTGTTAAAAGCAAAAGCAATGACCAGAGCGAAAACAGATCTGCTTTTCTGTGGGAGCGGGCTTGCTCGCGAAAAACCTGAGAGCGCCGCGTTCATCCAGAATACCCACGTCATCGTTAACGACCTTCGCGAGCAAGCCCGCTCCCACATTTGGACCGTGCCCGCTTTAGCTTTTGA